>NZ_CP029343.1:4614199-4921813 GCF_003143515.1 Massilia oculi | reverse complement strand
CACAAACTCTTTTGATAGGTAGCTAATAATATGACCGAATTGAATCCTCTCCGCCATATCCCTGAAGCCAATGTGTTCCGTAAGGGCGACGTCTTCGTCCTGTTCGGCGAACTGTTCGGCCGCGGCTATGTCAACGGCCTGATCGACCAGGCGCGCGCCGCCGGCATGACCATCGTCGGCGTCACCGTGGGTCGCCGCGACGACAGCGGCGCTTTACGCAAGCTGAACGACGAAGAACTGGCCGAAGCGGAAGAGAAACTGGGCGGCCGCATCATCAACGTGCCGCTGATGGCCGGCTTCGACATGGACGCCCCGGAAGGCGAACAGAACCCGACCGAAATGCTGTCCGGTATCACCCTGAAGAACTGGCAGGAAGAAAAGCTGGACTGGGAACGCATCGAGCGCTGCCGCGCGGCAGGCGTGGCCCGCTTCACGGGCTCCGCCGCCACCGTGATGGCCGAGATCGACAAGCTGGTGCCGCAAGGCGCCAACGTCTTCTTCGCCCACACGATGGCCGGCGGCATCCCGAAGATCAAGGCCTTCCTGGCCATCGCCAACCGCATCTACAAAGGCCGCGGCGAGCGCTTCATGTCCTCGCGCGCCCTGCTCGACAGCGACCTGGGCAAGCTGATCCTGATGAACTTCGACGAAGTCTCGGCCAACACGCTCAAGTACCTGATCGACGCGTCGAGCGCGATCCGCGAGCGCGTGACGCAAGCCGGCGGCGAAGTGCGCTACACCGCCTACGGCTACCACGGCACCGAGATCCTGATCGGCGACGAGTACCAGTGGCAGACCTACACCAACTACACCCAGGGCTACGCCAAGATGCGCCTGGAGTCGATCGCCGAAGCGGCCTGGAACAACGGCACCTTCGCGACCGTGTTCAACTGCCCGGAAATCCGCACCAACTCGTCCGACATCTTCGTCGGCGTCGAGCTGTCGCTGTTCCCGCTGCTGCGCGCACTGAAGAAAGAAGGCGGCGGCGCCTGGGCCGACGAGCACTGGCGCATCTGCGAAGAGCTGCTGGGCGAAGGCACTTCGCTGCAACAGCTGCTCGACACCATCGAGGGGTACAATAACGATGCGACCAGCGCCACCTTCCGCAATTTCGAAGCCTGGCCGATGGACAATACCCCGGAACTGGCCGAAGTCATGATCGGCACCTCGGAAGCCATCACCGCCCTGCACAAGGACAAGAAGGCACTGATCACCGATCACCTGTCGAGCCTGGTGCTGGAAGGCGCCGGCCCGTTGATGTTCCATGGCGCATCGGAAAAAATCGCGCCGGTACTGTGGCTCAACCACGACATCATCGCCCGCCAGTTGAACGCCTTGCACAAGTAAGACTTGACGCCGGCGGCGCGTGGCAGAAGAATCTGCCCGTCGCCGGCACCCAGCCGTCATTTATCTCAAGCGAATCATGATCTTCTCGAAAAAACACGTGATGTACGAATCCGAGCACACCAAGTTCATCTCGGAGCTCAAGAAGCAGAACTCGCACCTGGACGCGGGCCAGGTCGCCGGCCGCGCCCTGCTGTGGGACAAGGAACCGGTCTCGCTCGACGAACAGGCCCGTGTCGAGGAATCGCGCCTGCGCCAGCAGGCCTACCCGTACCAGACCAAGGTCTGAGGACGGAGGCGCGCGCATGATGCCCCAAGGGGCGGCAGCCGAGGGAGAGGAAATCCCCGTGGAAGCCGCCGTCGACGACCAGCATGCCGCGCCGCCCCCGCCGGAAGACGCCGCGATCGCACGCCTGTATGGCGAACCGCTGACGCGCCTGCCGAACGACCTGTACATCCCGCCCGACGCGCTCGAGATCTTCCTCGACGCCTTCGAAGGTCCGCTCGACCTGCTGCTGTACCTGATCCGCAAGCAGAACTTCAACATCCTCGACATCCCGATGGCGCAGGTGACCCTGCAATACCTGGAATATGTCGAGCAGATCCGCAAGAGCAACCTCGAGTTGGCGGCGGAATACCTGTTGATGGCTGCGATGCTGATCGAAATCAAATCCCGCATGCTGCTGCCCAAGCGCCAGGACGACCTGATCGAGGATGCCGGCGACCCGCGCGCCGAACTGGTGCGCCGCCTGCTGGACTACGAGCAGATCAAATCCGCTGCGGTAGCGCTGGGTAACGTGCCCCAGGAAGGCCGGGACTTCGTACGCCCGCAGCTGTTCGTGGAACAGGGCCTGAACACGGCCCTGCCCGACGTCGATCCCTGGGACTTGCAGCGTGCCTGGCTCGACGTGTTGCGCCGCGCCAAGCTGACCCAGCACCACCGGATCGGGCGCCAGGAACTGTCGGTGCGCGAGCACATGTCGGCCATCCTGCGCACCCTGCAATCGCAGCGCTTCGTCGAGTTCGGCGACCTGTTCGCAGGCCAGCACACGGTGGCTCACGCGCCCCGGCCGATCGTCGTCGTCCACTTCGTCGCCATGCTCGAACTGGCGAAAGAAACACTGATCGAAATTACCCAGGCCGAACCTTTTGCGCCGATCTACGTGCGCCTGGCCTATTCGCCGGCTTGATGCCGTTTTATTCTCCCTTTGTTCACCCATGAAAATCATTTCTTCCATTGACGAATTGCGCGACCAGTTGCGCGGCCAGCTGCGCACGGCGTTCGTGCCGACAATGGGCAACCTGCATGAAGGCCACCTGTCGCTGATGCGCCTGGCGCGCCGTCACGGCGACCCGGTGGTCGCCTCGATCTTCGTCAACCGCCTGCAGTTCGGCCCCAACGAGGATTTCGACAAATACCCGCGCACCTTCCAGGAAGACGTGGCCAAGCTGGAGAAGGAAGGCGTCTACGTGCTGTTCGCGCCGACCGAAAAGGATTTGTATCCCGAGCCGCAGGAATACCGCGTGCGCCCGCCGGATGGCCTGGGCAATACGCTGGAAGGCGAATTCCGTCCCGGCTTCTTCGAGGGCGTGTGCACCGTTGTGACCAAGCTGTTCTCGTGCGTGCAGCCGCGCGTGGCCGTGTTCGGCAAGAAGGATTACCAGCAACTGATGATCGTTCGTAATATGGCGCGCCAGTTCGCCCTGCCGACCGAGATCATCGGCGCCGAGACCTTTCGCGCCGAGGACGGCCTGGCCCTGTCCTCGCGCAATGGCTACCTCTCAAGCGACGAGCGGGCCGAAGCCCCGGTGCTGTACCGGGAACTGAACGCGGTGGCCGACACCGTCCGCAGCGGCGAGCGCGACATCAAAGCCGTCGAAGCGCGCGCGATGGCCGCCCTGGCCGGACGCGGCTGGAAGCCGGACTACGTTTCGGTGCGCAAGCGCATCGACCTGCAGGCGCCGCATGGCGCGGACCTCGAACGCGGCGAGCCGCTGGTGGTGCTGGCGGCGGCCAAGCTGGGCGCGACCCGACTGATCGACAACCTGGAAATTTGATCGGTGCGATGAGTCTATCCCGGTAGGTGGAAGTCGCTCCTGGCGCCTGACAGGCGTGTGCTGGTTGCTCGGCATTGCACGGCTCGCCGTGAGCTTCGCCCCCACCTACCGGCATGGACTCTGCTGCAAGTTTGATTCCGGTTTGCAACAAGATTGCAAAGAGGGTTATACTTCCGTGCAGCAGCATTTTACAATCACGTCCAGGACCCCGCCGTGAACGTCTCCGATGCCGTCGCTTTTGCCCGCAAGGGCCCGCCAAAGCCATCCGACCTCCTGACCCGTATTCCGGGCAATGCCGCGCCACACCAGATGTCGGATCCGTTCGACATCGGTGAAGCGCTGACCGCGCTGGCGCTCAGCGGCGATCCCGTCACCGTCTATTCCGGCATCCAGGAGCCGCTCCTGGTGCGGATCGAGTCGGTCGACCCGGCATTGCCGCACTTCGTGCTGGATTTTACTGGCAGCGACATGCCGGTCACCCACCACGCCACCTTCGTCAGCGCGATCGGCGGCAATGCCAAGTTGCAGTTCGAGCTGGAAAGCGACTGGAAGGGTTTGCCCGGCCAGCCCCACCTGGTGCGGGCGGACTTCCCGGAACACTGCCTGGTGCTCAACCGGCGCTCGGCGCGCCGGGTGGAAACGCCGGTCGGCGCCAACTATAGCGCCAGCTTCGGCCTGTCGGGCCGCCAGTACGAACTGCCCCTCTACGATTTTTCCCAGGGCGGCGTCGGCATGCGCGCCTCGCCCGAGCAGTGTTACGGGCTACACGTCGGCAAGAAACTGATTGGCGTGCGGCTGGAACTGGGGCCGGCGCTGTTCATCACGGCCGACCTGGAAGTGCGCCTGATGCGGCCCTTCCGCACCTTCCTGCTCGGCGAGCAGGTGCAGATCGGCTGCAGCTTCACGAATATTTCGATGCAGCTCCAGCAGACGCTGGAGCGCTTCCTGACCAACGGGCGCACCGAGCGCCGCGCCGCCGCGGCCTGACCGGCGTCACCAGCGTCGGCCGTCGAGTCGAGGCTGACCAAACTCAATCGGTCGTCCTGCACGTCAGCGCCGTTTCCTTTGCCGCGACAAGGCCTGGATCTGGGCGATGGCGATCGCCAGTTCCGACTGCGCCTTGGCGTAGTCGATCCTGGTGTCCCGGTTGCGCAGCGCTTCCTCGGCCTGCTTGCGCGCCTCGTTCGCACTGGCTTCGTCCAGGTCGCGTCCGCGGATGGCGGTGTCCGCCAGCACCGTGACTTCGTCCGGCTGGACTTCCAGGATGCCGCCGGCGACGAACACCAGTTCTTCGTCCTCTTGCCCCGGCACCTTGATGCGCACGGCGCCCGGCCGGATCCTGGTCATCAGGGGCGTGTGCTGCGGATAGATGCCGAGCTCGCCGCTTTCGCCGGGCAGTGCGACGAACTCCGCATCGCCCTCGAACACCTCTTCCTCGGCCGAGACGACGCTGACGCGGATCGTGGGAGTTGCCATGATGTCCTCGCTCAGACCGCCGCCGCGCCGGAGACGATCTCGGAAAGTTCCTTCGTGATCGCCGCCTGACGGGTCTTGTTGTACACCAGCTTGAGGTCGTCGATGATGCTGGCCGCGTTGTCGCTGGCCGCCTTCATCGCCATCCTGCGCGCCGAATGCTCGGACGCGAAACTTTCGGCGACCGCCTGGTAGATCAGCGCGTCGACGTAGCGCACCAGCAGGTCGTCGATGACCTGGGCCGGGTCCGGCTCGTACAGGTAGTACCAGGCATGCGTTCCCCGTTCGGCCCGCACGTTCTCCGGCACCAGCGGCACCAGCTGCTCGATGACGGCCTGCTGGCTCATCGAATTGATGAATTTCGTGTAGCACAGGTGGATGGCGTCGATCTGCGCGTTCTGGTAGGCGTCGAGCAGCACTTTGGCCGGGCCCAGCAGCCGTTCGAGGTGCGGGGTGTCGCCCAGGTGCACCGCATGCGCGACCACCCTGGCGCCGATGCGGGTCATGAACGACAGGCCGCGGCTTCCGATGACCACCAGGTCGCTGCCGATGCCCCGCTCCTGGTGTTCATGCATGGCGTGCGTCACGGCGCGCAGGATATTGGTGTTCATGCCGCCGCACAAGCCCTTGTCGGTCGTGACCACGATGAAGCCGGCACGCCTGGCCTCGTCGTGCGTGATGAGGAAGGGATGGCTGTATTCGGGGCTGGCTTCGGCCAGGTGCCCCGTGATGTTGCGGATCTTGCGCACATAGGGACGGGCGGTGCGCATCCGCTCCTGTGCCTTGCGCATCTTGGAGGTGGCGACCATCTCCATCGCCCTGGTGATTTTTCTCGTGCTTTCCACGCTCTTGATCTTGTCGCGGATTTCCTTGCCTCCAGCCATGACGTGCTCCTTATAAATTGACCCAGCATCAGGACCAGAGTCCCGAAGACAGCAACTGCTCGGCATCCTCGAACACGCTTTTTTCCGGCAGCAGGCTGGCCCGCGCGAAGCGCACCAGCGAGAATGCGCGCATCCGCGGCGGCAGGGTCGGCAACCGGGCGATCCGCAACTCGAGCTCGCTCATCGACGTATCCGCCGGCGTGCCCGCCTCGATCACGACGTTCATCCGGTCCAGGATCACGCGCCTGGTCGACACCGACAGATGCCGGCCGGGCTGGGCGAACACCGCGCGCACATGCTCGAGTTCGCGCTCCAGCGCGTCTTCGCGCAGCCCGATGCCGGCCAGGTCGCGCGCGTTTTCCTCGACCTGCGCGTGCAGCCGCGCCAGCTCGCCAGGCTCGCTCGCGACATCGCCGCCGATCACCGAGCCGATGCCCTGGCCCTGGCGTTCGAGCAATTGCAGCCGTGTCTTGAGCAGCGCACGCTCGCGTTCGAGTACCGCGCGCCGCGACTTGTCGACGGCGCCGCGCGCCAGTCCCGCCAGCGCGAGCTCGTCCAGCAGGCGCCGCACGATCTTCTCCCTGAGTTCGGCATCGCTGCGCCCGCAGATCCTGACCTGGTGGTCGCTGAAACTCAGCGTCGTCTGCGGCACGTCGCGGCGCATCGTTTCACCTTCCATCCTGGCGCCCAGGACGTGGCGTTCGGTCAATGCCATCCCCAGCACCGCATACGCTTCCGGCGCGTCGCCGTTGGCGGCAAAAAAGGCACGCAGGTCGGCCGAGCGGCTGATTCGCAACGCGACGTCATCGGGCCCGGCGAACCAGGCGTGGATGTACGGGTCGCCATCCCAGGCGGCGGCGCTGGCCTCGCGCGCCGCCGGCACGGCGTCGACCAGCGCGCGGACATGGGTGAACGAGGTCGCCACCGCGGGCACGAGGCGCTTGCGGCCATGGCGCACCAGGCGCAGCTGCGGGTGCAGCGCCAGCAGGCGCTCGATCGCCGCGTCGACGCCGTCCTGCGCCGCGGCCTGCTTGTCCCTGTTCCTTATCCTGCCGAGCAAGCCCATCGCCAGACCTTTGCTACGCTAGCCATAGCGCTCATTGACGATATGCACATGAATCTTCCGGTTCTTCCAGAACATGTCTTGGACACGCGGCAGCAGCGTGCGCAGCGCTTCCGGCGGCGCATCCCTGCACGTCAGCAGCACCGCCGGCCGCGAACCGTTGCCGGGCAGGTGTTCGATCTCGTCGAATGGCGGAAACCCATACTTGACCAGGAAGGCCTTGATGTCCTCGTCACTGGTCCCCGCTTCCACGTTTCCCATCACTACATCAGCCATGGCAGACCTCCTTCAGGCCATGATGTGCACGCCGCCATCGACATACATGGTTTCGCCGGAAAGCCGCCTGGCGTACGGCGTGGCCAGGAAGGCGCAGGCGAAACCGACGTCCATGATGTCGACCAGCTCCCCGAGCGGCGCGCGCTCGGCCGCCTGCGCGAGCAGCAGGTCGAAGTCCTTCAGTCCCGAGCCGGCGCGCGTCTTGAGCGGCCCCGGCGACATGGCGTGCACCCGGATATGCCTGGGTCCGAGTTCGTAGGCGAGATAGCGCGCGCACGCTTCCAGCGCCGCCTTGACCGGCCCCATCAGGTTGTAATTGGGCACCACCTTGTTGGCGCCGTAGTAGCTCATCGTGAACATGGTGCCGCCGTCCTTCATCAGGCTGGCCGCCTGGCGCGCCATGCGCACGAAGGAGTGACAGGAAATGTCCATCGCCTGGCCGAAGCCCTCGGCGCTGCTGTCGAGCAGCCCGCCCTGCAGGTCTTCCTTCGGCGCCCAGGCGATCGAGTGCACGAACAGGTCGAGCCGCCCCCACTGCCGCTCGATCTCGCCGAACACGGCCTGGATGTCGTCCGGCCTGGTGACGTCGAGCGGCATGAAGATCGGCGCGCCCAGCTCGCGCGCGAGCGGTTCGACATAGGCCCTGGTCTTCTCGCCGGCATAGGTGATGGCGAGTTCGGCGCCAAGCTCGCGGAACGCTTTCGCGCATCCGTACGCGATGGAATGCTCGTTGGCGATCCCGGAGACCAGGGCCTTCTTGCCGGTCAAGATCGGGCGGTGGCGTTCATTCGTCATGAAGACACTCCTTCGTTTCAATCGTTCCCTCGATCCGCATCTGCGTAAGCTGGTCCGGCACGCGCAGCTCGGCGCCGGTCGCCGCGCGCACCGCTTCCACCCCGATGCCAGGCGCCGTCTCCAGCAGGCAGGGCGCGCAGCCGCTCGATCAGGGCGCCCTGCGGCGCCAGTTCGACCTCGATGTCGCCGGCGATCATGAGGCTGGCCCCGTCCGGGATCATGGCGACCGAGTCCTCCAGGCTGACCGTCTTCATGCGGCCGTCCTCACGACCGCTCTCGTATGGCGGGCGATCATCAGTTCTTCATTTGTCGGAATCACCCATGCCGAGACCTTGCTGCCCGCCGTGCTGATGCGCGGCCCACCGGCCGCATTGGCGGCCGGCTCCAATTCGACGCCGAGCCAGCGCGCCGCGCGGCAGACCCGCTCGCGGATCAGCGCCGCATGCTCGCCGATGCCGGCGGTGAACACCAGGGCGTCGGCGCCCTCGGTGGCGGCCGCCAGCGAGCCGAGTTCGCGGCCGATGCGGTAGACGAACAGGTCGACCGCGAAGCGCGCCCGCGCATCGTCGCTTTCCAGCAGGGTCCGCATATCGCTCGAGATGCCCGATACGCCGAGCAGGCCCGACTCCTTGTAGATCAGCCGTTCGATGGCGCGCGCGTCCATCTGGAGGTGGTCCATCAGGAACAGCACCACGCCCGGGTCCAGGTTGCCGCAACGGGTGCCCATCGGCAGGCCGTCGACGGCGGTGAATCCCATGGAGCTGGCCACGCTCTTGCCGCCCGCCAGCGCGCACACGCTCGCGCCATTGCCCAGGTGCGCCACCAGGGTGGCGCGGGCGGCGCCCAGCTCCGGATAGGCCGGCATCGCCGAAGCGATGTATTCGTAGGAAAGGCCATGGAAGCCGTAGCGCCGCACCCCCAGCCTGGTGATGCTGTCCGGCAGCGCGTAGGCCTGCGCCACCTCGGCTTGCGTCCGGTGGAAGGCGGTATCGAAACAGGCTACTTGCGGCAAGTCCGGCCGCGCATCGAGCAGGGTGCGGATCGGCGCCAGGTTGTGCGGCTGGTGCAGGGGCGCGAGCGGCGTCAAGCGGTCGAGCGCCTCGATCACGGCCGGGGTGACGAGCGCCGCTTCGCTGAACTGCACGCCGCCGTGCACGACGCGGTGGCCGACCGCCACCAGCCGGTGGTCGGCGCCGTGGCTGCGCAGGAAGTCGCCGATGTAGTCGGTCGCCTCCAGGTGGCCGAGCGCGGCGTCGGGCTCCCAGCGCCGCTCACCGATCAGCGCGCCGTCGGCATTCTTCGCGCTGAATGTCGCCGCGTTATACAAACCCGCCACTTGACCGTCGAGGACCAGCTCGGGTTCGGCCGGGCCGGCGTCGAAGGCGCGGAACTTGATGCTCGACGAGCCGGCATTGAGCACGAGAATGAGGTCGGCCATGGCGTCACCTCACCGGCTGGCCGCTCTCGCGGCGCGCCTTCGCCACCAGCGTCGCCACCGCGCACGAGGCCAGCCGGGTGATCATCGAATCGGCGCGGCTGGTCAGGATGATCGGCACCCGCGCCCCGAGGACGATGCCGGCCGCATCGGCGCCGGCCAGGAAGGACAGGCTCTTGGCCAGCATATTGCCGGCCTCGAGATCGGGCACCAGCAGGACGTTGGCGCGCCCGGCGACGGGCGAATCGATCTGCTTGATCCTGGCCGCGTCCGGGTCGATCGCATTGTCCAGCGCCAGCGGGCCGTCGACCAGGGCGCCGGTGATCTGGTGGCGGTCGACCATCTTGCACAGTGCGGCGGCTTCGACCGTGGACGGCACTTTCGGGTTGACCGTTTCCATCGCCGACAGCACTGCCACCCGCACTTCCCCGAACTGCAGGGCGTGCGCGAGGTCGATCGCGTTCTGCAGGATGTCCATCTTTTCTTCCAGCGTCGGCGCGATGTTCACGGCGGCGTCGCTGATGATCAGGGCGTCGGGATACCCGGGCACGTCCATGACGAAACAGTGGCTGAGCCGGCGCGCGGTGCGCAGGCCGGTCTCGCGCTTGACCACCGCCCCCATCAACTCGTCGGTATGCAGGCTGCCCTTCATCAGGGCTTCCGCCTTGCCCTCGCGGACCAGCCCGACGGCGGCCGCCGCCGCGGCATGGCTGTGGGCCGCCTCGACGATCGCCACGTCGCCGATGCGCAGGCCATTCTCTTGCGCCACCGCCTCGATCCGTGCGCGCGGCCCGACCAGGATCGGCGCGATCAGGCCGATCCGCGCCGCTTCCAGCGCACCGGCCAGCGAACTGGCGTCGCAGGGGTGGGCGACGGCGGTCGGCAGCAGCGGCAGGTCCCGGCAATAGTCGATCAGCCGCCGGTACTTTTCGTGCTTCGGTTCCATGCCGGGTCCTTTCAATGGAAGCGCGTGGAGGCCGGCGGATCGGGGACTGGCGGGTAGGCGGGCCGCTGGCCCGGTTCGCCGCCAAGCAGCACATGCAGCCGCTCCACCATGGCAAGCTGGTTGCTCGTCGGCGGCATCGCCTGCACCCGCTCGTCCGCCATCAGCTCATCGACCAGGCTCAACAGCCGCTCGCGGTCGCCGCGGTCGCGCAGCAGCGTCGGCAGGGTGGCGATCGCCTTCTCGGGCTCGTAGCGGACGATGATGTCCTGCTCGCCGCGCAAGCGGCGCCACTGGTCGAGCGGCACGTCCGGCAAGTAGTGGGCGTAGGCCTTCGCCAGCTCCTTGCGCTTGACCAGGCGTGACAGCGGCAGCGCCTCGCCCTGTTGGTCGCGCAGGCTGGCCAGGCGGGCGAAGGCCTCCGCATAGCCGCCCTCGGCGATCGAGTCCAGCGCTTCCCGGACGAAGGGCAAGGCGCGCGGATCCTGGCTCTCCTGCACCGGCTGCGCCGGCTTGCGGTCGGCCAGGTAGAGCAGATACATATTCGCGTAGATGCTGAAGAAGCACGCTTCGGTATGGGCGTCGCGCAGCCCCCGGTACAGGTCCAGCCACGCGCTGACCAGCCCCGCGCCTTCGTTTTCCAGGCGCCGCCACGGGTCGCCCTCCCCCAGCGGCTGGCGTTGCTCCCTGACCGCGCGCGCCGCCGGTTCGAGCCACGCCATCCAGGGATTGCGGCTCGACAGCGCTCAGTTCTGGACACGCAGGGGATGGAACACGCGCAGCAGGCGCGCGCTCAGGTCGTTGGACATGGCTTTCACGAACGGCTGCACGAACAATTCATAACCACGCTGGTTGAAGTCGGACAGCGCCGCCACCGCCTCGAACGGCTGCTCGTCGACGCGGTTGAAGCGGTTGAGCTGGGTGACGACGTCCTCGAGCCGGCGTTCGTGGAAAATGACCTCGTAGCGCGACTTGCCGTCAGGGCTGCCGCCCCCGGTCTCGGTGATCTGCATGCCGTACAGGCCCGGCGGCAGGATCTCGACCTCGCGCAGCACCGAGACCAGCTGCGTATATTCCTTCTTCGCCACCTTGCCGGACACGAAAATGCCGAGGTGGCCGACGTCCGGGTGCAGCAGGCCCACGATCACCTGGCCGCGCGCCTTGATTTCATCGGTGCTGCCATAGATGTCGGCCACCCAGTTGAAGGCCTGCTCGGGCGGCGTGATGTTGTCGCCCATCGACGCGAACAGGATGACCGGCACCTCGATCGCGCGCAGGTCGAAGGCCTGGCCGGTATTGTCCTTGACGTCGCCGGACCACAGCTTGTTTCCGACGAACAGGTTGCGGGTGATGAACTCGATCTCTTCGCGGTTCAACAGATAATACGTGCCCCACCAGCGCTCGAAATCCAGGTAGCGCGCCGGTTCGGTGTCGGCATGCTGGTGGACCCTGTAATACTTGTCCCACAGCGAATTGGCCGGGTTCAGGTTCTCGAAGTTCTGCACCAGGTGGGCGCCGTCGAAGATGCCATTGCCGAGATCGGCCAGAAACGAGGCCAGCCAGGTGCCGCCGAGCATCCCGCCGGCATAGCGCATCGGATTGTCGCCCTCGCCTTCGTTCCAGGCCCCGCTCACATACGACATCGGCGCCCCGTTGATGAGAAGCGGCCCGGTATCGTCGGGGCTGGAGGCGGCCAGCATCATCGCCGCCCAGCCGCCCTGGCAGTTGCCGATGATGGCCGGTTTCTCGCTGGCCGGGTGCAGCGCGCGCACGTGTTTCACGAACTGCCCTTCGGCGCTGCACACGTCCAGCAACGTCTGCCCGGGTTCGGGGTCGCGGAAGAAGCTGACGAAGTACACCGGATGGCCGGCGCGCATCGCCACGCCCGCCTGGGAATCATCCTTTAAGCCGCCGATGCCGGGGCCATGGCCGGCGCGCGGATCGATGATCAGATAGGGACGCTTCGCGGGGTCGAGCGTGACGCCGGCCGGGGGAACGATCCGCAGCAGCGCATAGTTCACCGGCCGCGCGAAGCCACGCCCGTCGAGGATGGTTTCGTAGTCGAAATGCAGGACCGGCGCCGATCCCATCGCTGCACGCTCGATGAAGTTGTCGCCGCGCTGGCGCAAGGTATCCCAGAACAGGATCGAACGCTGGAAGGCATCGACCGCGTAGTGCTGGTACGACCAGGGATTGAGCCCGGCCATCCAGCCCGCAGGGTCAACCTTGGCATCCGGGACCTTGTCGCCCACTGCCGCGCCGACTGCATCGCCCACCCCCGCGCCGACCCGTTGGCTGAACTGCGCCAGCGCGGTCTTCACGCGCTTTTGATGGAGGAGACTGATCCTGGTGCCGACCTCATGGCTCCGTGCAAGGTGCTTCGTGTCCATGAAAAAACCTCAAAGAGGAGGAAAGCTTTGCTCGGGAGGCGCTGGGGGAGTTCGGGATACCATGAGCGCGCCACATGATCCACTATAGCGTCCATTGTCCGCCCATCGGGGCAAGGCGCAATGGGACCAAGGTCCAATCCTGGCATGGGGTCACGACGATGGCGGGGAGGCGCCGGCCGTCAAGCCGGGCCGTATTGAGAAAAGCTCAGGCGTCGACCGCCACGCTTTGCGCCCAGGCCAGCGCCGACAGGTGGGCCTGGTTGACTTCGGATGGCGTGATCGCGAGCGTATCGGCCAGCGACGCCACCAGGTTCGAGTTGAGCTCGCAGGCTTCGGCCAGCGCCAGGTAAGGCCCGTACGGCCCTTCGCGCCGCGTCAGCGCCTGCACCACCTGATCAGGCAACTGGATGGTCTCGAGCACCTGCTGCATGCTCAGTCCCAGCAGCCGGTCGAGCAGCGAGAACATGCCGGCCACGAAGAGGTTCTCGGCCTCGCCCTTGCCCAGGTATGTCTGCCCCAGCAGCTCGGCCAGGCGGCCGCGCACCACGGCGGTTTCCATCAGCACCGGCGAATAGCCGCTCGCGCTGGCCGTGGCCAGCAGCAGCACCAGCCAGCGGTACAGCGGCGCATAGCCCAGCAGCGAAATCGCCTGGCGCAGCGACTGCACTTCGCGCCCGGCGCCGAAGCCGGCGGTATTGATGTAACGCAGCAGCTTGTAGGTCAGGGCCGGGTCGCGCTTCAGCACGCTTTCGAGCTTGGGCACGTCCTCGTTGTTCTGCACCAGCTGCATCAGCTGCAGGATCACGCTCTGGGTCGGGTTCATGCCCTTGACCGGACTACCCGGCCGCGGCGTCAGGTGCAGCTTGCCGACGAAGGCGTCGAGCCCGAGCGCGGCGCAGGCGTCGAAGTCGGCCCAGGTGCCCACCGGACGCCCCACCATGCGCAGCGCCGAATGCTTGGCGGCGGCATAGCTGCGCGCCTGGTCGGCGACGTTGGCGCCGGTGAAGCGCACCTCGAGGTAGGAGGCATAGGGCGACAGGTTGCGCCCCAGCAAGTTAATGTCGCAGCCGCGGATCGCCACGCCGACGCCGCCGGCGCGCACGGCCTGCACGGCCGAGCGCACGTCGAGGTCGGCCAGCTGGCGGATGTCGAAGGCGAGCACGGTGCGTTCCGGCGGCAGCGCGTGCAGCGCGTCGGTCGACAGCATGGCCGGCACCGCGTCGAGGAACAGGATCTTGTCGCGCAAGAGCCAGCCATGGTCTTCATGGTTGACGTGCTGGGCGACGAAGCCGACCAGCCCTTCCAGGTCCTGGTCGGTGGGAATGCGTCCGTCGTGTTGCTGCCACGACAGCTCGTAGCCGAGAACGCGCTGCTTGGGATCGAGCAGCGGTTCGCGGACGATGAAGTTGGTGCGATGCATCTAGGCGCCGGAAGTAGGTGCGCGGCGCCGGATCAGAACCCGAGGCTGTCGAGCAGGTCGTCGACCTGGCCCTGGTTGGCCACCACTTCGGTGCCGGTCGGCTTGATCTGCGGACCGTTCAGCAGGCCGTTGTCCAGCTCGCGCTTGATCTCGCTCGGCGCGAAATCGATCAGCACCTGCACCAGCTGCTTCTCGAGGTTTTGCGCGATGCCGGTGATGCGGCCGATCACCTGGCCGGTCAGGTCCTGGAAGTCCTGGGCCATCATGATGTTCATCAGCTCGGCGCGCGTGGCGACCGCGCCGGACGCCGACTCGTTCATGCTGGCGATCGTGCGCTGGGCCATCTCGCGCCATTCGGCCTCGCTGGCGCCCTTGTCCAGCAGCGCCTGCCAGCCGCCCGACAACTCGGCCGCGCGGGTCTCGATGGCGTCCTGCAGCGGGCCGGCCGTGTCGGTCGCGTCCAGCACCTTCTTGGCCGCCTGTTCCGACAGGCGCGCCACGTAGTCCAGGCGGTCGCGCGCATCGGGGATGTCGCTCGCCGCCTTCTCGATCAGCTTGTCCAGTCCGAGCCCGCGCAGGCTTTCATGCAGGGCGCGGGTCATGTGGCCGATTCGGCTCAGCACCTCTTCGTTCGAGGCGGCCCCGGCGCCGATCGCCGAGTTCATCTCACCCATCTCAGGCTCCGGCTTTGTCCAGTTTCTCGAAGATCTTGTTCAGCTTCTCGTCGAGGGTCGCTGCCGTGAACGGCTTGACCACGTAGCCGCTGGCGCCTGCCTGGGCGGCGGCGATGATGTTCTCTTTCTTCGCTTCCGCGGTCACCATCAGCACCGGCAGCTTGGCCAGCGCGGGATCGGCACGGATGTTTTGCAGCATGGTCAGGCCGTCCATATTCGGCATGTTCCAGTCCGACACCACGAAGTCGAACGATTCGCTGCGCAGCTTGGCCAGCGCCATCACGCCGTCTTCTGCCTCGTCGACGTTGGCATAACCCAGTTCTTTCAACAGATTCCGCACGATGCGGCGCATCGTCGAGAAATCGTCAACAACCAGGAAACGCATCTTTGGATCAGCCATGAATAACTCCGTTTGAATCTTATACTGTGGTTTGTTGGGTGAGCTGCCCTGATGGGCGAGATAACAGGCTCAAGAATAGCATTTTTGTTGCCTTACGGCGATAAAATAGCCCCTAAAGCATGTCTCCAGCTCTAATTCGGATCAAACACGCAACGCCCGGCCGCCCTGCGCCGCCAGATGTTCGAGCACCATGCGCGGCAAGGCCTGCAAGGGGCCCACGTCATGGGCGGCGCCCAGCGCGATCGCTTCACGCGGCATGCCGAACACGACGCAGCTGGCTTCGTCCTGGGCGAAGTTGTGGGCGCCGGCCTGGCGCATCTCGAGCATGCCGGCCGCACCGTCCTTGCCCATGCCGGTCAGGATAACACCAACGGCGTTTTTACCGGCCGCCTGCGCGGCGGAGCGGAACAGCACGTCGACCGAGGGACGGTGGCGGTTGACCGGCGGCGACTGCTCGATACGGGTCATGTAGTTGGCGCCCGAACGCGTCAGCAGCAGGTGCGAGTGGCCCGGCGCGATATAGGCGTGGCCGGGCAGCACCCGCTCGTTGCCTGCGGACTCGACCACGCTGATCCTGCACAGCGCATCCAGGCGCCTGGCGAAGGAACTGGTGAAGCCTTCCGGCATGTGCTGGGCGATCAGGATGCCCGGGCAGTCGGACGGCATCTGCATCAGGAATTCGCGGATCGCTTCGGTGCCGCCGGTCGAGGCGCCGATGATGATCAGCTTTTCGGAAGAGATCAGGGGACTCCTCAAGGCCGACAGCGGCGCACTGGCTGCCTGCGGCGTGCGCGAACGCGGCGCGATGCGCGCGCGTGCGGCGGCGCGGATCTTGTCGGCGATCATGTCGGCATACTCGCGCATGCCGGTCTGGATCGAGATCTTCGGCTTGGTCACGAAGTCGACCGCGCCCAGTTCGAGCGCGCGCATCGTGATTTCCGAGCCGCGCTCGGTCAGCGACGACACCATCAGCACGGGCATCGGGCGCAGGCGCATCAGCTTTTCCAGGAAGTCGAGGCCGTCCATCTTGGGCATCTCGACGTCCAGCGTCAGCACGTCAGGGTTGTGTTTTTTTATCAACTCGCGCGCGACCAGCGGATCGGGCGCGGTGGCGACCACTTCGAGGTCGGGCTGGGAATTGACGATCTCGCTCATCACGCTGCGGATCAGCGCGGAGTCGTCGACGATCAGCACCTTGGTCTTCATGACTTTCCCTTTCAACTCCATGTAGCAATAAGCTGGTCAGAACAGGTCGATGGCGCCACCGACGGGTTCGACCTTGAGTCGCTTGGCGTAGTCGAGCTCGCGCTTCGCCAGCGTATCGTCCTGGGTTTGCATCAGTTTCTTGACCAGCACCTTGCCCGTGCGCGGGAAGAAAAACACCTTGCGCGGATAGATGTCGTTCAGGTCTTCGGCCAGCACCGGGATGCGTTCGGTCTTGAGGAACTGCATCACGAAGGCGGCATTGCGCTCGCCGACGTTCATCGCGGTGAAGCCGCGCAGCACGGCGCCGCCGCCGAACACCTTCGCTTCCAGGTGTTCGCGGCGCGCCCCGGCCTTGAGCAGGTCATTGATCAGGATCTCCATCGCGAACGATCCGTAGCGCATCGAGGCCGACACCGGATTGCTGCCGGCGTCGGCGCCGCCGTCGGGCAGCATGAAATGGTTCATGCCGCCCAGTCCGGTCAGGCGGTCGCGGATGCAGGCCGAGACGCAAGAGCCGAGCACGGTCGCGATCAGCATGTCCTTATTGGTATAGAAATACTCGCCCGGCAGGATCTTGGCCGCGTCGACGTTGAAGGTACGGTCGTGATAGAGATTGGTGGCGAACTGGCTGTTCATGGTCGTCTCACGCCTTCAGGCACTGCGTCCATCGAGTTCGTACACCGTCTTGCCGCGCAGGCGCAGCGCATCCGACACGTACAGGAAGTTCTCGGAGTGACCGGCGAACAGCAGCGCATGCGGCTTCATCAGCGGCACGAAGCGGCCCAGGATCTTGCGCTGGGTCGGCTTGTCGAAATAAATCATCACGTTACGGCAAAAGATGGCGTCGAACTGCCCTTCCAGCGGCCAGCCGTCGGCCAGCAGGTTCAATTGCTTGAAGGTGATCAGGTTGCGCAGCTCTGGGCGCACGCGCGCCATGCCCTCGTGGGCGCCCTTCCCTTTCAGGAAGAAGCGGCGCAGGCGCTCGGGCGACATCTTGTCGAGCCGTTCCATCGGATACACGCCATTCGAGGCGGTCGACAGCACGTTGGTGTCGATGTCGGTGGCGACGATGTGCACCGGGGGCGTGAGCGTGTTGAAGGCCTCGCAGGCCGTCATCGCGATCGAATATGGCTCTTCGCCGGTCGACGCCGCCGAGCACCAGATCGTGAGCGGGCGCGTGTCCTTCTTGCGTGCGGCAAGCAGGTGATCGAGCAGGAGCGGAAAATGATGCGCCTCGCGGAAGAACGAGGTCAGGTTGGTCGTCAGCGCATTGGTGAACGATTCCCACTCGCGGTCCATGCGGCCCGCTTCCAGGTCGTCCAGGTAGTTGGCGAACGACTGGATGCCGGTCGCGCGCAGGCGTCGCGCCAGGCGGCTGTAGACCATTTCCTGCTTGCTGTCGGCCAGCGAAATGCCGGCGCGCTGGTGGATCAGCGCGCGTACCCGTTCGAAGTCACGGCGCGTGAAGTCGAATTCCTTGACCGTCTCTGTTTTCTGCTGCGGCACGTTTGTTGCCTTCTGAATGCTGGTTGGTCCGCGCCACGATTGACGCGGTCCGATGTGGATGCTGCGTGCCGCCGCCGAATCAGGCGGCCAGCTTGTCGATCAGGCCCATCTCGCCCGAGGACATCAGCTTGTCGATGTCGACCAGGATCAGCATGCGCTCGTCGACGGTGCCCAGGCCGATCATGTAGTCGGAATTGAAGGCGGTGCCCATCTCTGGCGCCGGCTTGATCTGGTCCGGCGTCAGGGTGGTCACGTCGGACACGCTGTCGACCACCATGCCCATGATGCGGCCGCCGATGTTCAGGATGATCACGACGGTGAACTGGTCGTACACCGGGGTGCCCAGGTTGAACTTGATGCGCATGTCGACCACCGGGATGATGATGCCGCGCAGGTTGATCACGCCCTTGATGAATTCGGGTGCGTTGGCGATGCGGGTCACCGCTTCGTAGCCCCGGATTTCCTGCACTTTCAGGATGTCGATGCCGTATTCTTCCGAGCCCAGGGTGAAGGCCAGGAATTCGTTGCCGGCGCCGTCGTTTGCGGTCCCGTCAGCCGAGGTGGTGTTTGCCAGGTTGGACATGGGATTTCCTTCTTATTGAGTGAAAATTGATGGGACGACGGGATCGTCGGCCAGCTGACGCGACGAGCGCACCAGCGCCGCCACGTCGAGGATCAGGGCGACGCCGCCGTCGCCCATGATGGTTGCGCCGGAGATCCCGGCCACTTTGCGGTAATTCGCCTCCAGGTTCTTGACCACCACCTGCTGCTGGCCCACTAGCTCGTCCACGAACAGCGCCGCCTTCTTGCCCTCGGTCTCGAGGATGACGACGATGCCGTCGCTCGGTTCGCGGTGGCGCGGCTCGATGTCGAACATCTGGTGCAGCGGGATCAGGGGCAAGTATTCGCCCCGCACCTTCAGCACGCGCCCGCGCCCGGCGATGTCGCGCACGTCTTCGGGCGCCGGCTGCAGCGACTCGACCACGAAGGACAGCGGCAGGATGTAGATTTCGTCGCCGCTCCTGATCGACATGCCGTCCAGGATCGCCAGCGTCAGGGGCAGCGAGATCGAGATCGTGGTGCCGAAACCGGCCGCCGAACGGATGTCGACCGTGCCGCCCATGGCGGTGATGTTGCGCTTGACGACGTCCATGCCGACCCCGCGGCCGGAGACGTCGGTGACCACTTCGGCGGTCGAGAAGCCCGGCGCGAAGATCAGCTGCCAGACTTCCGCGTCGCTCATCGTGCTTGATACGGCCAGCCCATTCGAGGCCGCCTTGGCGAGGATTTTTTCGCGATTCAGGCCGCCGCCGTCGTCCGCCACCTCGATCACGATGTGGCCGCCCTGGTGGCCGGCGGACAGGAACAGCCGCCCCGCTTCCGACTTGCCGGCGGCGACGCGCGCGGCCGGCATCTCGACGCCGTGGTCGATCGAGTTGCGCACCAGGTGGGTCAGCGGATCGACGATGCGCTCGATCAGGCCCTTGTCGAGTTCGGTGGCGGCGCCGTGGGTGATGAAGTCGACCTTCTTGCCGAGCTTGCCCGCGAGGTCGCGCACCATGCGCGGGAAGCGCGAGAACACGAAGTCCATCGGCATCATGCGGATCGACATCACGGCCTCTTGCAGCTCGCGCGTGTTGCGGCCCAGCTGGCTCACCGACGACAGCAGGCGTTCGTGCAGGATCGGGTCGAGCACGCTGCTGCGCTGCTCGAGCATGGCATTGGTGATCACCAGTTCGCCGATCAGGTTGATCAGCTGGTCGACCTTCTCGACCGAGACCCGGATCGACGACGATTCGGACTGAGCGTCCTTCCTGGCCGCCTTTTTCTCGGCGCTCAGTTCGGCCAGGTGTTCGACCACGCTTTGGGCATGACCGTGCGCCTGCGCCGAGATGCTGGCGGCCACGGGTTCCGGCGCGGGCGCGACGATGCCGGCCGCGGCGCGGATCTGCTCGATCGGCTGGAAGAAACCGTAGCCGAGATCGTCTTCCGACAGCTCGCCGCCGGCCGGGCCGACGTCGTCGTCGGGGCCGAAGAAACCGTAGCCCTGGGCATCCTCGATGCGCTTGCGCTCGGCCGCCTCGATCGCGCGCTGCTCCGGCGTGAGCGCCGGCGCCTCGAAGATTTTCAGGTCGTCGGGGTCGAGCACGAAGGAGCAGATCGCGATGATGTCGTCCAGGCTTTCGTGGGTGGTGATGACCAGCGCCGTGCGTCCGCCCTCGAGCGGCGCCACCGAGACCCGGCCCATCAGCCCCAGTTCGTCGACCAGGGCGTTGATGTCGCGCTGGGCCACCTGCGGCAACTCGATCTTGTAGCGGTGCGCGCCTTCGATCTGGTGCTCGGTGCGCGGCTGGGCCGTCAGGTAGGACGGCGCCACCACCGGCGCGGCCGGCACCAGGCCCTCGGCCAGGTCGTGCAGGGCCATGCGCACGTTGGCGATGGCCTCGTTGTCGACCGCCGCGCCATGCCGGTGGCCGTCGAGCTGCATCTTGAGCCCGTCCTTGGCCGCCAGGAAGGCGTCCACGTGGTTCGAGGTCAGCGCCATCTCGCCCTTGCGGATGCGGTCCAGCAGCGACTCCAGCACGTGGGTCACGTCGCACATATCGGTCAGGCCGAAGGTCGATGCGCCGCCCTTGACCGAGTGGGCGGTGCGGAAGATCGCGTTCAGGTCTTCTGCATCGGGCGCGGCGACGTCGACGCCCAGTAGCAGGCGTTCCATTTCGGCGAGCAGTTCTTCCGCTTCGTCGAAAAAGACCTGGTAGAACTGGCTGATGTCGATGGTCATAAAGCTGTCCGCTCGAGTGAAAGCAGGGTCAGGGCGTGGCGCATGGCGTCAGCCGATCACTTTTTTGACCACCTCGATCAGGCGCTGCGGATCGAAGGGCTTGACCAGCCAGCCGTTGGCGCCGGCGGCGCGGCCTTTGTTCTTCATCTCGTCCGACGACTCGGTGGTGAGCATCAGGATCGGGGTCTTGGCGTAGCCCGGCAGCGTGCGCAGGGTCTTGATCAGCTGCAGGCCGTCCATCTTCGGCATGTTCTGGTCGGTCAGCACCAGGTCGACGTTCTGCAGTTTCGCCTTGTCCAGGCCGTCCTGGCCGTCCACGGCCTCCACCACGTTGTAGCCAGCCGCCTTCAGGCTGAACGCCACCATCTGGCGCAGCGAACTGGAATCGTCGACCGCGAGAATCGTTTTTGCCATTCTTTTTGCTCCTGCTATTTTGTATCCGGCTTCATGCCGGTTGAATTGTTCGGTTGATGCGCTCGGAGCGAAGCTCAGAACAGCTCGACGTCGCCGCTTTCCAGGTGCTTCTGCTCGACCGAGCGGCGCAGCAAGCTGCGCAGTTCGAGCGACTGGATCGCCAGCGCCATGCTGACCTTGCCGAGCCGCTCGACGATCTCGTCGCTGTGGGTGTCGGGCGCGATATCGGCGCCATGCTCGCTGAGCGTGCCCAGAAAATCGCGCAAGCCCGCCACGCGTCGCAGTGTACGTTCAATCAGTTGCGCCGTCATGTCCTGGAACTGCATGCTGGTGATCGCCGTGTTCAGGTGCGCGCCTACCTCGCCCGACATCGACGACAGCAAGACCCGGTCTTCCGGCGTCGGCGTGCCGCCCTCCAGCAGCCGCCCGATCGCTTCCTGGCGCGCGCCGACCGCCGTGTGCACCGCCATGAAGCTGGCGGTGAGCTTGTCGATCGCCTCTTCCAGCAGCAGTTCGGTCTGCAGCAGGTCGGTCTCGACCTCGGTCAGGTGGCGCCGCCCGTGCATGGACACGCCCGACAGCAGGCGCTTTACATGCGATCCCAGTATTTTTTTTCTTGTCATTTCGTTCTCTCCAGTCCTGCCCTGGCTATTTTTTCACGGCTTCAAGCGTGGCGGTGGCCGCCGCCTCGGCGTCCTCCGCCGGCACGTCCAATGTCGCCGCGTCGCGCCGCACCGCGTCTTCGGTGCGCTTGTTCATGACGATGATGCTGATGCGGCGGTTGACCGGGTTGAACGGGTCCTTCGCATCGAGGTGGGCGGCCGAGGCCAGGCCCACCACGCGCAGCACCTTGTCGTCCTGCAGGCCGCCCAGCACCATCTCGCGGCGCGAGGCGTTGGCGCGGTCGGCCGACAATTCCCAGTTGCTGTAGCCTGCATCGCTGTAGTACGGCGTCGAATCGGTATGGCCCGAGATGCCGATCCTGTTCGGCACCTCGTTGAGCACCATGCCGATGATGTGCAGGATCTCTTTTGTATACGGCTGCAGCTCGGCCTTGGCCAGCGCGAACATCGGGCGGTTCTTCTCGTCCACGATCTGGATCCGCAGGCCTTCGCTGGTGATGTCGAGCAGCAGCTGGTTCTGGTACTTCTTGAGCATCGGGTTGACCTCGATGGCCGACTCGATGCGCGCCTTCAGCGTCTGCAGGCGGGCGCTCTCCTCGCGCGCCAGCGCGGCCTTGGCCGCCTGCAGGTCGTAGGTCTTCTTCTCGGGCACCGAATCGCCGCGCTTGACCTGGCCCTGGGTCCGGGTCAGGTCTTCGCCGCCGCCCTTGATGACGGACGACGAGTCGCCCGAACCGGAGCCGCCCGCCATCGCCACCTTCAGCGGCGTCTTGAAGTATTCGGCAATGCCGACCAGGTCGCCCTTGGCGGTCGAGCCCAGCAGCCACATGAGCAGGAAGAACGCCATCATCGCGGTCACGAAGTCGGCGTAGGCGATCTTCCAGGCGCCGCCGTGGTGGCCGCCGGCCACCTTCTTGATGCGCTTGACGACGATGGGCCGCGCGTTGTCGTCAGCCATGCGCGCCTCCCTTCATGCAGCCGGGGGTGAAGTCGAATGCGGTCATCGCGGCTTACTTCTTCTTCTTGATGTGCTCTTCGAGCTCGGCGAAGCTCGGGCGCTCGGTCGAGTACAGCACCTTGCGGCCGAATTCGACGGCCAGCGCCGGCGCGTAGCCGTTCAGGCTCGCCAGCAGCGTGACTTTCACGCACTGGAACATCTTGGTCGACTCTTCGAGCTTCTGTTCCAGCACGCTGGCCAGCGGGCTGACGAAGGCGTAGGCCAGCAGGATGCCGAGGAAGGTACCGACCAGCGCCTTCGCGATCAGGATGCCCAGCTCGGCCGGCGGCAGGCCGACCGATTCCATGGTGTGGACCACGCCCATGACCGCCGCCACGATGCCGAAGGCCGGCAGGCCGTCGCCGATCTTGGCGATCACGTGGGCCGGCACGGCGCCCTCGTGGTGGTGGGTCTCGATCTCGTTGTCCATCAGGTTTTCGATCTGCATCGCATCCATGTTTCCCGACACCATCAGGCGCAGGTAATCGGTCATGAACTCGACGATGTGATGGTCGGCCAGCACCGCCGGATACTTAGAGAACAGCGGCGACGATTCGGGCGCCTCGATGTCGCCCTCGATCGACATCAGGCCTTCCTTGCGGACTTTCGACAGCACGTCGAATTGCAGGGCCATCAGCTCCATATACATGTCTTTGGTGAACTTGGAACCCTTGAAGACACTCGGGAAGGCCTTCATGGTGGCCTTGATCGACTTGCCGTTGTTACCGACAAAGAAGGCGCCAAAGGCGGCGCCGCCAATCATCAAGAGCTCGATCGGCTGCCACAACGAAGCCAGGTGGCCGCCGGCGAGCGCAAACCCGCCGAACACGCAGGCGCAGACGATGATGTAACCAACGATCACTAACAAGGGATTTCGCTCCAGAAAAGCCTGTTCCGACCTCGTCCTGAGGACCCGAAACCGGTAATTTCAGAAAAAGTTTATTCAGGGAACTACTCTAGCTGGAGAATGGCCCACGAGCAAGAAAAACTCCCGGAATACTCACCATTTGT
Source organism: Massilia oculi (assembly GCF_003143515.1). Taxonomy (NCBI): domain Bacteria; kingdom Pseudomonadati; phylum Pseudomonadota; class Betaproteobacteria; order Burkholderiales; family Oxalobacteraceae; genus Massilia; species Massilia oculi. Next base: position 4,898,116 of record NZ_CP029343.1, on the reverse strand, counting down.
CGCCTAAAAGTCCCACATATAGAGCGCCGGCCCGCCCACGGCAGGATGGATGACACGGCTCGGCGGCCGGTCTTCGATGATGAATTCGTAACTGAAAAGCATCGAGCCGGGCCGCATCTCCCGGGCGGCCTTGCGCCACAGCGCGCTCATCGCGGCGGGAGACAGGTAGGCGAACACGGCATCGTAGTCGCCGAGGTCGAGTTTTTCATAGTCGCCGCGGGTGAAACGCGCGCGGCTACGGGTGGCCAGCGCACGCAGGTGGCTGGCCAGCCACGGCAGCGGCGCCAGCTCGATGCCCTCGATGCGCGACTCCGGCCGGCGCCGCTGCAGCTCGAGGACCAGGCCGCCGACGCCGCTGCCGATGTCGATCACACGCACCGGCCGGCCCTGCGGCAGCGCGTCGGCGACCGCCTCCCACACCGTGCGCCCGGACGGGTAATACGGCACTTGCGTGCGGTAGGTCGACCAGTACAGCAACAAGAGGAACAGGAAAATGGCGAGGAAGGCAGCCGGCGGGATCGCCAGCGCGCTGGCCCCAAGCAGCGCCAGTGGAAAGGCGAACTGGATGGCGCGCCACCAGCTGGCCAGGCCGCGCCACCAGGACAGCAGCGCGGCCAGCACGCCCTGCACCAGGGCGACGTGCCAATACGACAAGACCAGGCCGCTACTGGCGAGCAGGTAGACGATGGCGAGCGTGAGCGGAAAGGCGGCGACCTGGATCAGGAGCGCCCGGACTGCGGGAAAGCGTAGCAGACGTGGCGCCAAGTCAGGCGCCGGTGGCGGCGTCGTCGGCAGCGTCGGTGCCATCGGCGACGGCGCGCTCGGCCGCTTCGCGGGCATCCTTGGCCTTGCGGGTCTTGCCGGCGCGCGAAGGCATGTGGCACAGGCCGCACAGGTAGTCGGCGTTCAGGTCGAGGGCGTTGACGATGAACTTGCCCTGGCAGCGGCTGCACGGGCCAGCAGCAGCATGCCGCTCTGGAAGAAGCGCACCAGGGTCCAGGCGCGGGTGAGCGACAGCAGCGGTTCTTCGCCCGGCGCCGGCGGCATCTGTTCTAGGTAGAGTTGATAGGCCTTCATGACGGCCTGGATGCCGGAGGCACCGGCATGCTCCACCAGGAACTGGTGGATGTTCATGAACAGCGAGGAGTGGATGTTCGGTTGCCAGGTCAGGAACCAGTCGGTGGAGAACGGGAGCATGCCCTTGGGTGGAGAGACACCCTTGAGCTCCTTGTACAGCTTGAGCAAGCGTTCGCGCGACAGCGAGACCTCGGTCTCCAGCAACTGCAGGCGTGCGCCCAGGTTGATCAGTTCGATCGCGAGCTGGATTTCCTGCGCTTCGGATACGACGCTTTTTTTGCTCATCTACTGCTCCCGGCCTGTTCCAAGGCGGCCCCACCGAGTGGCCGCTGGCAGGGATTATACGATCTCTTCGACCGGCTGGCCCGCCATCAGGATGGCGGCGTGCGATTGCGCCAGGCTGCGTTCCTTGGTGTGGCTGGTCAGCATGCCCAGGATCGCGGTGTCGTCGAAGCGGAAGCGGGCCAGCATCATGTTGCCGCCGGCGAGCTTCAGGATCTGGGCGTTGCTCATGCCTTCGATCAGGTCGGCGATCTCGGCCGACACCCCCAGGCGGAAGATGGCGGTGACTTTGTCGGCACGAATCATCTGCTGGGCCAGCATCAGGTAGCTCAGGTTTGCGTCGCGAATCTCAGCCATCATGTCGTTCATCGTCATCTTCTCTCTCCGTTGGTTGTTTCGGCGTTGTTTTGTGTTGCCGACGAGATAGATTCTGACTGTGTGGAAACTTTTCAGGAATTGGACAAAACCTGTATTTGCGGTAGGCGAACGACGAGGCAGAGCCGTAGGAGTTTGTCTGACAAACCCCTCTGGCTCCCTATGAAAATCCACTCCGGATTCGGGCTGGAACGACGCCGGGAAGCGCCTTGATTTGGGTCTGCTTCAGCCGGCAGCTGTCGCAGATTCACTACAGGTTTTACTGAATTTACTGCCAGAAACTCGGAAATTTCTGTTTTTCAGCCAGTGCATGTGTTGCTTTTATGCACCTCACTCATCCATTAACGGCAGCCTTCAGGCGGACTTTAGGGCTTTTTTAAAAATATTTTTCAATAGTTTTCGACGCCTTCCTGCCCTTCTGACTCGTTATCGGACAGCTCATCAGGAACTTTAGGGTCGGATGCAAAAAATTTTCGAAATTCTTTTGCCAATACAAAGAATGTCGTAACAGCAACATTTGACTGCCGATCGACGATGGAACTTGCTACACTGCCGACCTGCACGCACCCTTCAAGCGTCAACTATCCATATAGAGGACCGGCATGACCGCACCAACCACCACCCGCGCCGACTGCCTGGCGCTCGATGCCCTCGACCCGCTGGCCGGACTGCGCACCCGCTTCGACCTGCCCGACGGCGTGATCTACCTGGACGGCAACTCGCTCGGCGCCCGCCCCCGCGCCGCCCTGGCGCGCGCCGGGGACGTGGTGGCGCGTGAATGGGGGACCGACCTGATCAAGAGCTGGAACACGGCCGGCTGGTTCGACATGCCGAAACGCCTGGGCGACCGCCTGGCTCCGCTGGTCGGCGCCCGCCCCGGCGAAGTGGCCGTCACCGACACCACCTCGCTCAACCTGTTCAAGGCGCTGGCGGCCGCCCTGCGCCTCCAGTCCGAAGGCGCGACCGCAGGCCGCCGCACCATCGTCACCGAACGCAGCAACTTCCCGACCGATATCTATATGGCCGAAGGCCTGAGCCGCTGGCTGGAACGCGGCTACCGGGTGCGCCTGGTCGACAGCGTCGAGGAAATCCCGGCCGCGCTCGATCTGGATGCCGCGGTGCTGATGCTCACCCACGTCAACTACCGCACCGGCTACCAGCACGACATGGCCGAGTTGACCCGCCTGGCGCACGAAGCCGGCGCGCTGGCGGTGTGGGACCTGGCCCATTCGGCCGGCGCGGTGCCGGTCGACCTGCACGCCGCCGACGCCGACTTCGCCGTCGGCTGCACCTATAAATACCTGAACGGCGGACCGGGCGCTCCGGCCTTCATCTGGGTGCCCCAAAAACACCAGGCGCGTTTCGACCATCCGCTCTCGGGCTGGTGGGGCCACGCCAGCCCGTTCGCGATGGCGCCCGCCTTCGCCCCGGTGGCCGGCATCGGCCGCGCCCTGTGCGGCACCCAACCGATCGTCTCGCTGGCGCTGGTCGAGTGCGGCCTCGAGATCTTCGAGGCGACCGACATGGAAGCGGTGCGCGCCAAGTCGCTGCTTCTTACCGACCTGTTCATCGACCTGGTCGAACGCCGCTGCGCCGGCCATCCGCTGGGCCTGGTGACGCCGCGCGAGCACGCGCGCCGCGGCAGCCAGGTCAGCTTCACCCATCCGCACGGCTATGCGGTGATGGCGGCCCTGATCGCGCGCGGCGTGATCGGCGACTACCGCGAACCCGAGATCATGCGCTTCGGCTTCACGCCGCTGTACACGAGCTTCGCCGACGTCTGGGACGCGGTGGAGATCCTGAAGGACATCCTGGACCGCAATGACTACGACGTCAGCGCCGCGCGCGGCCTCGTTACCTGATTGGGCACCGATATGAAGAAAGAACAGAACGAGGGCCAGCCGGCCGAATGGCACGGCGCCAGGATGGACTTCAAGGAAGCCATGAGCTATGGCGACTACCTGGGCCTGGACCAGATCCTGAACGCCCAGCATCCGCGCTCGCCCAACCACAACGAGCTGCTGTTCATCGTCCAGCACCAGACCAGCGAGCTGTGGATCAAGCTGATGCTGCACGAGCTGCAGGCGGTGCGGCGCCACATCCGCGAAGGCAACCTGCCGCCCGCCTTCAAGATGCTGGCGCGGGTGGCGCGCATCATGGACCAGCTGGTGCACGCCTGGGACGTGCTGGCCACCATGACCCCGCCCGAATACACGGCGATCCGCCCCTACCTGGGCGCCTCGTCGGGCTTCCAGTCGTTCCAGTACCGCGAACTGGAATTCATCCTCGGGAACAAGAACGCGGCGCTGCTGGCGGTGCACGAGAAGACGCCCGAGGCGCACGCCCTGCTGGCGCGCGAACTGGCCCTGCCCTCGATCTACGACGAGGCGGTGATGCTGCTGGCGCGCAGCGGCTTTGATATCGACGCGGCGCGGATCGACGCCGACTGGACCGGGCCGACCCGCGCCGACGACTCGGTCAAGGCGGCCTGGCTGCAGGTGTATGGCGACACCGAACGCCACTGGGCGCTGTACGAGCTGGCCGAGAAGCTGGTCGACCTGGAGACGGCCTTCCGCTTCTGGCGCTTCCGCCACGTCAGCACGGTCGAGCGCATCATCGGCTTCAAGACCGGCACCGGCGGCACCGCCGGCGTCAGCTACCTTCGCAAGATGCTGGACGTGGTGCTGTTCCCGGAGCTGTTCGCGTTGCGCACCGAGCTGTAAAGGACCTAAAAACTGCGGGGTCAAAACTGCGGGGTCAGGTCTGACATTTGGACACAACCTCAGCCATAGAATGCCACTATGGTCGAGGCCGTGTCTGATTGTCAGACCTGACCCCGCTTGTGATTGTCAGACCTGACCCCGCTTGTGACCTGACCCCGCTTGTGTGACCCCGCTTGTGCGCGCCTCTCGTACGTCGTTCCCGCGCCTCTCACGCGTAGGTCTCGCGCCTCCTACACGTCGTTCCCGCGCAGGCGGGAACCCAAGTATGCATGCGCCCCGCCTTAGTTCGACCGAGCCACAAAGCAAAGGCCTTGGGTTCACTTCGCGGGAACGACGAATCCAGGTTTTGCGGGAAAGCCGCTCCCGGCTGGCGTCGCCACCGGCCGGTTTTGCATTAATATAAACGCCATGCGCGCCGCCCCCTCCCCACTCGACCAGCCGTTCTCGGTCTATCTCGACCTGGTCCGCTTCCTGGCGGCGCTGGCGGTCGTGGCGATGCACGTGCGCCAGTTCGGGCTGGTGGAAGCGCCCGGCGCCGATCTCCTGACCATGTTCGGGCGCGAGGCCGTGATGGCCTTCTTCGTGCTGTCGGGCTTCGTGATCGCCTATACCACCGAACATCGCCGCCCGAGCGCGCGCGACTACGCGCTGGCGCGCGCCGCCCGCATCTACTCGGTGGCGCTGCCGGTGCTGCTGCTGGCCTTCGCCTGCGCCAGCCTGGTGCGCGGCCACCTGATGACCGGCATGGACCTGCACTACCAGCTGGCCAAACCCTGGTTCTACATCCCCTTCCACCTGCTGTTCCTGGGCGACCTGTGGTCGCTGGCCGAAGTGCCGCCCTGGCTCGGCCCCTGGTGGTCGCTCAACTACGAGGTCTGGTACTACGTGCTGTTCGGCGTCGCCTGCTACGTGCGCGGGCCGTGGCGGCTGCCGGCACTCGGCCTGGTGCTGGCCGTCATGGGCGTCAAACTGTGGCTGCTGCTGCCGGTCTGGCTGGCCGGGCTCGCGCTTTACCACTGGCAGGCAAGGCATGCGCTCCCCTGCGCCCTGGCGCGCCTCGGCTGGATCGCCAGCCTGGCCCTGCTGGTGGTCTACGAGGCCAGCGGGGTCGAGGAAACCCTGCGCGCGGCCGGCCGTGCATCCTGGCTTGGACAGGCCTTCGTGCTGGGGAATGCCGACCGCTTCCTGGCCGACTATGTGTTCGGCCTGATCGTCTGCCTGAATTTCGCCTGCGCACGCTTCGCCCGCTTCGACGCCCTGCTGCGCTGTGCTGCGCCGATCCGGCTGCTGGCCTCGTACACGCTGACGCTCTACCTGTCGCACGCGCTGGTGCTGATCGCCTGGCCCGCGCTGTATCCGCACGACCCCGGCAGCATGACGGACCTGCTGGCCCTCTGCCTGGCCGTCGCCGCCGCGACCGCCGTTCTCGGCATGCTGACCGAACAGCGCAAGGACGTGTTCCGGCGCCTGCTTGCGCGCCTGGCGGCCCTGGTGTGGCGCCCTGCCCGCCTCGCGCCCGCCGGCGCCGCCCCCGCTGCCCCCATCAAGGAGAAGCAAGATGAAGTGTGATGTCCTGATCCTGCCCGGCCTCTGGAATTCCGGTCCGCGCCACTGGCAATCGCTCTGGCATGAGCGCAACCCGCACTGGCGCCGCGCGGTGCACCGCGACTGGACCAATCCCCATTGCGACGAGTGGGTGGCCGAACTGGACGCCGCGATCGCCGACTGTCAGGGCGCGCCGATCCTGGTGGCGCACAGCCTGGGCTGCATGCTGGTCGCGCACTGGGCGCTGTCCGGCTCCCCGCTCAAGGTGGCGGGCGCCTTCCTGGTCGCGCCGAGCGACGTCGAAGCGGCATCGTATCCGGCCGACCTCAATTGCTGGGCGCCGATCCCGCTGCAGCAGCTGCCCTTCCCCAGCGTGGTGGTGGGCAGCGCCAACGACCCCTTCGCCAGCCTTGACCGCACGAGCGCCTTCGCCGGCGCCTGGGGCAGTCGCCTGGTCGAGATCGGCGACGCCGGCCACCTGAATTCCGACTCCGGCCATGGCGACTGGCCGGAAGGCCTGCGCCTGCTGGAGGAGTTCTGCGACGAGGTCTCGGGCGCATGACGATCCTGCACAGCGCGCGGCTGCGCTTCGAGCCGGTGACCGATGCGCACTACGACGGCATGCGCCTGCTGAACGGCGACCCCGAGGTCATGCGCTACATCACCGGCCAGGCCGAGACGCCCGAGGAAACCCGCGCCGTCATCGCGCGGGTCAGGGCGCGCTGGGAGACGATCGGCTATTCGTGGTGGAATTTCATCGAGCAGGACACGGGGGAGCTGGTCGGCGCCGGCTGCATCCAGCACCTGGCGCAAGACCCCGCCAACCCGCACGAAATCGGCTGGCGCCTGCGCCCCGACCGCTGGGGACGCGGCTACGCCATCGAGGCCGCCGAGCGCATGGCGCGCTTCGCCTTCGAGGAGCTGCAGGCGCCGCTGCTGTGCGCGATCTGCGATCCAGGCAACCTGCGCTCCGCGCGCATCATGGAAAAACTCGGCATGGCGTATCGCGGCGAAGAAGTCTGGCATGGGCGCCCGACGCTGGTGTACGAGATCGGCCGCGATGCATGGCAGGCGCGCGGCCACGCATGAAGACCTACCACGGCAGCTGCCACTGCGGCCCGGTGCGCCACGAGGCCGACATCGACCTGTCGCCGCTACTGGCGGAGATCCGCCATTGATGACGTAAGCATGCACAGTACCAGCAAGACCACGCGGGCCACATTGATCGGCCTGCTCGCCGTCCTGCTATGGAGTTCGATCGTCGGCCTGATTCGCAGCGTGAGCGCCAACTTCGGGGTGACCGGCGGCGCGGCGCTGATCTATACGGTGGCCTCGATCCTGCTGCTGCTCACGGTCGGCCCGAGCAAGGTGCGCGCCTTTCCACGCGCCTACCTGGCATGGGGCAGCCTGCTGTTCGTCGCGTACGAGATGTGCCTGGCGCTGTCGATCGGCTACGCCAGTACCAACCGCCAGGCCATCGAGGTGGGCATGGTGAACTACCTGTGGCCGGCGTTCACGATGGTGTTCGCCATCGTCTTCAACGGCCGGAGGACGAGCTGGCTGATCGCCCCCGGCCTGGCGCTGGCGATCGGCGGCGTGTGCTGGGTGCTTGGCGGCGATGCCGGCCTCGATGCGGCCGCGATGGCGTCCAACGTTCGAGACAATCCGCTGAGCTATGGCCTGGCCTTCGCCGGCGCCCTGATCTGGGCCAGCTACTGCACCGTCACCGCCAGGATCGCCAACGGCAGCAATGGCGTCACCTGGTTCTTCATGCTCACCGCGCTGGCGCTATGGGTCAAGTACCTGGTGGTGGATGGTCCGGCGCTGCGCTTCGAGGCCCAGGCGGTCGTCCACCTGCTGCTTGCCGCCGCCGCCATGGGCTTCGGTTATGCCGCATGGAACGTCGGCATCCTGCATGGCAACGTCACGATCCTGGCCGGGGCCTCGTATTTCATTCCCGTGCTCTCGGCCGCGCTGGCGGCGCTGCTGCTCGATACGCCGCTGTCGTTCCCGTTCTGGCAAGGCGCTGCGATGGTGTGCGCGGGGTCCATCCTGTGCTGGCTGGCGACGCGGCAGTCCGCGCAATGACGGTACTGGCGCGGCGGTCCGGATGAAAAAAGCCGGGGCATCCCTGCCCCGGCTTCTCGTCACTTCGCGGTAATGCCTCGGCGCTTACTTGCCGCCCGCCAGCAGCATCTCGTTGAGGCGCTTCACGAACGAGGCCGGGTCATTCAGGCTGCCGCCTTCGGCCAGCATCGCCTGGTCGAACAGGATGTGCGCCCAGTCGGCGAAGCGCTCGCCGCTCGCGTCTTCGTACTTCAGGCGCTGCACCAGCGGGTGATCCGGGTTGATCTCGAGGATAGGCTTCGATTCCGGAGCTTCCTGGCCGGCCGCCTTCAGCATGCGCAGCAGATTGCCCGACAACTCGTTTTCGTCCGCCACCAGGCAGGCTGGCGAGTCGGTCAGGCGGAAGGTCACGCGCACGTCCTTGGCCTTGTCGCCCAGGGCGCCCTTCATGCTTTCGACCAGCTCCTTGTAGCCGGCCTCGGTCTCGGCGTGTTCCTTTTTCTCCGCCTCGTCTTCCAGCGCGCCGAGGTCCAGGCCGCCCTTGGCGACCGACACCAGTTCCTTGCCTTCGAACTCGGTGAAGAACGACAGCATCCACTCGTCGACGCGGTCGGTCATCAGGATCACCTCCACGCCCTTCTTGCGGAAGATCTCGAGGTGCGGGCTGTTCTTCGCCGCCTGGTAGTTGTCGGCGGTGACGTAATAGATCTTGTCCTGGCCTTCCTTCATGCGGCCGACGTAGTCGGCGAACGACACGGTCTGCTCGGCCGAGTCATTGGCGGTCGACGCGAAGCGCAGCAGCTTGGCGATGCGGTCCTTGTTGGTCGCGTCCTCGCCGACGCCTTCCTTGAGCACCTGGCCGAATTCTTTCCAGAAGGTCGCGTACTTGTCCTTGCCGGCCTGTTCTTCGGAGTTCGCCATTTCCTCGAGCATGCCCAGCACGCGCTTGGTCGAGCCTTCGCGGATCACGCGCACGTCGCGCGACTCCTGCAGGATCTCGCGCGAGACGTTCAGCGGCAGGTCGGCCGAATCGATCACGCCCTTGATGAAGCGCAGGTAGGTCGGCATCAGCTGCTCGGCGTCGTCCATGATGAACACGCGCTTGACGTACAGCTTGATGCCGCCGCGCTTGTTGCGGTCCCACAGGTCGAACGGCGCGTGGGCCGGCACGTACAGCAGCTGGGTGTACTCGCTGCGGCCTTCGACGCGGTTGTGGGTGTGGGTCAGCGGGTCCTGGAAGTCGTGCGAAACGTGCTTGTAGAACTCGTTGTACTGCTCTTCGGTGATGTCCGATTTGCTGCGCGCCCACAGCGCGCTGGCCTGGTTCACGGTCTCCAGTTCATCCTTGAGGACCGTTTCCTTCTTCTCTTCGTCCCACTCTTCCTTCTGCATCACGATCGGCAGCGAGATGTGGTCGGAATACTTGCGGATGATCGACTTGAGCTTCCACGACGACAGCAGCTCTTCCTCGCCTTCGCGCAGGTGCAGGATCACGTCGGTGCCGCGGCCGGTCTTCTCGATCTGCTCGATCGAGTACTCGCCCTCGCCGCGCGATTCCCAGCGCACGCCCTGCTCGGCGAAGGCACCGGCGCGGCGGGTATTGACGACGATCTTCTCGGCCACGATGAAGCCCGAGTAGAAGCCCACGCCGAACTGGCCGATCAGGGCCGCGTCGGCCTGCTGGTCGCCCGACAGCTTGCTGAAGAATTCCTTGGTGCCCGATTTGGCGATGGTGCCCAGGTGGGCGATCACCTCGTCGCGGCTCATGCCGATGCCGTTGTCCGAGATCGTGATGGTCTTCGCATCCTTGTCGAACGAGACCTTGATTCTCAGTTCATGGTCGTTGCCGTACAGGGCGTCGTTGTTGATCGCCTCGAAGCGCAGCTTGTCGGCCGCGTCGGACGCGTTCGAGATCAGTTCGCGCAGGAAGATCTCCTTGTTCGAATACAAGGAGTGGATCATCAGCTGCAGCAGCTGTTTTACTTCTGCCTGGAAGCCAAGGGTTTCTTTTTCGGCGTTCGCCATCTTGTTCCTCGTTAAAAAACATGGGGGTTGGTCAGACTCGGAGGCATATAGGGATGCCAATCGCGATTTCAAGAGGTCTTTTTGACAAGAAAGATGCTACTTGAAGGAAATTTGCACTTTTTTCCATCCGCCATGTCGAATCCTGCCCATCCCGTTCGTCGTAGAGAGTGCAGAACCCATCCACTTTCACACAGGAGAACACCATGAACCAGGCAGTGCGTCCCATCCCCGAAGGCTACCGTACCGTCACACCGCACCTGGTCTGCGAACAGGCGGCCGACGCGATCGCGTTCTACAAGAAAGCCTTCGGCGCCGTCGAGATCGCCCGCCTGCCCGGGCCGGACGGCAAGATCATGCATGCGGAGCTGCGCATCGGCGATTCACCCATCATGCTGGCGCAGGACTTTCCCGAATTTGGCAGCCTGGGGCCACTGGCCCTTCAAGGAACGCCCGTGGTCATCCACCTGTACGTGGAGGACGCCGACGCGGTCTGGGCCACGGCGCTGGACGCCGGCGCCAAGCCGACGATGCCGCTGTCCGACATGTTCTGGGGCGACCGCTACGGCCAGGTGGTCGATCCGTTCGGCCACCGCTGGTCGATCGCCACCCACAAGCAGGACCTGACGCCCGAGCAGATCATGGAAGGCTTCAACAAGATGATGGCGGCCGGCGGCGGATGCCCGGGCGGGCAAGCCGGCTAGCCTGGCGCCTCCAGGAAGCGCCACACGCCCGGGTCCTGCAGCGCCGCCAGGTTCAGCCGCATCCGGGTCGATGGCTGCTGGCTGGGCGAGAACAGGCTGCCCGGCGCCAGCAGCAAGTCCTGCTGCATGGCGCGCGCCGTCAGCGCATTGGTGTCGGGGCCGGCGTCGACCCACAGGAACATGCCGGCCCCTGGGGCCGGGTCGACCCGCATCCCCAGCGCCTCGAGCCGGCGCAGCGCGCCCGGCCGCGCCGCATCCAGGCGGCCGCGCACGCGGTCGAGGTGCTTGCGGTGGTGGCCTTCGGCCAGGATTTTATAGACCACGCGCTCGCCGATGTCGCTGGTGCTGAGCGTGGCCAGCATCTTGCGGTCGGCCAGCAATGACGCCCGTTCGCGCGAGGTGGCGATGAAGCCGACCCGCAGGTTGGCCGCCATCGATTTCGAAAAACCGCCCAGGTAGATCACCCGCCGCAGGCCGTCGAGCGCGGCCAGGCGCGTGGCGCCGCCCGGGTGCAGGCCGCAATAGATGTCGTCCTCGACCACGAGAAAATCGTGCTGCTCGGCAAGGCGCAGCACCTGGAAGGCCTTGGCCGCCGACACCGAAGTCGAGCTGGGGTTGTGCAGCACCGAGTTGATGACGAACAGGCGCGGCCGATGCAGGGCGGCCAGTTCCGCCAGCCGCGCCAGGTCAGGGCCGTCGGCCAGGCGCGGCACGCCGACCACCTTCAGGCCCATCGCCGCGAACGAACCGAACATCAGGAACCAGGCAGGATCGTCGACCAGCACCGTGTCGCCCGGCTGGCAGAACGCGCGCGCCACCAGGTCCAGCGCCTGGGTCACGCCGAGCGTGGTCACCAGCTGCTCGGGCGCCGCCTCGATCTCGAGCTCGGCCAGTGTCAATTGCAGCTGCTGGCGCAGCAGCAGGTAGCCGTGCGGCGAACCGTAGCTGAGCAGGCCGTCGCAGTTCTGGCGGCTGAGCGCGCGCAACGCATTGGCGACCGCCGCGCCGTCGAGCCAGTCGGCCGGCAGCACGCCGGAACCCGGCGCCAGCCCGAGCGGGGCCTGGCGGAACATGCTGCGCACCAGCCAGGCGATGTCGAGTTCGGCCGGGACCGGCGCCGGCTGCAGCCTCGGCACGCCACGCGCCTGGGCCTGGCGTTCGCGCACGAAGAAGCCGGCGCCGCGTCGCGATTCGAGGTAGCCCTGCGCCACCAGCCGGTCGTAGCTGGCCACGACGGTGAACGGCGACACGCCGTGGCTGGCGGCGAAGCGCCGGATCGAAGGCATGCGCGCGCCGGGACGCAGCAGGCGCTCGTCGACGCGCGCCGCCACCGCACGCACGATCTGGTCGGCCAGCGGTGCGCCGGAATCGCGCGCCAGCGCGAAGACGAGTGTATCGGTCATTACACCACCACAGTCGGCAAATTATCGGTTGAAGTGTACTGGGACTGTATTGGCCCTTGCGGCTAGGATAGACCTACTCCCCCATTGCCGCAAGCCGAATCAAGGACAGCCGATGACCACCCTCGCCCGCCCCATCCCGACCGCCAGCCACGACGAAGCGCGCGGCATGCTCCTCGGCCTGGTGGGCGTGGCGATGTTCAGCCTCACCTTGCCGTTCACCCGCCTGGCGGTAGCCGAACTCGATCCGCTGTTCGTCGCCCTCGGGCGCGCGCTCGGCGCCGCGCTGCTGGCCGGCCTGTGGCTCGGGTTGCGGCGCGCTCCGCTGCCGCCGCGCGCCGCGCTTGCGCCGCTGACCCTGGTGGCGCTGGGCGTGGTGATCGGTTTTCCGCTCCTGAGCTCGATTGCCCTGCGCTGGGTGCCGGCCTCGCACGGCGCCGTGCTGGCCGGCCTGCTGCCGCTGATGACGGCGCTGTACAGCGCCGTGCGCGGCGACGAGCGACCGTCCGCCGCCTTCTGGCTGATGGCCGTGCTCGGCGCGGCGCTGGTGATCGCGTTCGCCCTGTCCCAGGGCGGCGGCGCCCTGCACCTGGCCGACCTGCTGATGTTCCTGGCCGTGGCGGCCGGCGCCGTCGGCTATGCCGAGGGCGGCAGGCTGGCGCGCACCCTGGGCGGTCCGGAGACGATTTCGTGGGCGCTGCTGCTGACGCTGCCGCTGGTGGCGCCGCTGCTGGCCTGGCGCTACGTCCCGCGGCTGGACGCGTTCGCCGGCGTCGGCGCGGCGGCCTGGGCCGGGTTGGCCTACATCACCGTGTTCTCGATGTTCATCGGCTTCTTTTTCTGGTACTGCGGTCTGGCACTGGGGGGGATCGCCCGGGTCGGCCAGGTGCAGCTGTTGCAGCCCTTCCTGAGCCTGCTTGGCGCCGCCGTGTTGCTGGGCGAACCGCTGACCCTGCACAACAGCCTGTTCGCGCTGGCCGTCATCGGCGTCGTGTTCGCCGGACGGCGGCTGCAGGTGCGGCGCCGTCCGGCTTGATGACCGCACCCGATGTGCATGACGCTGGCTCGACGTACAATACCGCCTTCATTCACGCAACTTATGGAAAACGCTATGTCCGTCTACGACAAACTCAAGGAACTGAACATCACCCTGGAAGCACCGGCCACCCCGGCCGCAGCCTATGTCATGTACGTTCAGACCGGCAACTTGGTGTTCATCTCGGGCCATATCGCCAAGAACAAGGACGGCAGCATCAACGCCGGCATCCTGGGCCGCGACAAGACCACGGCGGACGGCCAGGCTGCCGCGCGGTCGGTCGCGATCGACCTGATCGGCACCCTGCAGGAAGCCGTAGGCGGCGACCTGAACCGCGTCAAGCGCATCGTCAAACTGATGAGCCTGGTTGCTTCGACCCCGGACTACAACGAACAGCACCTGGTCACCAATGGCGCCTCGGAACTGATCGGCGACGTGTTCGGCGACGCCGGCAAGCACGCGCGCTCGGCCTTCGGCGTTGCGTCGCTGCCGCGCGGCACCTGCGTCGAGATCGAAATGATCGTGGAAGTGGCATAAAGCCGGCAATTACGTGCCTACAACCGGCATTAATTTGTCGGTAAATCAATTACTGTTGTACCTCGGGTGGAGCTGACCCGGCTCCACTCGCCAATGTGAAGCCGCCTACCCGGCGTGTTTTATATAATGGCCCGGCACGACCGTGCACCTTCCTGTGAGACGAGTATGAAAATCGAAAACCCCAATCCCATCCAGTGGCAGTTCTCGGAACGCGCCCAGCAGCTGCAGAGCTCGTTCATCCGCGAGATCCTGAAGATCACCCAGCGTCCGGAGATCATCTCGTTCGCCGGTGGCCTGCCATCGCCAGCCACCTTCCCGGTCGAGCGCATGAAAGCCGCTTACGACAAGGTCCTGAGCGACAACGGCAAGGTCGCGCTGCAGTATGGCCCGACCGATGGCTACGCGCCGCTGCGTGAGTGGATTGCCGGTTCGCTGTCGACGGAAGGTTCGACGATCCTGCCGGAACAGATCCTCATGACCTCGGGTTCGCAGCAGGCGCTCGACCTGCTGGGCAAGGTGCTGATCGACGAAGGCAGCCGCGTGCTGGTCGAGACCCCGAGCTACCTGGGCGCGCTGCAGGCGTTCTCGGTCTACCGTCCCGAATTCAAGTCGGTCGAGACGGACGAACACGGCCTGGTGCCGTCGTCGCTGGAAGGCATCGCGCAAGGCGCGCGCATGCTGTACGCGCTGCCGAACTTCCAGAACCCGACCGGCCGTTCGCTGTCGGTCAAGCGCCGCCAGGAGCTGGTGGAAACCTGCGCCCGCCTTGGCGTGCCGCTGATCGAGGACGATCCCTACGGCTCGCTGAGCTACAAGGGCGCGCCGAGCCCGAAGATGGTGGCGATGAACCCGGACGGCGTCATCTACATGGGTTCGTTCTCGAAGGTGCTGACCCCGGGCATCCGCCTGGGCTACGTCTGCGCCCCGCTGCCGCTGGTGCGCCGCCTCGAGCTGGCCAAGCAGGCGGCCGACCTGCACACCGCCCAGCTGACCCAGATGGTGGTGCACGAAGTCGTCAAGGACGGCTTCCTGGACCAGCACATCCCGACCATCCGCCAGCTGTACGGCGACCAGTGCCAGGTGATGCTGGACGCGATGCAGGAACACTTCCCGGCCGGCGTGAGCTGGACCAAGCCGGAGGGCGGCATGTTCATCTGGGTCACCCTGCCGCAACAGGTCGACGCCATGAAACTGCTGGAACAGTCGCTGGCCGCGCGCGTCGCCTTCGTGCCGGGCGCGCCGTTCTACGCCAACGATCCGGCCACCAACACGCTGCGCCTGTCCTTCGTGACCGTGCCGCCTGAGCGCATCCGCGAAGGCATCGCGGTCCTCGGCAAGCTGATCGCCGGCATGCTGTAAATCTCCGAAGGGGCCGCAAACGCGGCCCTTTTTTTCGTCGACTGTCAGTCGATACCGGTATCATTCATCGAGCAAGGCCGGGCCAATCGCGGGTCAGTTGCGATAGTGCAACAATTGCATCAGTTCGTGGATTTTAGGCAAGGTGTCTGTCCAAAATCTACGTGTAAAAGAGTATGATTTCTCGTCAATGATGAGGTCTGCCCGCCAACGATGATGCATCCTGCCCTAGCGCTCGCCGCACCGGCGCGCCAATCCGCGATTCTGATCGTCGACGACGCTCCCGACAGTCTTGGGCTGCTGCAGGACATGATGCGCCAGCAGGGCTACCAGACCTTCGTCGCCAGTTCCGGCAAACGCGCGCTCGACATCGCCACCCGCGTCCAGCCCGACCTGATCCTGCTCGACGTCATCCTGCCCGACCTCGACGGCCTGGAAATCTGCCGCCGCCTGAAGCGCCAGCCCGACACCGCCCACATCCCCATCATCTTCGTCAGCGCCTGCGGCGAGACCGAGGACATCGTCGCCGGCTTCGACACCGGCGCCGCCGACTACATCGCCAAGCCGGTGCGCATGGCCGAAGTGTGCGCCCGCGTGCGCGCCCAGCTGCGCCTGCGCAGCAGCAGCGAAAGCCAGAAGCAGCAGGCCGAGCGCCTGCAGCTGATCGTCGACGGCATGGACGAGGGCCTGATGCTGGTCGACTGCGAAGGCCGCGTGATATATGCCAATCCGGCCTGCGAACGCTTCCTGTCCCAGCCCAAGGAAGTGCTGGAAGGAGAACTGCTGGCCGACCTGGTCGAGCCGCCCGCCTCCTACGACTACGCCGACTATTTCGCCCGGCCGCTCGACCCCGAGGCGACCGCGCGCTGCCGCGGCACGCGCGAAGTACTGGTGCGCCAGTCGGACGGCACCATGCGCGCGATGGACCTGAGCCTGTCGCCGATGGCGGGCGGCGAAGCGCTGTTCGTCGCCCTGCTGCACGACATCACCCACCACAAGCAGTCCGAGACGGCGCTGCAGCGCGCCGCCCTGCTCGACCCGCTCACGCGCATCGCCAACCGCCGCCACTTCGACGCCTTCCTGGACAAGGAATGGCAGCGCGCCATCCGCAGCAGCCAGCCGCTGTCGCTGATCGTGCTCGACGTCGACCATTTCAAGGGCTACAACGACAGCCTGGGCCACGCCGCCGGCGACGCCTGCCTGCAGGCCATCGCCGAGGCGCTGCAATCGCACGCGATGCGCCCGACCGACCTGGCGGCGCGCTACGGCGGCGAGGAATTCGTGGTGCTGCTGGCCGATACCGCATCGAGCGCGGCGGCCCGGCTGGGCGAAGCGATCCGCACCCATATCGAGCGCCTGGCGATTCCGAATCCGCGCGCCGAGGGCCCCGGCGTGGTGACGGTCAGCGTGGGCGTGGCGTGCATCGTGCCAACGCTGTTCGACGATATCCGCTCGTTCTTCATCTCGGCCGACCGCGCGATGTACGAGGCCAAGGCGCGCGGGCGCAACCGGGTGGTGGCGGCGCAGGCGGGGGCGGCATGGGAGCCGGCGCGCGGCGGGCTGCTCAACTAGCCGTCGGCCAGGCGCCCTTCGACGATCCCCGACGATGAAACAGCCCCACCCTCTGCGCATATTCCAGCACTTGTCATTGGCCCTGCTCTGCGCAGGACGCGCCATGCCGGCATCGGCGACACCACCGCTGCAAGACAGATTCGTTCTTGGCTCTAACCAGGGTTACATCGTCCCGTCCGCGTGCTGCTGGATGCCGGTGCCCGAGTCGATGCGCTTGCTGGAACTGAAGCTGAACGAGGCATGCACGGCAATTGGCGGGCCTGTCGGGGTGTTCGAGCAAAGAGAGGGAAAGCTGTGGCTCACCGGATTCGAAACCTGCGGCAGGAAGATTGCCCTGGGTGAGGTCTATGCCGGGCGCGAGGAGCCGGCGTTGGCCGACTGGTTGTCCGGCACCTTCACGACACGCCTGGGGGTGCCTTGCCGCGCATTCGGCGGCCGGCCGGTCCTGGCCCTGGAGCAGAAATTGACCGTGGACGAAGGGGTCGTGACTGAAGTGACTGAAAAATACCTGGATCACTCGGCATGCAGGAATCACGCGGAGTAACGCATCGGGCCGCGCACGCGCCGGGATTCGCGTCATTGCACGGCGTTGTTCGGCATCCCGATATAGAAAAGATGCCGCGAATTCTGGATATGAATAATTTCCGCATTGCCCAGGGCAGCTCTGGTTAACTGACCGCCAGGGGAATCAGGCCCCGCGGATAGCCCGTCGGACATCGGGTCCGGTCAGGCGGCAGGCGGAACGCCGTACTGCCTGCGCCACTCGGCCAGGTAGCGCCGCTCCTGCGCTTCCCAGTGGGCGTCGTCCCAGCCAAGCTCGGGCTGGCACATGGCGCGGATGCGCGCCATCTGGTCGAGACCGCCGTTGGGCAGCTGGATGCCGAGCCGGGTGCGGCGCAGCAGCAGGTCGTCCAGCTGGTAGACCGCCTCGGCGCGCGCGGCCCAGCGCAGCTCGGCCCACAGCGTCTGCGTGCCCGGGATGCATTCCAGCTCGCCCTTGCGCGCCGCCAGCAGCAGCGGCTTGGCCTGGGCGCCATAGC
Organism: Massilia oculi; assembly: GCF_003143515.1. NCBI lineage: Bacteria > Pseudomonadati > Pseudomonadota > Betaproteobacteria > Burkholderiales > Oxalobacteraceae > Massilia > Massilia oculi. The sequence goes on along the minus strand of NZ_CP029343.1, from coordinate 4,880,380 downwards.
GCCCGGCCAGCCGGCGCAGCACGCCGGACGGCAAGTCTTGCCGCGCCGGCACCGCCACGCGCGCGAACACCGGGCCGCGCTCGGGACGCATCTGCCAGCCGGGCAGTTGTTGCGACACATGGCGCAGCACGTCGAGGGCGATCGAGCGGAAGGTGGTCAGCTTGCCGCCGGCTACCGAGACCAGGCCCGGCTCCGACCACACGAAATGGTCGCGCTTCTCGGAAGACGGCGCGCCATGCTGGCCGCCGTCGATCACCGGCCGCACGCCGGCGAAGGTGGCGACGACGTCCTGGTCGCACAGCCCCAGCCGGGGGAACTGTGCATGCAGGGCCGCCATCAGGTAATCGAATTCAGGACGCGTGATGCGCGCCTCGGTGTTCAATCCCTGATCGTGGTCGACGTCGGTGGTGCCGACCAGGGTCACGCCCTCCCACGGGAAGGCGAATACGGGGCGGCTGTCGGCCGGATGCAGCAGGCTGACCGCCTGCGCCAGCGGCAGGCGCCAGGCCGGCAGCACCAGGTGGCTGCCGCGCAGCTGCCGCAGGCGCGGCGCGCGATCGGGCTTGCTGTCGCCTGCCTCGCCGCCTGCCGCGCCGCCGAGCAAATCGGACCAGGCGCCGGTGGCGTTGATGACCACCCGCGCGCGCACCGCCGTCTCGGCCTTGCTGCGTTCGTCGCGCAGCATCGCCCCGTGCACCTTGCCGCCGTCGCGCACCAGCGACTGCACGGTCACGTAGTTGCAGGCGACCGCGCCGTGGGCGCACGCCTCGTCGATCACGCGCAGCACCAGGCGCGCGTCGTCGGTCTTGGCGTCGGTGTAGCGGATGCCGCCGGCCAGGTTGGCTTCTCCGGTATTCGGCGCCAGCATGCGGAACGATTCCGGGCGCTCCCAGTGCGGCTCGCGCCGGCCGGCCAGCATGTCGTACACGCGCAGCATGGCCAGGAGGCCCAGTCGCCGCTTGACGTCGGTGCCATGGTCGGCGAAGGCGAAGCCCTGCGGCTCGACCAGGCCGGGCGCGGCGCGCAGCAGCGATTCGCGCTCGCGCACCGCGTCGCGGGTCAGGCGCAGGTTGCCGGAAGCCAGGTAGCGCAGGCCGCCGTGCACCAGCTTCGACGAGCGGCTCGAAGTGCCCCAGGCGAAGTCCTTCTGCTCGACCAGCAGCGTCTTGAGGCCGCGCCGCGCGGCTTCGAGCAGGATGCCGGCGCCGGTGATGCCGCCACCGATCACCAGCAAGTCCCAGTCGCGTCCCGGCGGGAAGGTATTGGCCCCGTTCATGGCGTCACCAGCTTGCCCGGATTCATCCGGCACTCGGGATCGAAGTGGCGGAACAGCGCGCCCATGGCGCCCAGTCCCAGCTCGCCCTTCTCGGCCGCCAGCCACGGCGCGTGGTCGATGCCAACGCCGTGCTGGTGGCTGATGGTGCCGCCGCAGCCGACGATCGCGCTCGAGACCCGGTCCTTCAGCTGGCGCCAGCGCGCCAGGTCGGCCTGGTAGTCACCCGCCAGCCGGAAGACGAAGGTCGAATACACGCTGGCGCCCTGCGGATACAGGTGCGACAGGTGGGTGTAGGCGTGCACGCGCTCGCCGAAGGCTTCCAGAGCGGCCGCCGCGGCCTGCTCGATCGCCGTCACCGCCTGCGTCACGTACGGCCAGTCGAGCGCCGTCTCCACCGTGTCGATCGCATAGCCCTGCTCCCAGGCGGCATTGCGCAGGTAGACGCTGCGGAAGCGGTTGCGGCGCCAGAACTCGCCCAGCGCGCGCCCGACGTGCACGCCGTGCAGGCGCCGCGCAAGGGCCAGCGCCGCGCGCAGCGCCTCGCGCGCCTGGCCCCTGGCGCCGCTGGCGCCCACCAGCAGCATGCATTTGGACTGGCCGCAGCCGCGCCAGCCCAGGTAGCGCTCCAGCAGCGCCACCTGGCGCGCGTGGCCGGCCAGCGCCAGCATGGTGCGCGTCTCGCTCGCGTTCGACAGGCGCAGCATCGACAGCCCCAGGCGCGCCTGGGCCAGCGTCCGCGCCGCCTGCACCGCGTGTTCCCAGTCGGGGAAGAACAGCGCGTGGAAGGCTTCGTGCTCGGGCAGGCGGTTGATGCGCACCGCGGCGTGGGTCAGCACGCCCATGCGGCCTTCGGAACCGAGCACCATCTCGCGCAGGTCGATGCCGCTGCTCGAGGCCGGAAAGGTCGGAATGTCGAGGGTGCCGGACGGGGTCTCGATGCGCCCACCCGCGAACATCTGCTCGATGCGGCCGTAGCGCAGCGACTGCTGCCCCGACGAGCGGGTGGCGATCCAGCCGCCGAGCGTGGAGTATTCGAACGACTGCGGATAGTGGCCCAGGGTGTAGCCGTGGGCGCGCAACTGGGCTTCGAGATCGGCGCCGGACACGCCGGCGCCGAAGCAGGCCAGCTGGGCCTCGCGGTCGAGCGAGATCATGGCGCGCATGCGGCCCATGTCGATGGAGAGGCTCGGGCGCAGGCCGCCGTTGGAGCTGTGGCCCACGTCGAGATGGCCGGCCACGCTGGTGCCGCCGCCATAGGGGATGACCACCGCATCGTGGCGGGCCGCGAACGCCAGCAGCTCGCGCACCTGGGCGCCGGATTCGGGAAAGGCGACGCCGTCGGGCACGTTGCCCAGGCGGCCGTGGCGCAGGCGCAGCCAGTCCGGCAGGCTCTGGCCGTGGGCGTGACGCGCGCGCGTGGCGCTGCCGGCGTCGATCAGCGGATGGGGCGGCAGGCGGCCAGGGGGCAGGCCGGCGCAGGCTTGTTCGAAGGTCGCGTCCTGCGGAGCCGTCCCCCGGCCGAGCCGTGCGCCGAGGAAGGCTCTGGCCTCCCCTTCCAGCTGCACCGCAATCGACTCGTCACCCCAACCGTTCCAACGCCGCATCAATGACTTTCCGTTATACTTCGAGTTGCTCTTTTTATCACCTCAAGTAGCACATTAAAGTCGGTCCCGCCAACCGTATTGCGCTTTCATGACACAGCCTTGCTCAATCACGCCACCGCCGCCCGATGATGCGCGCGTGACCGGTTCCTATCTGCAGCCGCTGCTGGAGACCGCCCTCGAGTGCGGACTTACCCTTCCCGCATTGGCCGAGGCTGCCGGCCTGGCCCCGGACGCACTGGATCCGCTGCCCGAGAGCCTGCCCGCACGACGCTACATCGGCTTGCTCGAAGCCGGCGCGCGCCTGGCGAACGATCCCTTCTTCGGCTTGCACGTGGGCGAGAAAGCGCGCCCCGCCACCTATAGCGCCTACGGCATGCTGCTGCTGGCCTGCAGCAGCTTCGGCCATGCGCTGGAACTGACCCAGCGCTACGAATCGCTGGCCCACGACCTGGGCCGCAGCCAGCTGGGATTCGACGGCGCCCGGGCGCAGTACGAGTGGATCAGCCACTACCCCGACGCCACCCGGCACCTGGTGGAAAGCGTGTTCGCGGGCATCCGCGTGTTCGGCAGCTGGCTGGCCGGGCGGCCCCTGATGCCGCTGGCGCTGCGCGTCCGGCATGCCGACCCGGGCCACGGCAGCGCCGAATACCTGCGCGTCCTTGGCATCGCGCCGACGTTCGGCGCGCCACTGAACTGCGCCGCCGTCGATGCCGCCCTGCTGGCGATGCCGGTACCGAACGCCGACACGAGCCTGTACCCGGTCCTGCTGCATCACGCCGAACGCCTGCTCGAAGAACGCGCGGCCCGGGTCGACCCGATCGTGGCGCGCGTGCGGGCCGCGCTGCTGCCACGCCTGACCAGCGGCGAGGCGCGGCTGGCGCCGGTGGCGGCCGCGCTGGGACTATCGACGCGCACCCTGCAGCGCAAGCTGGCCGACGCCGGTTCGAACTTCCAGCAGGTGCTCGATGCGGTACGCTACGGCCTGGCCCGGGATTACCTGCGCCGGCGCGAGCTGGGCCTGGTCGACATCGCCTTCCTGCTCGGCTTCCAGGAACAGAGCGCGTTCACCCACGCGTTTCGCGAATGGAGCGGGATGAATCCGGGGGCATGGCGCGAACGGGCTGCCTGAAACTGGACCGGGAAAGCTTTAGCTGCAACAATCCGGGAATGAGTATCATTCTTCGATTCCAGACATGGCTGCGCACGACGCTGTTCGTACTGTCGTGCGCCGTCGCGCCGACCGCCCTCGCCCTCGACCCGGGCATCGCGCTGGACGGCTATCGCCATGAGCGCTGGGGCGAGCTGGAAGGCGCGCCGCGCTACGTCGACGCGCTGGCGCGCAGCCAGGACGGCTGGTTGTGGGTCGGCAGCCGCTACGCCGGCCTGCTGCGCTTCGACGGCCAGCGCTTCCTGCCGTTCGAAACGGCCGACGGCAGCCGCCTGCAGAGCAACAGTATCAGTGCGCTGCGGCCCGGCCCCGACGGCCAACTGTGGATCGGCCACGGCAACGGCGGCCTGAGCGCACTGCGCAAGGGGCGCTACCGGCACCTGCTCACGCCCGAGCAAAGCGGCAGCATCTTCGCGGTTTCCGTTGGCGCCGATGGCGCGCCCTGGATCGCCAGCTGGCGCGGCCTGTTCCGGGTCGACGGCGACCGCGTCGTGCGCATCGGCCCTGAACTGGGCTATGACGGCGCCCGCGCCGAATACGTGCTGGCCGACGGCGCCGGCCGGGTCTGGGCCACCGACGGCGCCACGCTCTACCTGCGCGAGGCCGGCGCGACGCGGTTCCGATCGGTGCGCCCGGTGCGCGGCGATCCGATGCTGCTCGAGGCGCGGGATGGCGGCATATGGCTGGTGCTCGGCAAACAGTTCGAGCAGGTGGCGCCGCCCTCGCCGCGCCGCGTGCCCATCCAGCCCGGCAGCGCCAGCACCTACCAGTCGCTGTTCGACCGCGACGGCAACGTCTGGTCCAACAACTGCCCGGTGGGCGTGTGCGTGCTGCGCCCGGCCGACTGGCAGCGCGGCGAGCGTTTCACGCCGGTCGGGGCCGCCGAGCGGCTCGACCAGCCGTGGCAGATGACCAGCCTGTCGGTCCTGGCGCTGATGGAAGACGGCGACGGCAGCATCTGGATCGGCACGCCTTCCGGGCTGGAGCGGCTGCGCGACTACGCCGTGCACATGGTGCCGGAACTGCTCGACCGCGGCGTGTCGCACCCCGCCCTGCACCCGGATGGCGGGATCGTCGCGGCGCGGGCCCAGCGGCTGGACGATACGTCCGGCCTGGTGCGCATCGAGAACGGCAGACCGCACGACCTGCCCGACCCCATCGCCACCCGTGTGCTCGACCGCGCACCGGACGGCACGCTCGTGCTCGGCGGCCAGCACGGCATCGAGCGGCATGGCCGCGCCGGCGTCGAGCGCATTGCGCTGCCGCCCGCGGTCAGCGCGGCCGCCGACAGCATCCGGCTCCGCAGCCTCACGGCCGGCAACGACGAAGTCTGGCTCTGGACCGGGCGCATGGGCGCCTGGCATTACCGCAATGGCGCCTGGACCAGGCCGCCGGTCAGGGAAGACCAACCGCAGGAAGTGGCGTTCGACGCCGCCGGCCGCAGCTACCTGGGCCTGCGCGGCAATCGCCTGCGCATCGTCGACGGCGACGCGGTGCGCGAATACGGCGCCCAGGATGGACTGGAGGTCGGCAAGTTCAGCCTGATCGTGCCGGGCCAGCCCTTGCTGGTGGCGGGCGAGGACGGCATGCAAGTCCTGCAGGGCAGCCGCTTCCGCCGCCTCGCCGTCGCCGCGCCCGACGGCATTGGCGCGGCCAGCGGCATCGTCACCGACACCGCCGGCGTGCGCTGGATCAATGCCGAGCGCGGCATCTATCGCGTCACGCCTGACGACTGGACGCGCTCGATGAACGCCCCAGGCATCGCGCTGCGCGGCCGGCTGTTCGATGCCGCCGACGGTTACCTGGGCGGCGGCGTGCTGGGCATGCTGTCACGCACAGCGGCGTTGGCCAGCGACGGCACGCTGTGGTTTGCCGGCGAGCGCGGCCTGGCCTGGATCGATCCGCGCCGGATCGGGTCCAATCCATCCACCCCGGCGGTCGAAGTGCTGGGCGTGTCCAGCGGCGCGCGCCGTTACCCGCTCGGCGCCAGCGTCACGCTCGACGAGGGCACCGAGACCGTCCAGATCGACTACACGGCGCCCAGCCTGCGCATGCCACAGAAAGTGCGCTTCCACTTCCGCCTGGCGGGCAATGGCGAGTGGGAGGACGCGGGCGCGCGCCGCAGCGCCTTCTTCCAGCGCCTGCCGCCCGGGCTGCACACCTTCGAGGTCATGGCCGTCAACGAGAGCGGCGTCGCCGGGCCGGTCACGGCGCTGGTACTGCACATCCCGGCACACTATTACCAGACCTGGTGGTTCCTCGCCGCCTGCCTGCTGGCCATCCTGTCCCTGCTCGCCCTGGCCTACCGGCAGCGCACGCGCCGCCTGGCGCGCCGCATCGAGGAAGGGCTGCTGGCGCGGCTGCGCGAACGCGAATCGATCGCCCGCTCGCTGCACGACACCTTCCTGCAGAGCGTGCAGGGCATGCTGCTCAGGATGCATGCCGTGGCCTCCCGGCTGCCGGCCGACAGCCGCGAACGGGCCGAGTTCGAGCGCGTCATGGAAGACGCCGAGCGGGTGCTGGAAGAAGGCCGTGACGAAGTCCAGGGCCTGCGTCGGGGCTTCGCCGATGCCGACGCCTTCTGGCAGGGTTTGCTGCGCGACGTCGAGCTCATCGTCCCGGGTGGCGGCAAGCGGCTGGCGCTGTCGGCGCCGCCCGGCGCCGTCGAACGGCTGCCGGTGCGCCTGCGCCGCGACGTCCATGCGATCGTGCGCGAAGCGCTGGTCAACGCGCTGCGGCACACGCCAGGCCCGGTCCGGCTCGAGGCCGACGCCCGCCAGCGCGGCCTGACGCTGACCGTCTGCGACACGGGAGCGGACGGGGGCGCCAGGGACAAGCCAGGCCACTTCGGCCTGCAGGGAATGCGCGAGCGCGCCACCCAGATCGGGGCCCGGCTGCGCATCGACAGCGGCCCGGCAGGCACCAGGGTCATGCTGGCGATTCCGGTCGACTCCGATCAGGCGGTACCATCGCGCCCTGCCCTTTCCACCTCAACAGAAGAAACTGCGATCGAAGACGTGAGCAAATGTACTCAGCGTCCTCTACCTGCCCCAAACCGTCTTACTGACCGTACTCGTACCTGACAGGCGTAACTTTCCCGCCTACCGCCAGCAACACACTAGCGCCAGTGCCTGGCGTTGCCGCCAGACTCGCCACGGTTAGCGCCGACCGCGCCACGAAGGCGCCGTGAAGGCGCCGGTGGCGAGCCGTATCTCCATGCCATCGTGCAGTAAACAAGTAGCCCGTCCACGTTCACATCCTCATCTGCTGTGCTTGGTTTTCGCAACATAGATGAGCACTTCCATCACGCTCCGTTTTACCCGCTTACGCACTATCAGACACCAAACCCGCGACTAGCGTTCCGCTCCATAACCCCAGCCATGACCGGCTACCCGTGGTGCGCGCTGGCGGCGCTTGCCAGCGCGGCCGCCACCTTCCTCATCAAACTGTCGAACCAGCATGGCGTCGACTGGAACCTGGTGCGGCTCGCCTTCCTGGGCGGCGCCGGCGCCGCCTATACGCTCGGCTTCGGATGCTATTCGGTTGCCCTGCAAAAGCTGGACATGAGCCTGGCCTACCCGGTAATGACGGGCCTGGCGATGCTGGCGGCGGCGGCGATCGGCGTGGCTGCCCTCAACGAGCCGCTCAGCGTCAGCAAGATCGCCAGCATGGTGCTGATCGTGGCCGGCGCCTTCGCGCTAACGGGCTAGGGCCGCCCCTTCTCGCGCAGGTAGCGCGCGGTATCGTAATACGCTTGGGGATCTTCGACCGTGTCGCCCCAGCGCGAGCACATGACGGCACAGGCCAGGATCGCGAAAGAGACCGCCAGAAGCGGCCAATCGAGGCGCGCGGAGACGATGCATTGTGCATAAACGACAGTTGACGCACATCGGGATCATACGTAAATGTACCGCGGAATGCATCCCGGCTTGCATCCCGGCCATGGAGATTGACGCAGGATCAGGCGTCGTGCCGCCCCAGCACGCGCATCGCGTCGTCGACCACCGGCACGATCGCCAGCACGCACAGGAAGGCGGCCAGCGGCACCGTGGACAGGTAGCCCAGGTGCTTGAAGCCCAGCGCCCCCACCACGCCGCCCAGGCAGAACGCGCCCAGCAACGACAGCATCAGCATCAGGCGTCCGAGGTTGGCCGTGACCTTCGGCTGGCGCAGCGGGCCGTCGGCGTTCCAGTAGGCCAACTTGCCCAGCTCGATGCCGATGTCGGTCACGATGCCGGTCATGTGGGTGGTGCGGATCTCGGCATGCGAGACCTTGGTGATGACCGCGTTCTGCAGCCCCATCATGAAGCACAGCAGCATCACCGTCAGCGGAATGAAGAAGGCGTCGATCCCCGCCAGGCGCGCGCCCAGGATGCCGAACACCAGCAGAAGTATGGCTTCAAGCAATAGAGGCAGCGCGAAGCCGCTATGCAGGCCGCGGCGCCGGATGTAGTTGACGAGGATGGCGGTGCAGGCCGCGCCGAGCAGGAAGCTGAGCAGCGCGCCGAGCGCGGCCAGCACCAGGTCGGTGTCGCCCAGCACCAGGTGGTCGGCCGCGCTGGAGACGATGCCGGTCATGTGCGAGGTGTATTCGCGCACCGCGAGAAAGCCGCCGGCATTGATCGCGCCGGCCACGAACGCCAGCGCCACGCCGAGGTGGCGGTTGGCGCCGGGGGTGCGTTCATGTCCTGTCAGGCTGCGCGCATAACTGATCGGCACGGCGGATGGCTCTCCGGGTGGAATCGCTGGTCGGTATGTGGTTAATGTTACCGCAAATCACTTGCCGTATGCTCGAACGTTCTGCCATTCATGGAGCTATAATAAAATATTATCGAAAAGCGCACACTGCCCTGCGCCCAAGACTGCCGTGAATCCCCATCTCGACAAGCTCCATCCCTACCCGTTCGAAAAGCTGCGCCAGCTGTTTGCCGGCGTCACCCCGAACCCGGCCTATTCCGCGATCAGCCTGGGCATCGGCGAACCGAAGCATCCGACCCCGGCCTTCATCGAAAAGGCGCTGACGCATTCGGTGGCGGGCCTGGCCAACTATCCGAGCACGGTGGGCGGCGAGCCCCTGCGCGCGGCCATCGCAGGCTGGCTGGAGCGCCGGTACGGCATCCCGGCGCTGGACCCGGCCACCATGGTGCTTCCGGTGAACGGTTCGCGCGAGGCGCTGTTCGCGATCGCCCAGTGCATGATCGACGCCTCCAGGCCGGATGCGCTGGCGATGTGCCCTAACCCGTTCTACCAGATCTACGAGGGCGCGGCCTACCTGGCCGGCGCCACGCCCTACTTCGTCAACTCCGAACCAGCGCGCAACTTCGCGCCCGACTACGGCAGCGTGCCCGAGGACGTGTGGCCGCGCGTGCAGCTGCTCTACGTCTGCTCGCCGGGCAATCCGACCGGCGCCACCCTGGGCCTGGACGACTGGCGCCAGCTGTTCGAGCTGGCCGACCGCTGGGGCTTCCTGATCGCGGCCGACGAATGCTATTCCGAGATCTATACCGGCTCGGCGCCGCCGCTGGGCGCGCTGGAAGCGGCGCACCAGCTGGGCAGGAGTGGGGGCCAGAGCGGCGGCGATCAACCGTACCGCAACCTGATCGTGTTCTCGAGCCTGTCGAAGCGCTCGAACGTGCCGGGCATGCGCTCGGGCTTCGTCGCCGGCGATCCGGTCGCGATGAAGAAATTCCTGCTCTACCGCACCTACTGCGGCGGCGCGATGTCGCCGCCGGTCCAGGCGGCCTCGATCGCGGCCTGGAACGACGAGCAGCACGTGATCGAGAACCGCGCGCTGTACAAGGAAAAGTTCGCCCTCGTCACCCCGCTGCTCAAGGGCGTGATGGACGTCGAGCTGCCCGACGCCGGCTTCTACCTGTGGGCCGACGTAAGGCGCACCGGCCTGTCGGATACCGACTTCGCACGCCGCCTGTACGCCGACTATAATGTGACGGTGCTCCCGGGCAGCTACCTGGCGCGCGAAGCGCACGGCCAGAATCCGGGGCAGGGCCGCATCCGCATGGCCCTGGTGGCCGGCGTCGACGAAGGACTGGAGGCGGCCAACCGCATCAATCAGTTCTGCCAGAGCCTGAAATAACGGCCCCACGAATACCTGTTTTCATTTCAACCAAGACCAGCATCATGACCCAACAACTGCAAACCATCATCGACACCGCCTGGGAACAGCGCGCACAAATCAGCCCGAACAGCGCCAGCCCTGAGGTGCGCGACGCCGTCGCCCACGTGCTTGCCGGCCTCGATGACGGCAGCCTGCGCGTGGCGCAGAAAGACACCGGCACGTGGGTCGTGAACCAGTGGATCAAGAAGGCCGTGCTGCTGTCGTTCCGCCTCGAGAACAACGTGCCGGTCGCATCCGGTGACATCCAGTTCTACGATAAAGTCCCGACCAAGTTCGCCGACTACACCCCGGATGACTTCGCACGCGGCGGTTTCCGCGTGGTGCCGCCGGCCGTCGCCCGCCGCGGCAGCTTCATCGGCAAGAACGTGGTCCTGATGCCGTCCTACGTCAACATCGGCGCCTACGTCGATGAAGGCACGATGGTCGACACCTGGGCCACCGTCGGCTCCTGCGCCCAGATCGGCAAGAACGTCCACCTGTCGGGCGGCGTCGGCATCGGCGGCGTGCTGGAACCGATGCAGGCCAACCCGACCATCATCGAAGACAACTGCTTCATCGGCGCGCGTTCGGAAATCGTCGAAGGCGTGATCGTCGAAGAGAACTCGGTGATCTCGATGGGCGTGTACATCGGCCAGTCGACCAAGATCTACAACCGCGAAACCGGCGAAGTCACCTACGGCCGCGTGCCGTCGGGTTCGGTCGTGGTGTCGGGCAGCCTGCCATCAAGCGATGGCAAGTACAGCCTCTACTGCGCGGTGATCGTCAAGCGGGTGGATGCGCAGACGCGTTCGAAGACCGGGATCAACGAGCTGCTGCGCGGCGTGTAAATTCCGCGAGTGCGTGACGGCCGGTTGGACGCGCGGGCGGGAGGACCGGCCCACGCGTCCAACCTGCCTTGAAACACCCCGAAACAAACGGAGACGATGCGATGGCCATGGACCGCCTGTTCCAGCTGATGAAAGAGAAGAACGCTTCCGACATGTTCTTCGCCGTGAACTCCCCGGTGCACATCAAGATCAACGGCGCGCTCATCCCCATCAACCAGCATCGTCTCGAACCCGACAACATCCTGTCCCTGCTGTCCGAGGTCGCCACGCCGGAACAGCTGCTCGAACTCGAACGCGACAACGAATTGAACATGGGCGTGTCGGTCCCCAACCTGGGGCGCTTTCGCCTGTCGGCCTTCCGCCAGCGCGGCTCGATCTCGGCCGTGTTCCGCTTCGTGCCGGCCGACATTCCGCCGCTGGGCGGACTCGGACTGCCGCCCGTGCTGTCCGAGCTGATCATGGAAAAGCGCGGCCTGCTGCTGGTCGTCGGCGCCACCGGCTCCGGCAAGTCGACCACCATCGCCGCCATGCTCGACCACCGCAACGAACAGCGCACCGGCCACATCCTGACGCTCGAAGACCCGATCGAATACCTCTTCAAGAACAAGAAATCGATCGTCAACCAGCGCGAGATCGGCAGCGACGCCAGCAGCTTCGGCATCGCGCTGAAGAACTCGATGCGCCAGGCGCCCGACTGCATCCTGATCGGCGAGATCCGCGACCGCGAGACGATGGCCGCGGCGCTGGCCTATGCCCAGTCGGGCCACCTGGTGCTGGCCACCCTGCACGCCAACAACAGCTACAACGCGCTGAACCGCATCATCAGCTTCTACCCGATGGAGAACCGCGCCGCCCTGCTGCAAGACCTGGCCTCGAGCGTCAAGGCCATCGTCTCGCAGCGGCTGGTGAAGTCCGCCGCCGGCGGCGCGCGCCAGGCGGCGGTCGAAGTGATGCTGAACACCCGCTACATCGCCGACCTGATCGAAAAAGGCGAGATCGGCCAGATTAAGGAAGCGATGGACAAGAGCCTGTCGCCCGGCTCGCAATCGTTCGAGGGCGCACTGTTCAAGCTGGTCAAGGACGGCCTGGTGACCCAGGACGAGGCGCTGGCCAACGCCGACTCGGCCACCAACCTGCTCTGGCTGCTCAACAATGGGCCGGAGAGCCAGGTCCAGCAAGAGCAGGAAAAGCCGGCGGCACCGCAGGGCGCCTCGTTCACCGAGTTTACGCTCAATTCCTGATCCGACGGTCCGATGCGCCAGGCGGCGCGCCCGTCCGCCTCATCTGTGTACAATCGGCCGGAGCACCTTGTGCGCCGCCACGCGCATACACCATCCTCACGCCTTTTTGAACGACCACGCCGCACCGGCGGCCATGATTGCCCATGACTACGACTCTCTACGGAATTCCCAACTGCGACACCGTCAAGAAGGCCCGCACCTGGCTGGCGTACAACGGCCACGACTTCACCTTCCATGACTTCAAGAAACAAGGCCTGAGCCGCGACCTGGTGCAGGGCTGGCTGAAGGATGTCGATTGGGAAAACCTGGTCAACCGCAAAGGGATGACCTGGCGCAACCTGTCGGACGAGCGCAAGGCGCAAGTCAATGATGCGGACAGCGCGACCGAGCTGATGCTGGAAAATCCGTCCGTCATCAAGCGCCCAGTCCTGCAGGGTGTCGGCCCGGTCTCGGTCGGCTTCTCCGCCGACCAGTACGCCGACAAGTTCGCGAGCGCCAAGTGAAACCTTCCCGCACCCTGCTGCTGACCGAAGAGCTGATCGCGCTCGATTCGATCACGCCGCACGACAAGGGTTGCCAGCAGCGCCTGATCGAGCTGCTGGCGCCGCTGGGCTTTCGCTGCGAAACCATCGAGTCGAACGGCGTGACCAATCTGTGGGCGCGCAAGGGGACCGAAGCGCCGGTATTCGTGTTCGCTGGCCATACCGACGTGGTCCCGGCCGGCCCGCTGCACCACTGGGAGTCGGCGCCCTTCGTGCCGACCCAGCGCGACGGCAAGCTGTATGGACGCGGCGCCTCGGACATGAAAACCTCGATCGCGGCCATGGTGATCGCCTGCGAGGAATTCATCGCCGACCACCCCGACCACCGGGGCTCGATCGCCTTTCTAATCACCAGCGACGAGGAAGGCCCGGCCGTCGACGGCACCGCGGTCGTGGTCGACCTGCTCGAAGAGCGCGGCGAGACGCTCGACTACTGCCTGGTCGGCGAACCGACCTCGAACCACGTGCTGGGCGACACGATCAAGAACGGCCGCCGCGGCTCCCTGTCGGGCCATCTGGTCATCAAGGGCATCCAGGGCCACATCGCCTATCCGCAACTGGCGCGCAACCCGATCCACCAGGCCGCGCCGGCGCTGGCCGAGCTGACGCTCGAAGCCTGGGACGAAGGCAATGCGTACTATGCGCCGACCAGCTGGCAGATCTCGAACATGGCGGCCGGCACCGGCGCCAACAACGTGATCCCGGGCCAGTTGACGATCGACTTCAACTTCCGCTTCTCGACCGCCAGCACCGCCGAGGGCCTGGAAGCGCGCGTGCACGCCATCCTCGACCGCCACGGCCTGGATTACGACCTGGAATGGACGCTGTCGGGCCAGCCTTTCCTGACCGAGAAGGGAACGCTGTCGGACACCATCTGCGGCGCCATCAGGGAAGAGCTGGGCGTGCAGGCCGAACTATCGACCACCGGCGGGACCTCGGACGGCCGCTTCATCGCCCGCATCTGCCCCCAGGTGATAGAATTCGGGCCACCGAACGCCAGCATCCACAAGATCGATGAACACATCGAGCTGCGCTACATCGATCCCCTGAAGAATATCTACCGCCGCACGCTCGAATGCCTGCTGGCCGCCTGACCGGGGCGCCGAACCAACACGAGAACAAGACCATGACCAACACCACCTTCAGTACGCCGCGCGACCTGCTGCGCTACGCCGTCACCCGCTTCAACGGCGCAAAGCTGTTCTTCGGCCACGGCAGCGCCGAGGCCTTCGACGAAGCCGCCTACCTGATCCTGCACACCCTGAAACTGCCGCTGGACCGCCTGGAACCCTTCCTCGACGCCAAACTGCTGCCCGACGAAGTGCTGCAGGTGCTGGCCGTGATCGAGCGCCGCGTCACCGAGCGCGTGCCGGCCGCCTACATCACCAAGGAAGCCTGGCTGGGCGAGTACCGCTTCTACGTCGACGAGCGCGTGCTGGTGCCGCGCTCCTTCATCGCCGAGCTGATCCCGCAGCAGTTCAGCCCATGGCTGACCGATCCGGAAGGCGTCGAGAACGTGCTCGAACTGTGCACCGGCAGCGGCTGCCTGGCGATCATGATGGCCGACACCTTCGAGAACGCCGTCGTCGATGCGGTCGACATCTCGAAGGATGCGCTGGCCGTGGCCGAGCACAACATCCGCGAATACAAGCTGGAAGGCCGCGTGAACCCGATCGAGTCCGACCTGTACGAGAACGTGCCGTTCAAGAAATACGACCTGATCATCTCCAATCCGCCGTACGTGAACTCCGAATCGATGCGCACCCTGCCGCCGGAATACCTGAACGAGCCGCAGATCGCGCTGGCCGGCGGCGAAGACGGCATGGACCTCGTGCGCAAGATCATCGCCGGCGCGGCCGAGCGCCTGACCCCGGACGGCATTCTGGTGGTCGAGATCGGCAACGAGCGCGAGTACGCCGAAGCCGCCTTCGGCCACCTGGGCCTGACCTGGCTGACCACCAGCATCGGCGACGATGCGGTGTTCCTGCTGACGGCGGAACAGCTGCAGACCGCGCAGTAAATACGCGATTCGCCGGCGCTGATCGATTGAGCCGGCGCTGAAACGTCGTCCCCGCGAAGGCGGGGACCCAAGTAAGCATGCGTTGCCGCTACGTTTGATGTGATGGCAGCTCACGAAAACTTGGGTCCCCGCCTCCGCGGGGACGACGTGCATGAGCAAACATTGAAGCAGCACCCGTTCGACTAAGTAGACAAACTCCCATGATCCGAATCCAGAACGTCAGCCTGATGCGCGGCACCAAGCCGCTGCTCGAGGGCGCCGACCTGACCCTCAACCCGGGCGACAAGATCGGCCTGATCGGCGCCAACGGCGCCGGCAAATCGAGCCTGTTCGGCCTGCTGAGGAACGAATTGCATCCGGACCAGGGGCAGATCGACTTCCCCGCCAAGTGGCGCATGGCCTATGTGGCGCAAGAGACCCCGCCGCTCGAGCGCGCCGCGCTCGATTATGCGATCGACGGCGACGTCGGGTTGCGCCGCCTCCAGGCCGAGCTGGAAGAACTGGAATCGCATCCCGATGCCGACGCCCACGGCATGCGCCTGGGCGAGCTGCACGGGATGCTGGCCGACGCCGATGCCTACACCGTGCAGTCGCGCGGCGAACAGCTGCTCCTGGGCCTGGGGTTCTCGCTGACCCAGATGAACCAGCCGGTGGCCAGCTTCTCGGGCGGCTGGCGCATGCGCCTGAACCTGGCGCAGGCGCTGATGTGCCCTTCCGACCTGCTGCTGCTCGACGAACCGACCAACCACCTGGACCTGGACGCCATCATCTGGCTCGAGGACTGGCTCAAGCGCTATCCCGGCACCCTGATCATCATCTCGCACGACCGCGACTTCCTCGACGAGATCGTGAACGTGATCGTGCACATCGACGACCGCAAGCTGAAGCGCTACGGCGGCAACTACTCGAGCTTCGAGCGCCAGCGCGCCGCCCAGATGGTGCTGCAGGCCTCGGCCATCGAAAAGCAGAATCGCCAGCGCGCCCACCTCGAATCCTTCATCAACCGCTTCAAGGCGCAGGCCACCAAGGCGCGCCAGGCCCAGAGCCGGATCAAGGCGCTGTCGCGGATGGAAGAACTGGCGCCGCTGCGCGCCGCCGCCGAGTTCTCGTTCGAATTCCGCGAGCCGCTGGCCGCGCCGAATCCGCTGCTGGTGCTCGACGGTGTGGACGCCGGCTATCCGCTGCTCGACGCGCATGGCGACAAGGTCGGCGCCAAGACCATCGTCAACCACATCGATTTCTCGCTCACGATCGGCCAGCGCATCGGCCTCCTGGGCGTGAACGGCGCCGGCAAGTCGACCCTGATCAAGACCGTGGCGGGCGAGCTCGCGCCGCTGGCCGGGGAAGCGACGCTCGGCAAGGGCCTGTCGATCGGCTACTTCGCCCAGCACCAGGTCGAGATGCTGCGCCACGACGAATCGCCCCTGTGGCACCTGGCGAAGATCGCGCCGACGGTGCGCGAGCAGGAGCTGCGCAACTTCCTCGGCAGCTTCAACTTCCCGGGCGATATGGTGACCAGCCCGATCAAGCCGTTCTCGGGCGGCGAAAAGGCGCGCCTGGCGCTGGCCCTGATCGTGTGGCAGCGCCCCAACCTGCTGCTGCTGGATGAACCGACCAACCACCTGGACCTGGAAACGCGCGAGGCGCTGACGATGGCCCTGGCCCAGTTCGAGGGCACGCTGGTCGTGGTCTCGCACGACCGCCACCTGCTGCGCGCCACCACCGACCAGTTCATCATCGTGGCCGACGGCCGCCTGCAGCCTTTCGACGGCGACCTGGACGACTACAAGGACTGGCTGTTCAAGACCAAGCTGGGCAAGGGAGGCGACGCCCTGCCCGGCCAGGCGGCGCCGGCAAAGGCTGCACAGCCGGCCGCCCGGGACAGCGCGCCGGCGCCGAGCCCGGCCGCGTCGCCGGCCGAGCGCAAGGAACAGAAGCGCCTCGAAGCCGAAGAGCGCCAGCGCCTGGCGGCCCAGCGTAAACCCTTGGAAAACCGGGTCAAGCGCATCGACGAGCAGATGGCCAAGCTGAGTGCGAAGAAAGCGGCGATCGACGCCGAGTTGCTCGACCCGGCGATCTACGAAGCCGGGAACAAGGATCGCCTCAAGACGCTGGTGGCCGACCAGGCCTTCGCGGCGCGCGACCTGGAAGCGCTCGAGATGGAGTGGCTGGAGATCCAGGAGCAGCTGGAAGCCCTGGCGGCGTAAGCTCAGGCGGCCCTCAGCGGCCGCCTCGGCGAGAGCGACATCAGCCGATCGATGTCGATCAACAGCACCTTGCGTCCATCGATGCGGGCCATGCCGATCAGGTAGCCCGCGCCCGGCAGGGGCTGCACGGCTTCGGGGCGCACGTGCACGATACCGGTCACGCTCTCCACCACCATGCCGACGAGCCCGCTCGACAGGCGCAGGATGATCACGTCGGTATCCGGCGCCGACCGCCCCTGCCCCGTGGCCGCGGCCTGGGCGCGGCCCGCGCGCATGTCGACTATCGGCATGATCACCCCATGCGACAACGCCACGCCGCCGATGATCTCGCCGTCGGTGGCGAAGCGCTCGAGGGATCCCAGCAGCTTGAGCTCGTGCACGCGCGCGCAGTCGAGCCCGTATTCCTGCCCGTCGAGCATGAAGCTGAGGAATTCCCGTGAGGCGCTGCTGCGCGGCGCCGGGTAACGGGAGACGGAAGCGCGACGGGTTGAAGCGTGAGGCATGCTGGACGAGGTGACCATGGCGAATCCTTTATGGAGGCAATCACCATCGTATGCCGCGTTCCCGGTGCCGATGTTGACTGTAGTCAACTCCAGCCTTGGGCTCGCCCCGCCCGGCGGGTCAGTATCAGGACGCGGCCTGCGCCTGCGCCGTCGACGTGTCCCACGACCACGCGCCCTCGCAACCCGCGTGCAGCACCTCCGCGCCCTTGGTGTCGCGCAGGCGCAGCTTGACGTCGCGCGCCGTCATGTCCCAGACGCAGCCGAAGTCCGGCTCGTAGGGCAGCGCCAGCACCTGCACCTCGCCCGCCAGCATGCCGATCGCCACCCCGGCCGCCCCGACCCGCTCGAAGCGCTGGACCTCGAACCGTTTCAACAGCGCCATGCCGGACTGGCGCTCGCCGTCGAGCGTCCTGGCTTCTTGCGACAGCCGGCCCAGTTCCTTGAGCGCCGGCGCCACGCTGGCCGCCAGGCGCCGGAACTGCGGCTCCTGTTCCGCCGTGAGCACCAGCTCGCCCTTGCGCAGGCGCGGCGCGATCAACAGGTATTTGCGCATCTCGGGCTGGCCGGTCAGCGCCTCCATCGCGCTGCGGCGCTGCGCCGCCAGCTGGACGAACTGGTCCATCCGCTCGCGCACCTGCGCCATGGCCGCGTCGACGCGCGCGCAGTCCGGGCGCAGCAGCCAGACCAGCATCTCGCCCTGCTTCCACGGCGCGGCGCGGCCGATCGCCACGCGCCGCCCGGCGATGGCGCTGCCCTCGGCATGCGCCACTTCGACCTCGTCGCCGATGATCTCGCAGTTGATCGCGGTCTCGATCCGGATGCGCGCGCCCGAGATCACGCAGTTCTCGGCGCGGTCCAGCCGGACCTCGCCCCTGGTCGCCTGGATCGTCGCCTGGGACGCGACGCCCAGCACCCGCACGCCGCCATTCAGGTTGCGCGCGCTGCCGCCCACCAGGTTGCGGCGCAGGAGGATGGCGCCGCCGCGCGCGACCAGGTGGCCGTACACGTCGCCGTGCACCGTGATGCTCTCGGCCTCGATGATGCGCTGCTCCTGCACTTCACCGAATTCCTCGTAGTCGCCGGCCAGGTGCAGGTTGCCGGTGGTCCTGGCGCTGACGCCGTCGCGGCTGACGATCTTGTCGGTGATGGCGATGCGGCTGCTCTTGGGGTCGACGCTCAGGAAGCCGTCCCGGCGCGCGACCAGGAACTCGCCTTCCGGCGCCAGGTCCACGGCCGTGCCGTCGGCCGCGTAGGTGGACAGGTCGAGGTCCCTGCCCACCTCGGGCGCGATCGGGATGCCGTTCAGGTCGAAGCCGGGACTGCCGCTGGTCCGCGGCACCTTGCGCAGCAGGCGCGTGCCGGCCGCCACCTGCGGGAAACGGTTCTGGAAGCTCATCAGGTCGAGCTTGCCGTTGGCGAGCTGGCGCGGGGCGTCGCTGCGGTGCAGCTCGTTCGTGACCTCCTCGACGCGGGCATCCAGGCCGGGCAGCGGCTCGAGACGGCGCGCCACCACGTAGCGGCCGGCCGCGCCGCTCGCGATGTGGCTGCGGATGGCGTCGACCTCGGCGCCGAAGCGGATGCCCTTTACCCACATGTCGGCGACGAATTCGTCGGCGTCGAGCCGGGTCGGGCGCTCATTGCCTTCCTCGTCGCGCTCGAACACGGGTTCGAAATAGTATTCCGCCTGGCCGTCGGCGATCCTGACCGAGCGGTACAGGGCCTGGCGCTGCGGCGTGAACGGCACGATGTCGGCCGCGATGCGCACCACGACCCGCCCGGCTGCGTCGCGCGGCAGCTCCGGCCCGTGGCCGTACAGGGCCTTGATCAGGACCGGATAATCGAGGCCTTCCAGGTAATGGTTGGAGCGCAGGATACCGTCGACCGCCGCCGCCAGCGTGGTGCCGAGCACTTCGGGATCGGCATACACGCCGTCGTCGCGCCTGGCGATGCAATGTTCGGGCCCCTTCGAGTCGAAGCGGACGGCGGGCGCCACCGTGGCGGGCGCTGCATCGGGTAGTACGGCAAGGTCGGACACGTTCACGCTCCACTTGGCGGTCAATATTGGCGACGGAGACCCTGCCAACAGTAAGGTGGGCGTAAAGATAGCATGTTGCGCAATCTAAATAAACATATGGCAACTAGATTTCTATAAAGAAAATTTGTGGCGCGGCTGACACCATTGCCGCAATGCGAATTGGTGGCCAGATCCGGCAAAAACGCGCCAACTACGCCAGCAAGATGGCTTGGGAAATGTCAAATTCCAGAAACGACAACGGCGCCATCGGCGCCGTCGTTTTACATTGCCGCCCGCATCGTCAGCGGCGGCGAGCGTTCGGATAGAGCTCCGAACCTTCCTTGATCTGGCGCCGCAGGTCACGCCGCTCGTCCGCCGACAGACGGCCACGACGGCGTTCTTCGCGGGCCGCATCGGACTGCACCTCCATGGCGCGGCGATCCTGGTCGCGCATCTCGTACACGCGCGGATCCTGCTGGGCCTGCATCTGGTAACGGTCACGCATCGCCGCTTCGTCGCGGCGCGGATCGCGCTCCTGGTTTTGCGCCGACGCGCTGGCCCCCAGGCCTGCCAGTACGCAGGCGACCACACCGAGGCGCGCAAGCCGGGCGAGCCGGCCGCCATTGGCGCCGAATCCTGCTGGTTTGTCGTTGTGCGCGTGGTTCATGGTGTTCCTCTTCCGCGATGCCTGATAAACGGATAAGCTGTGTTGATCACTTGTCGCCAGTGTAGGTGCATACCGAAAGCGGAGTAAGACTTATTGGGTAAAGTTTGTAACACATTGTAATGGCTGGGCTGAGTCGTGCTTCCGCCCCATCCATAAGAAGTTACCATAGCGACATTCATCTGACAATTCTGGACAGTTTTATGACCTCAACGACTTCGAACAATCATGCGGGTATGGGCGCACCATCGGGCCACTCCGCCAAGATCATGGTCGTGGACGACGACGTGCGCCTGCGCGACCTGCTGCGCCGCTACCTGACCGAACAGGGCTTCCAGGTGGTGACCGCCGAAAGCGCGCCGGCGATGAACAAATTGTGGCTGCGCGAGCGCTATGACCTTCTGGTGCTCGACCTGATGCTGCCCGGCGAAGACGGCCTGTCGATCTGCCGCCGCCTGCGCGGCGCCGGCGACCAGACCCCGATCATCATGCTGACCGCCAAGGGCGAGGACGTCGACCGCATCGTCGGCCTCGAGATGGGCGCCGACGACTACCTGCCCAAGCCGTTCAATCCGCGCGAGCTGGTGGCCCGCATCGGCGCCGTCCTGCGCCGCAAGGGCCCGGACGAGATTCCCGGCGCGCCGTCCGAGACCCCGCAGACCTTCGAGTTCGGCGACTTCGTGCTCGACCTGGGCACGCGCACGCTCAAGAAGAACGGCGAGACGGTGCCGCTGACCACCGGCGAATTCTCGGTGCTGAAGGTGTTCGCGCGCCATGCGCGCCAGCCGCTGTCGCGCGAGAAGCTGATGGAACTCGCGCGGGGTCGGGAGTACGAAGTGTTCGACCGCTCGCTCGACGTCCAGATCTCGCGCCTGCGCAAGCTGATCGAGCCCGATCCATCGAGCCCGCTGTACATCCAGACCGTGTGGGGCCTGGGCTACGTGTTCATCCCTGAAGGTCAGCCGCGCTAGTGTTCACCCCAATCGCCCAGGCCCGGCGCGCCCTGCGCTTCGCCTGGTTCAAGAGCGGCCTGTTCTGGCGCACCTTCTTCCTGATGTCGGTGCTCACCGCGGCCTCGATGCTGGCCTGGATCGGCATGATCAGCGTGTTCCAGCGCGACAAGCAGGTGCAGCAGACGGCCGAGCTGGTGGTGTCGGTGGTGACGATCACCAAGGCCGCGCTGACCCACTCGGCGCCCGACCTGCGGCGCGAGCTGCTGCTCGAACTGGTGTCGAACGAAGGCATCCGCATCTTCACGCTGGAAGACACGGATGTGGTCGACCCGCCGCCGCACAATCGCCTGATGCCCCAGATCGCGGCCATCGTGCGCGAGCGCCTGGGCGCCGACACGCGCTTCTCGAGCGGCGTGAACGGCGTGCCGGGCTTCTACATCAGCTTCAATATCGAGGACGACAAATACTGGCTGATGCTCGAGCGCGAGCGCCTGACCGGCCTGACGCGCGAGCAGTGGCTGGGCTGGGCCGTGGTGGTGGGCCTGCTGTCGGTGGTCGGCGCGGCGCTGATCTCGAGCCTGGTGAACCGCCCGCTGGCGCGCCTGACCGCCGCCGCGCGCGCCATCGCCAAGGGCGAGCGTCCGGCCCGCCTGCCCGAGAAGGGCTCGCAAGAGATCATCGAGGCCAATCGGAGCTTCAATCAGATGGTGGAAGACCTGGCGCAGGTGGAAAAGGACCGCGCCGTGATCCTGGCCGGCATCTCGCACGACCTGCGCACGCCGCTGGCGCGCATGGGGCTCGAAGTCGAGATGGCGAATCTGTCGACTGACGCGCGCGAAGGCATGCAGTCGGACATCGCGCAGATGGACGCCATCATCGGCCAGTTCCTGGACTACGCCAAGCCGACCGAGGCGGCCACCTTCGTGCCGGTGAACCTGTCCGAGATGCTGTCCGACGTCGGCCGCGAGGCGGCCCGCATCCCCGACCTGCACGTCAAGACCGACCTGATGCCGGGTGTGCACGTGATGGGCAACGCGACCGACCTGCGGCGCGTGATCAACAACATCATCGAGAACGCGCGCCGCTACGGCAATACGCCTGGCACCTCATGCACCGACATCGACATCGTGCTGCGCGTGAAGGCCACCGGCCACGGGCGGCGCGCCGTGATCGAGATCGGCGACCATGGGGTCGGGGTGCCGGCGGACCAGATCGCGCAGCTGATGAAGCCCTTCACGCGGCTCGATAGCGCGCGTGGCCAGGCCAATGGCGCAGGGCTCGGACTGGCGATCGTGGAACGGGTGCTGACCCGGCACAATGCGGGCCTCGAAGTGCGCAATCGCGAGGGCGGCGGGTTCATGCTGCAGGTGGCGTTGCCGCTGGCTGCCTGACAGGACTGCTGCCCCATCGCAGGTGGACGGCTCGGCCGTCCACCCTGCGCATCCGGTCAGCAATCAATCGCCGATCAGGCTCGCGAACCGCCCCAGATCGATATTCCCGCCACTGATCAACACCCCGACCCTCTTCCCTTTCAGCTGTTCCTTCATCCGGCGCGCAGCGGCGAACCCCAGGCAACCGGTCGGCTCCACCACGATCTTCATGCGTTCGGCGAAAAAGCGCATGCAGGCCACCAGCTCCTCGTCGCTCACGGTGAGGATGTCGTCGACGTCGCGCCGGATGATCGGAAAAGTCAGATGGCCCAGGTGCTGGGTCTGGGCGCCGTCGGCGATGGTGCGCGGCGTGTCGATGTGGACGATCTCGCCCGTGCGAAACGACCGCTGGCCGTCGTTGCCGGCTTCCGGCTCGACGCCGTACAGCATGCAGCCCGGCGACAGCGCGCGCGTGGCCAGCGCGGAGCCGGACAGCAGGCCGCCGCCGCCCAGGCAGACGAAGAAGGCGTCCAGCGGACCGACTTCCTCGAACAGCTCCTTGGCCGCCGTGCCCTGCCCCGCGATCACGTCCGCATGGTCGTAGGGAGGAATCAGGGTCAGGCCGTGCTTCTCGGCCAGCTCGCGGCCGATCTGTTCGCGGTCCTCGGTATAGCGGTCATAGGTCACCACGGTGGCGCCGTAGCCGCGGGTGGCGGCGACTTTCGCGGCCGGCGCATCCTGCGGCATCACGATCGTGGCCGGCATGCCCAGGATCTTGGCCGACAGCGCGACCGCCTGCGCATGGTTGCCGGAGGAGAAAGCGACGACGCCGGCACGGCGCTGCTCGGGGCTGAACTTCGCCAGCGCGTTATAGCCGCCGCGGAACTTGAAGGCGCCCATGCGCTGCATGTTCTCGCACTTGAAGAACACCTCGGCGCCGAATTCCTCGTTGACGGTGCGCGAGGTCAGCACCGGCGTGCAGTGGGCGGCGCCCAGGATGCGCTCGGCGGCCTGGGCGACGTCTTCGTAGGTGGGGAGCGATGCTGCGGTCATGGCGCAATCCTTTCAGTTCTCTGGGGTCAGTTGTCGGTCCATACAATATTGGACATATTATCCAAAATTGGATTAATGGTCAAACCACGACCATCCCCAGTCAACTCATCGTGAACATCACCCCGAGAAGATGTTCAGCAAGCCCGTGATCCACCTTTTCCCGGTTTTCCCGATCCTGGGGCCATCGCCCGGTGGCGCAGGTGGGTCGAGCTCGCGCAGCGCCTGATCCACCAGCCGGTTGCGCACCACCGCGCGCCGAACGATCCATGCGGATAGCGACACGAAAAGCCCGAGCAATCCCAGCGCCACCCATGGGCCCAGGAATACCAGGGCGGCAGCGATGAAGATGGGTGCGAAGATGTACAGTGTGCCTGCCTGGGTCCACGCGGCGTCCCAGCCCGATTCAGTGAGATAAACCTCGGTCGTGGAGAGATCGCGCCAGCCAATCACCTTCTGCCAGTTGCCGTCCTCTACCAGCGCCACAGCATACCGCGAGCCATCGCGCGGCACGGTACCGTCGGAAAAGCTGACGCCGTATTCCTTCCTGCCGCCGCTTTCGAAACTGAACATCCGGCCCTGCACATCGAACACCCGATCGAAAGTCAGCTGCACGATCTCCGCAACGTCATCCACTCGTCGATTCATCGCGTGCTCACTTCCACAAGATGGGCGCCAACGCCCATAGCAAGCGCGCCAGCCACGAAGGCCTGCGCTTGCCGCCCTTGCCTGGCTTGACGTCGAACACCCGGTCGCACCGGGCCGGCCTGATATGCATTCCAGATCCTTGCTGCGCGTTGCCGATGTCCAAGACCGTAGCGCACAATGCGCGCCCCTGTCCAGTCCATGGGCCAACTCATGCACCCCGCATCAATCCGGAATCCGGTTGACCAGCTCCTCGCCCCGCTCGAAGGCCCCGATGCTGTCGATGGTCGTGCGCATGATCTGCCCGATCGCCTCGACCGTGAAAAAGGCCTGGTGGCCGGTCACGATCACGTTCGGGAACGACACCAGGCGCTGGATCACGTCGTCCGTGATGATGGTCGACGACAGGTCCTGGAAAAACAGGCTCGCTTCCTGCTCGTAGACGTCGATCGCCAGGCCGCCCAGCTGGCCGCTCTTGAGCGCCTGCACCGCGGCCTCGGTGTCGACCAGGCCGCCGCGGCTGGTATTGACCAGCATGCAGCCGCGCTTGACCCGCGCCAGCGCCGCCGCGTTCACGATGTGATGGGTCTCTTCCAGCAGCGGACAGTGCAAGGACACCACGTCGCTGCAGGCCAGCAGCTCGTCGACGCCGATATAGCGTCCGCCCAGCGCCTCGAAGGCCGGCGTCGGGTAACGGTCGTAGCCGACCAGCGTGCAGCCGAAACCGGCCATGATGCGGGCGAAGATGGTGCCGATCTTGCCGGTGCCGATCACGCCGACCGTCTTGCCGTGCAAATCGAAACCCATCAGGCCGTCGAGGTCGAAATTGCCCTCGCGCGTGCGCACGCTGGCGCGCGCGATCTTGCGGTTGACGGCCAGCAGCAACCCGACCGCGAACTCGGCTACGGAGTTGGGGGAATAATCGGTGACGCGTACCACGGCAATGCCGAGGTCGCGCGCAGCGTGAGCATCAATATGGTTGTAGCCGGTCGAGCGGGTCGCCACCAGCCGCACGCCCTGCCCGGCCAGGATGCCCAGCACCTCGGCATCGACGGTATCGTTGACGAAGACGCAGACCGCCTCGCAGCCGCGGGCCAACATCGCGGTCTCGCGGCTCAGCCGGTCTTCGAGGAAACGCAACTCATGGCCGGCGGCTTCATTGGCCTGGCCCAGCATGGTCTTGTCGTAGCGGCGAGCGCTGAATACGGCGGTCTTCATGGCGGTCTCCCGAAGTGACGGTCAGATATACGGTAGATGCGGATTCTATTTGATGTCGTTGTAGGCGGTCGCCCGCGAAATCCCGAGATGCGACGCCGCCACTTCCATCGCGCGCCGCACTTCGAGAAAACCGCCGTCCTTCAGCTCGCGCATCAGCGCGCGCCGCTCGTGCGCCTTGAGCAACTGGGGCGAGGACGCCAACCGCGCCGCGTAGGCGTCGATGCGGCGCCGGATGGCGTCGGCGTTGGCCGGATCGAGCGACTCGCCCACGGGCGCCTCTCCCAGCGCATTGAACTGTTCCAGGATGCCCTGCATCGAACGGAACAGGGTCAGGTCGACGTTCAGGCATAGGGCCGCCACGTAGTTGCCGTCGGCGTCCTTGATGCCGATCGAGGTGCTCTTGGCCGGGCGGCCGTCCGGGAACTGGTTCGGATAATTGGCGACCACCTGCGGATAGGCGCTGTCTGCGATGCGCGCCAGACCCAGCTCGGTGGCCGGATCGCCGGCCGCGCGGCTGGAGAGATTGTTGTGGATCGCCAGCACCGCGTGACCCGGATCGCGCAGATCGTGCACCACCACCTCGCAGAACGGCGCGAAGGTCTGCGCCAGGCCCTCGGCGATGTGCCGGACCTGCTCGATGAGCGCGGATTCTTCCTTGCTTCGCAATGTCTTGTTCATGCTGGACATTTTATCCAAGACTGGCGGTTCTGTAAAAAACGACGGCGCGTGCGCCTACATGCCCACGTGAAGTGGCGAACAGAAGCGCAATGATGCAAGGAAGACAATGAAATCCCGAACATGGATCCGTCCAGGAGCCAATTATGAAGCGACAACTGAGCATCTGCCTGCTGGCCGCCGCAGCAATCGCCGCGCCGAGCGCCTATTCCGAATCCGTCATCGTCAAGTGCATCGACGGCGCCGGCCGCGTCACTTTCACCGACCGCCCTTGCGAAGCCGGCGCCGCCACCGTGCGCATGGCCAGCATGCCGTCCAGCGAAGGAGTGACGAAGATCGCCCCCTATCCGCTGGCGGCCCGGGAAGACGTGCTGCCGCCCGCGCGCGCACTGCAGCGCAGCGCCACGCCGATGCCAAGGGTCAAGGCCAAGCCACTGGCCAGCGACGTCGCCACGCTGAAGGCGGCGCGCGCGCAATTCCTGGTGGGCGACGTGGGCAGCAGGGAAACCCTCGCGGGCATTGATTAGAATTAGTGCAGCCGGCTCACGCTGGCCAGGTGCGGCGCCGGCGGATTCTCCAGCTCGCGCAGCAGCTCGAGCAGTTCCTCGTCCTTGATGAAGCCGGCGCTCGAGCGTCCTTCCAGCAGGCGCTCGGGCGGCATCGAGCGCGCCACCACATAGCCCTGCACGTAGTCGACGCCGATCTCGTGCAGCGTCTGCACGGTGGCCGCATCCTCGGCCCATTCCGCGATCGTCTTCATCCCGAGGTTCACGGCAAGGCTGACGATGGCCTCGACGATCGCCACGTTGGCCGGGTGGGCGTTGATGTTGACGATGAAGTTGCCGTCGATTTTCAGCACGTCGGCCGGCAGCTCCTTCAGGTACGAGAACGAGGTATAGCCGGCGCCGAAGTCGTCCAGCGCCACCTTCACGCCGAAGCTGCGCACCTGGTCGATGAAGCGGCGCGTGTTGTCCAGGTCGTGCAGCGCCACGCTCTCGGTGATTTCCAGGCACAGGCGGCTGGCCACGTGCACGTAGCGGCCCAGGATGTCGAAGGTGTCCTGCACGAAGCGCTCGTCGTTGAGCGAGGCTCCCGACAGGTTCATGCACACGAACCGGGTATTGACCAGGTCTTCGGTGTGCTCGGCGATCCAGGCCAGGGTGGTGGTCAGCACCCAGCGGTCGATCATGCTGGCGCGCCCGCTCTTCTCGGCGGCGGAGATCACGGCGCCGGCCGGCACCACGCGGCCATCCGGCTCACGCATGCGCAGCAGGACCTCGAAGTTCATCGACTCGTGCGGCGCGCGCAGCGACATGATGGGCTGCATCTCGAGCAGCAGGTTGTCGGTCGCGTCCGGGCCGGACAGGCGCTCGACCAGGTCCAGTTCGGCCGCGCGCTGGCGGAAGGCGTCGGCGCCGCGTTCATACACCACCAGGCCGTCGCCCAGGCCGGTCTTGGCTTCGCGGCAGGCGCGGTCGGAGGTCGACACCGCATCCTTCATCGGCATGCCCGGCACCACCTCGATCAGGCCGACCGAGGCGCGCACGTGGAAGGCCTTGTCGCCCACCCGGTACGGCGTGTTGCCGAGACGGTCGACGATGCCGCGGCAGATGATCGAGGCCAGCGGAATCGCCGTCTCGGGCATCACGATCACGAATTCGTCGCCGCCCACGCGGCCGATCTGCTGGCCGCCGGCCAGCATCGTGCCCATCCGCTCGCACACCTGCTTGAGCACTTCGTCGCCCGCCGCGTGGCCGAACAGGTCGTTGATCAGCTTGAAGCGGTCGAGGTCGACGTAGGCCAGCGCCATCGGCCGCCCGGCCGCCAGGCTGGCGGCGGCGCTGGCAAATTCGCGCTCGATCCCGCGCCGGTTGTAGACCTTGGTCAGCGGATCGTTATTGGCCATGAAGCGCAGCTGCTCGGTGGCCTTGTGTTTTTCGGTCGTGTCCTGCAGCACGCCTTCGATGCGCGAGCGCGCCAGCGTGGCGCTGACCAGGAAGCGCTGGTTGCCGTCGCGGCTGGCCAGCTCCATCTCGGCCTCGGATTTGGCATGCACCTGCTCGTGCAGATTGGCCCAGCTGGCCTCGGTGAAGTACTGGCGCCAGGCGGTGCGGCCCGGCGTGAAGCCGCTCATGCCCAGCATTTTCCGCAGGGCCGGATTGACGCTCAGGAAGTGGCCGTACATATCCAGGGTGAACAGGCCGACCGGCATCGCCTGGTAGGCGTGCTCGAGTTCTTCCTGGGCCTCCTGGCGCTTCTCGGTTTCCATGCGCATCTGCTCGGCCACGGCCAGCGCCGCCAGCAGGCTCGATGCGAGCGCGGCGGTGACGCTGTTGATGACGCCCAGCAGTTCGCGCATGCCGAGCGCGGCCGACAGGACCTCGGCCAGCGAGGCCAGGAAGGTCACCGCGAACGAGGCCGCGAACCAGGAGGCGACCCGGGTGCGCGACTCCACGATGATCTTGAACAGGCCGATCGTCATCAAGGAGAAGCAGCACACCAGGATGCCCCACAGCAGCGGCAGGTACATGCCATACGGCAGCAGCATGGCCGCGGCCAGCATCGGCATGCACAGCCACTGCATGACGCGCATCGGCAGCAGGTAGCGCATCTCGGCGAGGTGTTCCTTGAGCAGCGCCTGGTACAGGGTCAGCGTGGCGATGCCGTACAGGGTGATCGTCACGGCGCGGCTGCGCAGCAGCCATTCGGATGGCACGGTCTGGCCCAGCCACTGGATGTCCCAGCCGGCCGACAGCGCGCCCACGCGCAGGTTCAGGATCAGCCAGCCGGCAAACAGCACGTACACCGGCTGGCGGTTGATCAGGGCCGTGATGATGATGAACAGGGCCAGCACGATCATGCCGCCGTCGAGCAGGCCCGATTTGCGGTGATACTGCTTGACCGACAAGGCGAACTGCTCGGCCGGCCATTGCAGCACCGACAGGCGCGCCGGGCCCGAGAAGCCGGCGCGGCACAGCAGCTGGCGCGGCAGCGGCGCCAGGCGCATCGCGAAGCCGGCCTTCTCGGCGTGCAGCACGCCGTGGTCAAGGCTGCGGGTGGCGGCGCCGAGCGGGACCAGGGTGGTCGCATCCCAGCAGGCGATGTCCAGTGCGTGGCGCGACGGGAATTCGATCACCTGCTCGCCGGCGCGCGGCATCGGCTCGAAGGCGAACCAGACCGGCGCCTCGGACAGGTGGGTGTCATGGCCATTGGTCAGCGGCGTGGCCCGGGCCAGCGCCAGCGCATCGTCCGGAGCGAGCGTCGCGGCCTGGTCGACCGTGACGTGCATCGCCAGCGGCACGTCGCCGCTGGTGCGATATTCGTCATGCCAGAACACCAGCGCGATCAGCGAGACGATGCCGATCCCCACCGGGATCAGGTAATAGGCAAAGATCTTCAATACCAGCTCGACAGCCGCGTGGAGCGCGGCCGGCAGCGTTGCTCGCGGCTGATGTTTGACGTTGGGCATGGACGGTCTTGGGTGAAACGGGCGACGCTGCGCGACGAGCGCCGGCCATTAAAGCGCAAGGATACCGCTTTACGCTAGTGCCGTCATGCAATTATTAGACCGGTCAGGACGATTTCACAACGGTTTGCCATTGACATTGCGGCCAAGGTCCGCCTGTGCATCCGGCTCGTCGATGGCCTGTGAGTCCCCATGGCGGCAGGCCGCGCAGTGCATCGAACGGCCCGGCGTGTTTTTCCGCAGACGAAAGGCAGGCATATGCGGGCGGCTCCGACCGGATTCCTGTTCGCCGCGGCTACGCTGCCGCTGGCCTGCATCGCTGAGCTGCATCGCTAAGCTGGCCAGCGGCGTGCCGGTCAGGTCGTTGACGACGCGGCCGCATGCGCAACTGCGCAAGCGCTGCAGGTCGTTGGCGCAGCCCGTCCAGGCTGCGCCCCGCAATTCCCGCTGACGATCGGAAAAACTTCAGGCGAACGCCAGTTCGACGCGTGGCCGGATGGCCGGCGGCACGGGGCGCTGCGGCAGCGCCAGCGATGGCGGCGCGACCGGACCGACCTCGATGTCCGGGTGGTGGGTATGGAAGAAGAAGTTCAGCATCGGATGGCGCGCCTCGGCCCAGCGCTGCTGGAAGGTGGCGATCTCGAACGCCATGATGCGGTGTGGAATATTGCCCACGTGACGCAACGGCACCAGACCCAATTCCGGGAACACGTCGACGAACATCAGCTGATCGTATTGCTTGTCCACGGGTGGACGGCCAGTCGCCACTGAATAGTCGATGGCGTTGTCTTCGCAATACATGAAACACGCCTTGATCAGTGCAATCTTGACCATGCGACCGACCCGGCCCTCGTCGATTCCGAGGCGGGTCGCTTCGACCAGGCGCTTGCCCTGCAACCAGTCGGGCAGCTCGACCGACTCCTCCACACCCAGGGGGCGGTAGAGGTTGGTGCGGATGCGGGTGCTGCCGATCGGCGTGCCGTCCAGCTTGGACTCGGCCAGCAGGACAATGGTGTCGGCGTCATAGTCGGCCGCCTCCGGTTGCGCCAGGCTGCGGGCGAAATCCGGGACATGGCGGGCATAGGCGGCGTGGCGGATGCGCACGGCCTTGAGCAGATCCGCTTCGGTTTCTACCCGGCGGACAGTGAACGGCAAACGCTCGATCGCGCCTCCAGCGACGGGGCCGCGGGCGGTGCGCGGGGACGACGCTTTCGAGGGGTTGAACACGGCTGCTGGAAACAGCTCCATGGCGGTACTCCTGGGTTGATAAGATTGAAACAGGGTTGGTCTGGATCAAATTATCAATCCGCTCACGGAGAATCGAACCACTGAGCAGGCGTGCTTTTAGCCCTCTGTTTGATAGTAAGTAACCAACTCATTTATGACAAAGTCAAGAGTTTTATCAAACCGGAACCAGCGCCACTGACGGTGTTGTATTACATTGCTCGCGCCGTTCCCGTCACGCGGATCGAGCCGCCCGCCCCCTTGGCGATCTCTGCCGTCAAACGCGAACGCGCGCCCATGTCTTCGCCCTGGACGACCTCGATGCGTCCGCCATGCGGCCAGCCGATGTCGCGCAGGTAGCCGGCCAGCGCCGCGGTCCCGGCGCCGGTGGCCGGATCTTCATAGACGCCGCCCGAGGCGAAGGGGTTGCGGGTGTGGAACAGCTGCGGATGCTCGGCCCAGGCCAGCACCACCGTCACCAGGCCGTGCGCCAGCATCAGCGCCCGGCCGGCGTCCAGGTCATAGCGCATCGCCGCCAGCAGCGCGCGGCTCGACAGCGCCAGCACCAGGTGGTCGGCCCCGCCGTGGGCCAGCGCCGGCGGGATGCGCGGATCGAGATCGGCCCGGGTGTAGCCGAACAGCGCCAGCGCCGCATCGACCAGCGCCGGGTCGGCCGCCTTGCTGCGGGTCGGCGGCGACTGCAGCGCCGCGTGCACCCGCTCGCCGTCACGCCGGCCCTCGACCGTGATGCTGGCCGCGTTCAGGGTCAGGGCATAGCGGCCGTCGCCATGGGCGCGGGCCAGCGCGGCGCCGAGGGCGATGGTCGCGTGGCCGCAGAACGGCACCTCGGATTCTGGAGAAAAATAGCGCACCCGCCAGGCCTCGCCTTCCGGCGCGGCGAAGGCGGTTTCCGAAAACCCGACCTCGCGCGCGATGCGGGCCATCTCGGCGGCCGGCGGCAGTGCGGCGCCGATCCAGACCCCGGCCGGATTGCCGCCCTGGCCGTTGTCGTCGAAGGCGGCGATGCGCTGGATGTCGTTCAGGTTCATGGAAGACGCTCCTTGTGAATATATGCGGCGCTAGCGCTTCGCCCCGTCGACCTTCGGCAGCAGCGCCGCCATGATGCCCAAGAGCGGCAGGAAGGACGCGATCCGGTACACCTGGTCGATGCCGTGGATGTCGGCGATATGGCCCATGGCCGCGGCGCCCACGCCGCTGATGCCGAACATCAGGCCGAAGAAGATGCCCGAGATCAGTCCGACCTTGCCCGGCACCAGCTCCTGGGCGAAGACGACGATGGCCGAGAAGGCCGACGACATCACCAGCCCGATCACGACCGACAGCACGCCGGTCCAGAACAGGTTCGCGTACGGCAGCGCGATGGTGAACGGCGCCGCGCCCAGGATCGAGAACCAGATCACGCGCTTGCGGCCGATCTTGTCGCCGATCGGGCCGCCGGCGAAGGTGCCCGCCGCGACCGAGGCCAGGAACAGGAACAGGTACAGCTGGGCGGTGCCCACCGGCAGGTGGAACTTCTCGATCAGGAAGAAGGTGTAGTAGGTCTGCAGGCTGGCCATGTAGATGTACTTGGAGAACACCAGCAGCGCCAGCACCGCCAGGGCCTGGATCACCTTCTTGCGCGGCAGCCTTGGGCCCGCATGCTGCGCGGCCTTCCTGACCATATTCGTCAGGTGGTTGCTGTACCAGCGGCTCACGCCGACCAGCACCGCCACCGCGACCAGCACCAGCAGCATGAACCAGGCGATCTCGCCCTGGCCGCGTCCGACCACGATGGCGGCCGCCAGCAGCGGGCCGAGGGCCGAGCCGGCGTTGCCGCCGACCTGGA
This sequence comes from Massilia oculi, assembly GCF_003143515.1. Lineage (NCBI taxonomy): Bacteria > Pseudomonadati > Pseudomonadota > Betaproteobacteria > Burkholderiales > Oxalobacteraceae > Massilia > Massilia oculi. The sequence goes on along the minus strand of NZ_CP029343.1, from coordinate 4,847,731 downwards.
ACAGCGACTGCGCGAAGCCGAAGCGCCCGCCCGAGGCCAGGCGCGCCACGCGCGAGGCCTCCGGGTGGAAGGTCGAGGAACCGACGCCGATCATCGCGGCCGCGGTGAGCAGCATCGGGAAGCTGTCGGCCCAGGCCAGGAGGCCCACGCCCAACAGGGTCACGCACATCCCGGCCGGCAACAGGAAGGGAATCGGGCGCTTGTCGGTGTACAGGCCGATCCAGGGCTGCAGCAGCGAGGCGGTGCACTGGAAGGTCAACGTGATCAGGCCGACCTGGGTGAACGTCAGGTCGAATTCATGCTTCAGGAGCGGGTAGATCGACGGCAGCACGGCCTGCACGCAATCGTTCAGCAGGTGAACGAAGGCGACCGAGAACAGGATCTGCATGACGGTGCCGGAAGCGGCAGGCGTGACGGTGGACGATGAAGATGGTGTGGACATGAACAGCCAGGTGCGAAAAAACGCCAGCAAAGTATGGACAGTCCAACAGGATATGCGAAAACGGCCGTTCGCGTGCGACGGCCGTCAGGTGGGCGGCCGGGCCGCCCACAGTGTCCTGCGCCAGACTTACTTGAGCGGCACAAGGCGAATCGCCTGTCCCCCGCCCGGCGCCAGCACCATCTTGATGGTGTCCGCACTGGTGACGTTGCGCTTCTCGATCGCGATGTCGAAGCGGCGCTTGTCGTCGCGATAGTCGGCGTTGTCGCCGTCGCGGTAGATTTCGGCCAGGTAGGTCTTGCCGGGGTCCAGGAAGTCCAGCTTCAGGTCCAGCGTGCGTTTGTTGCCGTCCGTGACCGAGCCGACGTACCAGCCGTCCGAATTGCGGTCCTTGCGCACGATGGTCACGTATTCGCCCACCGCGCCGTGCGGCACGCGGGTGTCTTCCCAGTCGGCCGGCACGTCCTTGATGAACTGGAACGGGCCCGGATAGCGCTCGTAGTGCTCGATCAGGTCGGCCGCCATCTGCACCGGCGAATAGATCACCACGAAGTTGGCCAACTGCTTGGCCTGGGTCGAGTTGAACGGCCGCTTGTCCTTGCCTTCCAGGCTCAGGATGCCCGGCGTGTAGTCGAGCGGGCCGCTCAGCATGCGGGTGAACACCAGGTTGGCCTCGTGGTCGACGGTATTGACCGGATTGCCCCAGGCGTTGTACTCGACGCCGCGTGCGCCTTCGCGCGAGATCCAGTTCGGATAGGTGCGGCGCAGGCCGGTGTCCTTCACCGGTTCATGGGTGTTGATCGCGATCTTGTAGCGCGCAGCTTCCTCGACCACCTTCTGGTAGTGGCGCACGCCCTCCTGCGAATCGGTGTAGCCGAAATGGACCTTGCCGTTCTTGCCCATGAACTGGGCCGCGCCGCCGTCGGTCACGTAGCCGGTCTTGATGCTGTCCACGCCGTGCTTCGCATACAGCCTGAAGGCCGCGTCCATCTGCTTTTCGTAGTGCGCGACGTTGCCGCCGGTCTCGTGGTGGCCGATCAGGTGCACGCCCTTCTTGCGGCCATGGTCCGTCACGGCGGCGATGTCGAAGCTCGGATGCGCCCTGGTGAAGTCCATGTCCAGGCCATTGCCGGCCCAGTCGCTGTCCCAGCCCGGGTTCCAGCCCTCGACCAGCACGCCGCGAAAGCCATGCTTGGCCGCGAAATCGATGTAGCGCTTGGTGTACTCGGTGGTGGCGCCGTGTTTCGGACCCGAGGCCCACGACTTGGTTTCCAGGTGCATGTCCCACCACACCCCGACGTACTTCGATGGCTTGACCCAGGAGACGTCGCCCAGCTTGTTCGGCTCGTTCAGGTTCAGCACCAGGTCGGACATGTACAGGCCGGCCGCGTCGTCGGCGATCTGCATCGTGCGCCATGGCGTGGTGAAGGCGCCGGTGCGCACCACCGGGTTGCCGGTGGCGGACGGGGTCAGGTGGGCGCGCAGGCGCTGGCCTTCGACCCGGCGCAGCCACATCGAGGCATAGTCGACCAGGGCCGCCTCGTGGAAGGCGATGTGGGTGCCGTTCTCCATGCGCACGGTCATCGGGGTGTTGGCCATGCCCACTTCACGCAGGGGCGACTTCTGGATCGGGTATTCGAGCGCCCAGACTTCGCCCGCCTGCTGCCACCAGGCGGTGGCCGGCTGCGCGACCACGAACTCGGTCAGCTCGTCGGCGATGTGCGTGGCGCGGTTGTTCGGCAGCTTGGGGAATTCGTAGCGAAAGCCCAGGCCGTCGTCGTACACGCGAAACACGATCGCCAGGCGGCGGCCATCGTTCTTCTTGACGTCGACCCGCATCTGGCGGTAGTGGTTGCGCACCGTGCGGCGCTCGCCCCACGGCTGTTCCCAGCTGCTGTCGTGGTCGGTGACCACCTGGCGCTCGATCCTGAAGCCCGAATCCAGCGGCTTGTCGCTGCCCAGCACGAAGCCCAGGCGCGACGGCGCGATCACCTGCTGGCCCTTGCGTTCGACCTGGTACGACAGGCGTCCGTCCGGCGCGACCTGCACCGACACGTTCAGCACCTTGCCCGGCGACTCGACGCTCGCGCTCATGGCATCGAGCGCGAAGGCGCTCGAGCTCACCACCATGCCCAGCACCACGCAGCAATGCGTGGCCAGGCTGACATTCATGAATCTGGAAACCATATCTCTCCTTGTTTACTTCACCAGCACGCGGTAACTCCACGGTGCCATTTCAAAATCGAGCGATCCGCCCACGTCGAGCTTCGCGCCGGTGGCGAAGTCGCGGTACGATCCGTGATGCAGTGTCTTGTCGAAGCGCGGCTTGACCGGCTTGTCCGACAGGTTCAGGGCAACGAACACCTTGTCCTTGTCGTTGGCGCGCACGAAGCTCAGGACCTGGGTTGGCGCGTCGTTCGGCACCTGCACCATCCGCGCGCCGTACTCTCCATTCCACAGCGCCGTGTTCTGTTTCTTCAGCGCGATCAACTTCTTGTAGAGCGCCGTGTAGGGCGAGGCCTTCCATTCGATCGGGTCGCGCTCGAAGAAGGCCAGGCGTTTGGTGTTGCCCGCCTCTTGCCCGTTGTAGACCAGCGGGATGCCTTCGCTGACGAAACTGAACACGATCGCCGCGTCGACCGCCGGGCCGAAGGCTTCGAATTCGGTGCCGTCCCAGGCGTTCTTGTCGTGGTTCGTCGTGTACAGCATGCGGTAGGCCTGGCGCGGATAGAACTTCGCGTTCCAGGCGTAATAGGCATGCAGGCGTGTGACGTCCGAGCGGCCGCGCGCGATGTCGTGCAGCGCCTCCCACCAGGTCCAGGCATAGCTGGCGTCGAAGGCGTCGCGGTGCATGTCGCGGCTCTCCCACTCGGCCAGCATGAACACCGGCTTGATGGCGCGCAGCTCGCGGCTGGCGTGGTCCCAGAAGTCCTGCGGCACCAGTCCGGCGGCGTCCACGCGATAGCCGTCGATGCCGGCTTCCCGCACCCAGAACTTCATCGCCTCGAGCATGTAGCGGCGCAGCCCCGGTTTGCCGTAATCGAGGTCGACGATGTCGTCCCAGTTGAACCAGGGCGTCGGCTGCGGCTTGCCATCCGGCCCCCTGGCGTACCAGTCCGGGTGCTGCGTCATCAGCACGTTGTCCCACGAGGTATGGTTGCCGACCCAGTCGACGATCACGCGCAGGCCCAGCGCATGGGCGCGGTCGACGAAGGCGCGCAGGTCGGCCATCGTGCCCAGCTCGGGATTGACGGCGCGGAAGTCGCGCACCGCGTAGGGACTGCCCAGCGCACCCTTGCGCTTGGCTTCGCCGATCGGATGGATCGGCATCAGCCACAGGATCTCGACGCCCAGCTCCTTCAGGCGCGGCAGCTGGCCGGTTGCGGCCTTCAACGTGCCTTCCGGCGTGAACTGGCGCGTATTGATCTGGTAGATGGTGGCGTTCTTCGTCCAGTCGGCATGCTGGAACTGTACGTACTCCCGCGGCCGATAAGGATCGGGGGCGGGCGCCGCCAGCGCCGCCACGGCATGAACGAAGATCGGCTTCATGGGCAGTGCGGTCATGGTCAGAACTTGTAGTTGAGACCGGCCGAGTAGGTGCGGCCGAAGGTGACGACGTTGGTGTAGACCTCCGGATCGCTGGTGTACTCGCGGAACGGTTCGTTGGTCAGGTTATGCCCCTGCAGGAATACCGACCAGCCCTGCAGCATGCCGCCCTGGAAATCGTAGGACACCTGGGCGTCGGCAATCGTCTCGCCCTTGATGAAGGTGAACTGCGATTCGCTGCGGTAGTCGAGGATCTGGCCGATAAAGCTCGAGCGGCGGTAGGCAGCCAGCGACACCTGCAGGCCGTGCTTCTCGTAGTACAGGCGCAGGCTGGTCACGTTGCGCGACAGGCCCGGCAGGCCGATCTCGGACACCGCGCCATTGAACACCGGCGCATTGCTGCCTGTGACGAAGGCGCTGGTCGGCAGGCGCACCGAGGAATCGGTGTGCGAATGGTTCACCTGCACGCCGAAGCCGTCCAGCGCATTCACGACCAGGCCGAACGGGAGGTTGGCCGACAGCTCGATGCCGCGCATGATGCCGCCCTCCCCGTTCTGCGGCATGGTCAGGAAGCCGATCGTCGAGCCGGCGTACTGGCCGGTGGCCGGCAGCGGGGTGCTGGCGCTGGTGTACTGGGCGAAGTCGAACATCTGCGGCGCATTGATCACGTAGTTGTCGAGCTTCTTGTAGAACAGCGCCGCGCTGACATAACCTTTCTTGCCGAAGTATTTTTCGTACGACAGGTCGAGCGCGCGCGCTTCATAGGGTTTCAGTTCCGGATTGCCGGCGAAGCCGGTCAGCGCCGGATCCTCGGCGGTGGCGCTCTGCAGGCCGAAATTCATGCTGGCCTTCAGGTTGTCCAGGTTGGCGCGCGAGACCTGCTTGCCGGCGCCCAGGCGCAGCAGCTGGTCGTTGCCCAGGTCGAAGGTCAGGTTCAGGCTGGGCAGGACCTCCGTGTAGTCGACGCCGCCGGTCTTGACGACCGCGGGACAGGTGTCGGTGGTGATGCCGGTGCAGTTGGCCAGGTCGACCTGGTTGCCGCTGGCGCGCTGGCGGGTGTCGACCAGCTGCACGCCGATATTGCCGCTGTACGGCAGCGACATCAGGGTGCCGTCGAGCTCACCCATCAAATAGGCGGTGGTGACCTTCTCGCCCACCGTCCAGTCGCGCGCCAGCACGGTGGCGTCGACCCAGCGGTTCAGTTCATACAGCGAGCCCAGGCTCCCGGTCGGGTCGAACGCGGCCACCGGGATGCCGGTCGGGCCGGCGACCTCAAGGCCGCTGCCCGGCATCGGGATGGCGGCGTAGCCGTCGCCGCCGCGCACCGACAGGCGGCCCTCCTCGCCCAGGCGCGACTTGTCGCGCCTGGTGTAGTTGACGCCGAAGCGCACCGCGGCCAGCGGGCCCCAGTCGGTATCGCGCTCGGCCGACAGGCGCACCGCCTGCACCTTGTCGTCGATGGTCGGCAACGCCAGGTAGCCGGCCTGCGGCGACAGCGGGCCGCCGCCCCAGCCGGCGACGTCGGTCAGCACGGCCACGTTGCGGTCGGCGTAGTTCAGGCTCGGGCTGTAGCGCACGTCGGCGAAGTTGTTGCCGTTGAAGCCGCTGTAGCTGATCGAACCGAGCTGGCTCTCGGGCGTGTTGCCCGGCTGGCCGGCCATGGTCTCGAAATTGCTGATGCGCTTGGTGCCCTTCGAGTACGACAGGTCGTTTACGATGCGCCACTCGCCCACCTTGAGCTCGTTGTTCACGCCAAGCGACAGCAGGCGGTCCTTGTTCGAGAACAGGTGGTTGCGCACGTCGCCCTTGTAGTTGCTGAAGGTGCCGGCGGTGACGATGCCGTTCTCGATGGTGGCGTCGGTCAGCACCGCGTTCGGATCGTAGATGCCGGTGCCGCCGACGATCGCGCCTTCGAGGCCGGTCTTCTTGGTCGCCTCTTCGCCGCGCGAGTAGAAGGCGTCGAAGGTCGAGCGGAACTTGTCGTTGGGGCGAAACTGCAGGGTGACCGAAGCGCCGTCGCGTTCGGCCTTGCGGCGCGAGGTCTCGGCCATGAAGCCGTTGATCGCCCTGACGGTCTGGCCGTTGTAGTCGATGTCGGCGGTGTTGGCGCCCCAGCTGTCGAACTTGAGTTCGCCGCCGTTGTCCTGCTTGAACGAGGTCAGGCCGACGGATAGGCCCAGCTTGCGGCCGAAGTACTGGTCGACGTAGGTCAGCGTCTTGCGGTGGCCCGAGCCGAGGTCGGAGCCGGAACCGAAGCCGATGCGCTCCTTGCGCGCATTGGCCGCAAACATGCGCTTGCCGAAATCGAGCGGACGCAGGGTGCGCAGGTCGATGGTCGAGGCAAGGCCCTGGCCGATCAGGCTCGCGTCCGGCGTTTTATAGACCAGCACGCTGCCGGTCAGCTCGGACGGGAACAGGTCGAATTCGGGGCTGCGCGCATCGCTGGTCGAGGCCTGCTCGCGGCCGTTGAGCAGCGAGCCGTTGAAGGTCGGCGACATGCCGCGCACACTGACTTCGGTCGCCTTGCCGTTGATCTTGCTGCGCTGGGTGGTCACGCCCGACAGGCGCGAGATCGACTGGGCAACGGTGGTGTCGGGGAGCTTGCCGATGTCCTCGGCGGAGACGGCTTCGACGATGGACGTCGCGTTGCGCTTGATCTCGATGGCCGCCTCGATGCCGCGCCGGATGCCGGACACGTTGACGGTGGCGATCGGCGCCTCGCCCGAGACGGTCGCCGCGGGCCGGACCGCGTCCTCGGGGTCCTGGGCGCCGGCTTCCTGCGCGTGCAGGGGCGCCGCCATCAACAGCAATGCGCAGGCGCCTGCAATAGGATTCAATCGCGGATGCAATGGTAAAACCTGGCGCCGTGCGCCATCCCGACGTGTCGTCATGCCTGTCTCCTCTTTTGTATTTATTTCCAGCTTTTTGCTGGTTGGATGCGATGGTCCGATATCAAGCGGGCGGGGTCAACGCAGGAGCTGAAGCGAATCTGAAGATTCACCAAGGCCCTGCCGCTACGCCACACTGGTAAACTCGCGCCATGAAAATTCTCATGATCGAAGACGATCTCGCGATCGGCCAGGCGCTGTTGTCGGTATTCCAGGACGAGGGCCACACGGCGGTCTGGCTGCGCCTCGCGGCCGATGCCGGCGCGCGCATCCGCGACGAGTCCTTCGACGCGGTGGTGCTCGACCTCGGCCTGCCCGACGGCGACGGCAACGACGTGCTGCGTCTGCTCCGCGCCGACGGCGTGCGCCTGCCGGTATTGATCATCAGCGCGCGCGACAGCCTGCAAGACCGCCTGAAAGGCTTCGACCTGGGCGCCGACGACTATCTGATCAAGCCGTTCGAGATCCCCGAGCTGCTGGTGCGCCTGCGCGCCATCGTGCGCCGCGCCCACGGCACGCTGGAAGAAAACCTGTGGACGGCGGGCGACATCGTGCTCGACGAGAACCGCATGGCGGTCACGCGCGCGGGTCAGCCGGTGACCCTCTCGAAGACCGAATTTGCCCTGCTGCTGACGCTCATGAAGCAGGCCAACCGGGTATTGACGCGGGTGGAACTGGAACGGCGCGCGCTGCCGGCCGCGGATGGCCAGGGCGGGCAGAGCCAGACCCTGGACGTGCACATCTTCAACCTGCGCAAGAAGATCGGCGAAGGCGTGATCCGCACCGTGCGCGGCGTCGGCTACATGGTGCAGCAGGATGCTTAGGCGGCTGGCGAACCGGCCGTCGTCGCTGTTCCAGCGCCTGATGTTCAGCTTCACGGGCGTGATCGTCGTCGTGGCCATCATCGGCCTGGTGTGGGTGTTCCTCGAGGCCAAGGCCACCCAGCGCAGCCGCACCTTCAGCGAGAACAAGGCGCACACCGCCAATATCCAGGCTCACCTGTCGGACGTCGGCCCGGATGTGGCGCGCATGCTGCCGGTGCTGGAGGAGATCGAGGCGAACCGCGTGCGCATGTTCCAGGAGCTCGATTACCACTCGCACGTGCGGGTGCGCGTCTGGCTGCACGGCCGGCTGGTCTACAACTCGGCGCCGCAGTGGCCCGACCGGCTGCCGGAAGTCGCCAGCCGCGACGCCTATTCCTGGGTGCGCTGGGAAGCGCAAGACACGGCGCAGGGCATCAAGGTCGAGCGCAGCCACGAAGTCGACGACGAATGGATGTTCTCGATCGGCGGCGTGGGATTCCTGCTGTCCTCGACCATCTTCAGCCTGCCGCTGCTCCTGATTCCGGCCTGGCTGATCGTCGGCATCGGCCTGCGCCCGCTGCGCTCGATCGCATCCAGCATCGCCCAGCGTTCGGACGGCGACCTGACGCCACTGCCGGATTCCGCCTACCGCGAACTGTCGCCGCTGGTGGACGCGATCAACGGCCTGATGGCGCGCCTGTCGCAGCGCATCGAGCACGAGCACGAATTCCTCACCGACGCCGCGCACGAGCTCAAGACGCCGCTGGCGGCGATCCAGATCAATGCCCACGTGCTGCTCAGCCGCGCCGGCAGCGAGACGGCCGAACGTTGCGCCGAGCCGGCGGCGGGCCTGCGCAGCGGCGTGGCGCGCGCCACCCACACCGTGCACCAGTTGCTGGCCCTCGAGCGGGCGCGCGCCGAGCCGCAGGTCGACCACCCCTGCCCGCAGACCGGCGTCGCCGAGTTCGTGCGCGACCGGGTGGCGGCGGCCGCCCACCTGGCGGTGCAGCGCAATATCGAGATCGAGTTCCACGCCGACGGCGACGGCAGCGTGCCGCTGCACCTGGAAAGCATGGCGTCGGCCGTCGATAACCTGATCAGCAACGCGATCAAGTATTCGCCGCAGGACGGCCGCATCGCGGTGCGCCTGAATCGCATCGGCCACATCTATCGCCTGGCGATCGCCGACCAGGGACCGGGCATCAACCCGGACTTGCGCGACAAGGTCTTCGACCGTTTCTACCGGGTGCCGGGACAGGAGCAATCAGGCAGCGGCCTGGGACTGGCGATCGCCGAACGCGGCGCCGCGCGCAATGGCGGCATCATCGTGCTGTCGGACGGCGACGGCGGTCGCGGGTTGACGGCGACCATCGAGTTCGCGGGCGCCGCGGCATGAGTCACCCTGCGAGGAACGGCAGCACGCGCCCGAGCAGCAGCTCGGGTGCTTCCTCCGCGATGTAGTGACCGCAGGGCAGCGCCCCGCCCTGCACGTCGTCCGCCACCAGTTTCCACTCCTTGAGCGGATCGAAGCAGCGCCCCACCGCGCCCTGCTCTCCCCACAGCGCCAACAGCGGCATCCCGAGCTTTCGTCCTTCCTTGCGATCGAGCCGGTCGTGTTCGAGATCGATGCCGGCGGCGGCGCGATAATCCTCGCAGATGCCGTGGGCGGCGCCCGGCAGCGCCAGGCAGCGCTGGTATTCGCGCAGCGCGCGCGGATCGAACGGCGCCAGGCCTGCGCTGCGCTTTCCCATCACGTCGCGCACGTAGGCGGCGGGGTCGGCCTCGATCAGGCGCTCGGGCATGGGCGCCGGCTGGATCAGGAAGAACCAGTGCCAATAGGCGCGCGCGAACGCTTCCGAGGTCTGTTCGTACATCGCCAGCGTCGGCGCGATGTCCAGCAACGCCATCCGCTCGATCGCCCCGGGATGGTCCAGCGCCAGCCGGTGCGCCACGCGCGCGCCGCGGTCGTGGGCCAGCACGTGGAACCGTTCGAAGCCGAGCGAACGCATGACGGCCAGCGCATCGAGCGCCATCGTGCGCTTGCTGTAGTTGGCGTGATCAAGCGCTCCTTGCGGCTTGCTCGAGTCGCCATAGCCGCGCAGGTCGCAGGCGACGATGGTGAAGCGTTCGGCAAGCCGGGGCGCGACCTTGTGCCAGATCGCGTGGGTTTGCGGATGACCGTGCAGAAGCAGCAGCGGCGGGCCGGAACCGCCGGTGATGGCCTTGATCGTGACCGACGGCGCCACGTCGACTTGCAGGGAGCGACAATCCGGAAATAGTGCTGTCATGGTGAGTTTTTCATGAAGAATTCGCGTTCGGCGCGCGCCATGCGCTCGCGGCGCTCCGCGGCCAGCGCGGCCTGTTCCACCCGCAGCCGCGCGCCATAGCGGATCGAGTGCACACCCGTCGCGAACACGCCAAGCGCCACCGCCGGGAAGAGAAAATCGAAGATATCCAGCCCGTCGACATGGGCGATCGCGCGTCCGGGCTCGCGCGGATGATGGCGGATCGTGATCCGGTCGCCCGGCTGTCTCTTCTCGAAGCGCGCCTGGATGACGGCGCGCGACGGATCGCAGGCGGATTCGCTCATGATCGACGTGGCGCTGCGGGACGATACGAACTGCTGCCCATCGACCTCGTAGCGGTAGGCCATCTTGATGCACCAGTCGTGCGATTTGCCGCGCCGTTCGTACAACTCGCTCTTGACCACCTCGGCGCTGGCCTTCGGCCAGGACCTCGCATCGAACTTGTCGTGGATGCGCAGCGCAATCCAGATCGCCAGCGGCACCGCGACCACGATCAGGAACCAGCCCACGAGCACCTGGAACTGGGGATCGTGCGGGATGGCGGGTTCGGTGGATGGCGGCGTGTTCATGAGGGACTACTGTAGCACGGGCTCGCCGGCTGGCCATCACGCGGGCAACAGCCGGGTGTTCCCGATCTCGCCTGCCTTGTCGTGCGCCTCACATGCGCTGTTCCTATGCCTCCCACATTTTCTTACATGGACCTGACATTTCGATAACTGTTGTAAAGACGCATTGCCGCGGTTTTAACGAATTGACACCATGAATGGTGCTGCGCAGTATGAACCGGAGGCAGCCGCCTCGCCCTTTCCCAGGACCACCGCCGTAGAACAACAAAAGGAATCAGCACCATGCAGAAAGCCAGGACGGAAAAAACAGCACTAGCCCTCGCCATCGCCGCGCTGTGCGCGAGCCTCGCCCACGCCCAGGATGCCGCGCCCCAGGCCGACACGGCCGTTGACGCCGCCACGGTCGTGGTCACCGGCACCCGCGTTGCCAACCGCACCGCGCTCGACACCGCCGCGCCGATCGACATCATCTCGTCCGACACCCTCAAGAACGCCGGCAGCACCGAGATGAACCAGGCGCTGTCGATGGCCCTGCCCTCGCTGAACTTTCCCCGGCCTTCGCTGACCGACGGCACCGACACCATCCGCCCCGCCACCCTGCGCGGCATGGCGCCCGACCAGACCCTGGTGCTGGTCAATTCCAAACGCCGCCACGCCTCGTCGCTGGTCAACGTGAATGGCTCGATCGGCCGCGGCTCGGCGGCGGTCGACCTGAACACGATCCCGACCGCGATCGTGAAATCGGTCGAGGTGCTGCGCGACGGCGCGGCGGCGCAATACGGTTCCGACGCCATCTCGGGCGTGGTCAATATGCGCCTGCGCACCGACCGCGATGGCGGCGAGGCGAGCGTCACCTATGGCGCGCGCAAGTCCGAATACGATCTGTGGAACGACGCCGTCCCTGCTGGCGGCACCTGGAGCGGCCCGGATTCGCGCAAGCGCACCGACGGCCAGACCGCCACCGTCAGCCTGTGGAAGGGCCTGGCCCTGGGCGAATCGGGCTTCCTGACCGTGGCCGCCGAGTACCGCGACCAGAACCGCACCGAGCGTGGCGGCTACGACATGCGCCAGCAGTACCCACGGGTCAACGGCGCTTTCGACCCGCGCGAGAACACGATCAACCGCTTCAACGCCTGGACCGGCGAGCCGGACCTCGACCAGGCCACCCTGTTCGCCAACGCCGGCAACGACCTGGGCGGCGGCGTCAAGGTCTATGGCTGGGCGAGCTACCAGGACCGCGACGCCACCTCGTCCGGCTACTTCCGCCCGCCGCAGGACGCGCGCAACGTCCTGTCGATCTATCCCGACGGCTTCCTGCCGCTGATCTCCCCCACCGTCAAGGACTTCTCGATGACGGGCGGCGTGACCTGGACCGCCGGCCAGTGGGACATGGACGCCTCGCTCGGCTACGGCAAGAACAAGATGGAATACACGATCGAGAACACCCTGAACCGCTCGCTGGGCGCCAGCAGCAAGACCGAGTTCTACGCCGGCGGTTATTCCTACGACCAGGCCGTGTTCAACCTGACCGGCGTGCGCAGCATCGAGCTAGCATCGCTGTCGTCGCCGCTGAACGTGGCGGTGGGCGTCGAAGCGCGCCGCGAAGGCTATGAGCTGTTCGCCGGCGAAGAGCAGTCGTGGAGCTATGGCGGCGCGGTGCTGCCCAATGGGACGCCGGCCGCACCGGGCGCCCAGGTGTTCCCGGGCTTCCGTCCGGCCAACGAGGTCGACGCCCACCGCAACGCGCTCGGCGCCTTCATCGATCTCGAAGCGAACGTCACGCCCGAACTCCTCGCCTCGGCCGCGGTGCGCGCCGAAAAATACTCGGACTTCGGCAACAGCGTGGCCGGCAAGCTGGCGCTGCGCTACGACTTCAACAAGGCGTTCGCGCTGCGCGGCGCGATCCAGAACGGCTTCCGCGCGCCGTCGCCGCAGCAGCAGCACTTCACCGCCACCTCGACCAACTTCATCAACGGCATTCCCTACGAGATCACGACCTTCAAGCCGTCCGACCCGGTGGCGGTGGCCCTCGGCGCCAAGCCGCTCGACGCCGAGGAATCGGTCAACGCCTCGCTCGGCGCAGTGCTGCGCCTGGGTGGCGTGAGCGTGACGGTCGACGCCTACCGCATCGACATCGACGACCGCATCATCCTGTCCGAGAACCTCACGCAGGCCAATGTGCGCAACTACATCGCCAGCCAGGGCTTCATCGGCGTGGGCGGCGGGCGCTTCTTCATCAACGGCGTCGACACCACGACCAAGGGCGTGGACGTCGTGATCAACTGGGCGCACAACGCCGGCGCGGCGGGCCGCTTCGACTTCACCCTGGCCGGCAACTTCACCGACACCGAGGTGACCAAGGTGCCGGTGACCGAACAGTTGTCGAACCTGAGCCCTTCCCCGGTGCTGTTCGACCGCGTCAACGTGCTCTCGCTCGAAAAAGGCCAGCCGAAGAACAAGATCAGCGCCAACGTCAACTGGAAGCTGGGCCCATGGGGCGCGACCCTGCGCGCTACCCGCTACGGCGAGGTGCTGTCGCCGGGCACCACGGCGGCCTTCGACTTCGAGCTGGGCGCCAAGACCGTGGTCGACCTGGAGGGACGCTTCGCCGTCACGCCGAAGCTGACCCTGGCCCTGGGCGCGGACAATGTCTTCGACCAGTATCCGGAAACGCTGCCGCCGGCGCTCAACACCACGGGCAATACGCCGTTCTCGACCTATGCGCCGTTCGGCCGCTCCGGAAGGTATATCTACGGGCGCGCGACCTACGCGTTCTGACCTTACCGTTCCAGCACCTCGCCCAGCCTGCGGGCGAGGAAATCCACCAGCGCCGCCACCCGCGGCGCCAGCGCGCCCTGCCTGTAGAACACGGCCCAAACGGGCTGGGTCCATGGCAGGGTGTGCTCTTCGAGCAACGGCACCAGGCGCCCCGCCTCGATGTCGGCGCGCACCAGGAACTCCCCCATCGACCCGATGCCCGCGCCGTGCAGGACCAGGTGGCGCACCGTCTCGCCGCTCGATGCCAGCACCTGCGGGGTGACGGTCCAGCCCTCGCCGCCGGCATGCAGCAGCGGCCAGGTATTGAGCGAGGCCGGCGCCGTGAAGCCGACGGTGCGGTGCAGCGCCAGCTCGGCCGGCTCGCGCGGCACGCCGTACCTGTCGATATAGCCGGGCGCCGCCACCACCCTCAGCTTGCCGGTACCCAGGCGCCGCGCATTGAGCGTCGAATCGGGCAGCGCGCCGATGCGGATCGCCAGGTCGGCCCGTTCCTCGATCAGGTCGACGTAGGTCTCGCCGCTGGTCAGTTCCAGCTGCACCAGCGGATACGCCTCCAGGAAATCGGGCAACAGCGGCGCCAGCAGATGGTCGAAGGCCGGGGTCGAGGCATTCACCCGCACCAGGCCCGACGGCTGCGAACGGCGCGCCTGCGCCTCGGCCTCGGTATTGGCCAGGTCGCGCAGGATGGCGCGGGCACGTTCGAGCAGCCAGGCGCCTTCGTCGGTCAGCTGCAGGCGCCGCGTCGTGCGGCGCATCAGCGTCATCCCGAGGCCATGCTCGAGCCGCGAAATGGTGCGCGAGACCCCGGACGGTGTCTGCCCCAGGCGCTCGGCGGCGGCCGAGAACGAGCCGGAATCTATGACTGCACAAAACACAATCAAGGCATCCACATCAATCATTGTTGACTCCAGCTCAAAAGTCCATTGTACAGCGGCCTATTTTTCCTTGCATCCAGGCACGGCACACTGCATGCCCTACGCAACCCCGCCATATCGAACAACAAGGAGAATCGCATGCCACTCGCACTCTGGGCGCTCACCTTGAGCGCCTTCGCCATCGGGACGACCGAATTCGTGATCGTCGGCCTGATCCCCACCATCGCCGCCAGCCTGGGCGTATCGGTGCCCTCGGCCGGCCTGCTGGTCAGCCTGTACGCGCTGGGCGTCGCCATCGGCGCGCCTGTGCTCACCGCCCTTACAGGCAAAGTGCCGCGCAAGCACCTGCTGCTCGGCCTCATGGTCCTGTTCACCCTCGGTAACCTGGTGGCCTGGATGGCGCCGAACTACGAAGCGCTGATGGCCGCGCGCGTCCTCACGGGCCTCGCGCACGGCGTGTTCTTCTCGATCGGTTCGACCATCGCCACCAGCCTGGTGCCGAAGGAAAAAGCGGCCAGCGCCATCGCGCTGATGTTTACGGGTCTCACCGTGGCGCTGGTCACCGGCGTGCCGCTCGGGACTTTCATCGGCCAGCATTTCGGCTGGCAGGCCACCTTCCTGGCCGTGTCGCTGCTGGGCGTGATCGCCGTGATCGGCAGCGCCATCCTGGTGCCGTCGGATATCGCTGCCAGCCGCCCATCCAGCATCCTGAACCAGCTCGCGGTGCTCAAGAAACCGCGCCTGCTGCTGGTGTACGCCATGACCACGCTCGGCTACGGCGGCAGCTTCATCGCCTTCACGTACCTGGCGCCGGTGCTGCAGGAAGTCTCGGGCTTCGCGGCGTCCACCGTCAGCCTGGTGATGCTGGTGTACGGCGTTTCGGTCGCGGCCGGGAATATCTGGGGCGGCAGGCTGGCCGATCGCCACGGTCCGGTGCCGGCGCTGCAGATCGTGTTCGCCCTGCTGGCCGTCGTGCTGCTGGCACTGACCTTCACCGCGCCGAGCAAACCGCTCGTGCTGATCACGGTGCTGGCCTGGGGCGCGGTCGCTTTCGGCAACGTGCCCGGCCTGCAAGTCTATGTCGTGCAGCGCGCCGAACGCGACGCGCCGCAGGCGGTGGACGTCGCCTCGGGCCTGAACATCGCCGCCTTCAACGTCGGCATCGCCCTGGGCGCCTGGGGCGGCGGCCTGATCGTCGCCCACCTCGGCCTGATGGCCACGCCCTGGATCGGCGCCCTGGTCGTCGTCGGCGCCCTGCTGCTCACCACGCTGGCCGGCTGGCTCGACCGGCGCGAAGGCGTGCCGGCCAAGGCGGCCGTGCACCGTGCCGTCGCCACCCATTGATTCCTTTCAAAGCACACGTCATGAACATGCCACGGCTGGGTCTCGGGGCCTTCCGCCTGCAAGGGCAAGCCGCGATCGACCCGGTTGCCACCGGGCTGGAACCGGGCTACCGCCATACCGATGCCGCCCAGATCGACGGCAATGAGACCGGGGTCGGCCAGACGCGGGAACCCGGCCGGCAACCTGCGGGCGCTTGAACTCGTGCTGAGCCGGGAGGACAGCGCCGCCATCGATGCGCTCGACCATGGCGGGCGCCTGGTCAGCCCTTGTTTCGCCCCGGCCCGGGATTGATTACTGATCGAGCTCGGGATAGCGGCGGAAGATGCCTTCCTGGTTGAACGGAATGCGCCGTTCGGACGCCAGGTAGGCGGCGATATTGGGCCGCGCGGCCACGCGGTCGCGCAGGCCGGTGAGCTCCGGATGCTCCTGCTCGATCTTCTTCATCGCATTCGGGAAGGCATGGCGCAGGCCTTCGATGACCTGGAACAGCGACAGGTCGGCGTACGTCACCTTGTCGCCCGTGAGGTAGTCGCGCGGCTCGGGGTTGGACAGCAGGCGCGCGAAATAGGCCATGAACTTGGGGATGCGCGACTCGACGAAGTCGGCCGAACGGCGCAGCGCCTCGGGTTTCTGGTCTTCGTAGTACAGCGCGGACGCGATCGGGTGGTGGGTGTCGTGGGCCTCGGTCACCAGGTCGGCGATGGTCAGCTGCAGCTGGTGCACCCACAGGCGGCCCGGGTCGCTGCGCGGCGCCAGGCCGTGCTGCTCGCCCAGGTAGAGCAGGATGTTGGCCACCTGGCCGATCACCAGCTCGCCGGACTTCAGGAACGGCGGCGCGAAGGCCGGATACTCCTCGACGTCGAGCGCCGCCATCAACAGGTCGACGCCGCCCTCGCGGCGCGCCACGTCGACATAGTCGGCGCCCGCTTCTTCCAGCGCCAGGCGGACGAATTCGCCGCGTCCCTGGATGCTCGGCCAATAGAACAGTTCATACGCCATCTGCTTCCTCCATTGCTGGTTGGTTCCGGCGCATTATCGATGATGAATGAAGAAGCGTGGCGCGCCGCAAACATGGTAGTCTTGTCGTACTTGCCTGATAACAACCATAAGTCGACACATCCAGAGAGAGGCCCCATGACAGATCACGCCCGCCTTGGTTCCCAAGCACTATTTGCACTTCGTCCGGGCACGCGCTGGCAATTCGGCACATAATTGCAGAACGGAATTATTTCTTGCCATTGCCGGGCTTGCCCGGCAAGCCGAAGACCCTTTACGCCGAATGGAGCGCTCGATGATCTTCGCTCGACTCACCCAACGCTGGCATGCGCTGCGCTACTGGCGCGAGCACCAGTCCCTGTCCCGTCTCAAGCTGGTGCGCCGCCTCGAAAACGCGCCCGCCGACGACCTGTTCCGCCAAGTGAGCGGCCGCGACTACCTGGCCCGCGGCATGAAAGTACGCGAGCGCATGCGATGCGTGCTGGCCCACTATCGCTTCGAAGAGGCGACCTTCAACGCCGCCTACCGGCAGGCCGCGCACCACGGCGGCCTGGTGTTGTGGCAGCATGAGGATGAAAGCGGCAGTTTCATCATGCGGCTCGAGCACGCGCCGCGCATCGACCCGGAAGGCGAGCTGACGCTGTCCCTGGTCGTCGACGGCGCGGTGCTGCACCGCCTGTCCTGGACCTGGGTCGAGGGCGCGGTGGTGGGCGTCGACCTGCCGGTCGTTCCCTTCGTCACCCGCAACGCCGGCCTGTGGCGCGATGCCGGCGGCGCCTTCGACGCCTTCGAGCGCGTGTTCCCGAACAATTCGCCGAGCTTCTTCTGCTTCGCCGCCCTGCAGGGCGCGGCGCAGGCGCTCGGCTTCGACCGGGTGGTCGCGGTGCGCGGCAGCGCGCACGTGGCCTATGAAGCGGCGCAAGACAAGGCGTTCGAGAACGCCTACGACGGCTTCTGGCGCATCCTGGGCGGCGCCGAACTGGACGCGCGCAGCTTCCTGGTCCCGCTGCCGTTCTACCTCAAGCCATTGCAGGACATGCCATCGAAACACCGCAAGCGCGCGGCGCAGCGGCGCGAACACTGGCGCGCCATCGGCGACGCGGCCCGCACTGCCCTGCTGCGCCATATGGTGACGCCGGCCGCCACCGGGGCCGCGGCGGTCGGGGCGCCGTCCACCGTGAAAGCCTGAGCGGCGACAATCGAACCGCCTTGACAGATTCACCACGGCCACCCGGGGCCGTGATACACTCGCGATTCGCTAGGGGTCCTGGAACGCTGTTCCGGGTGAGAGATACCCTTCGTACCTGATCTGGATAATGCCAGCGAAGGAAAGCGCAAAGCAGCACCTCCATTCGTTTGCCCTTCCCCCACGTTGGCTCCGGCTTTGATAAAAGCGGCGCGCCACCTGGCGCGCGAAAACGAGCAAACCATGACATTCACCTCGAAGCACACCGTACTTGCCTGCGCCATCGTGCAGGCGTTTTCCCTGTCGTCCCAGGTCTTCGCACAAGAGCCTGCGTCGGTCGTCGTCACCGGCAGCAAATGGATCGCGCTTGATCGCGCCAGCGTCGGCGGCTTCTCCGACGTGCCGCTGCTGGAGTCGCCGGCCTCGATCACCTCGATCAGCCAGGGCCAGATGCAGGACCTGTCGATCCGCAGCGCCACCGACGCCGCGCGCTACGACGCCTCGATCGGCGACGCCTACAATGCGATCGGCTACGCCGAGCAGTTCTCGATTCGCGGCTTCGCGCTCGACAACGCCACCAGCTACCGCAAGGACATGATCGCGATCCCGGGCGACACCCAAATCCCGCTCGAGAACAAGGAGCGCATCGAGGTCTTGCGCGGCCTGGCCGGCCTGCAGGCCGGCGTCGCGGCGCCGGGCGGGATGATCAACTTCGTCACCAAGCGCCCGACCAACGCGCCGCTGCGCCAGGCCACGGTGGAGGTGCGCGAGCGCGGCACCGTGTACGGCGCGGTCGACCTGGGCGGCCGCTTCGAAGACCGCCGTTTCGGCTACCGCATCAACGCCGCAGCCGAAGACCTGAAGTCCTATGTGCGCGGCGCCGACGGCGAACGCCAGTTCGTATCGGCCGCCTTCGACTGGCAGATCACGCCGGACGCGCTGTTCCAGATCGACCTCGACCACCAGCACAAATCGCAGATCACGGCGCCGGGCTACCAGCTGATCCGCAATGAAGCGCTGCCGACCGGGATCTCGGCCAAGACCCTGCTCAACGACCAGCCGTGGACCAAGCCGGTCGATACCGACAGCAGCAATCTCGGCCTGCGTTTCGAGTACCGCATCAGCAACGCGTGGAACGCCACCGTCAGCGCCAACAAGCACTGGTTCAAGCGCGACGACTTCACCGCCTTCCCCTACGGCTGCAGCAACGAGGGTGACGGCTACTACCCGGGCTACTGCGCGAACGGCGACTACGACGTCTACGACTTCCAGAGCACGGGCGAGCGCAAGGCGCCGTGGGGCCTGCAGGCGATGCTGCAGGGCCGCTTCGACACCGGCGCGGTGCGCCACGCCTTGACCATCGGCGGCTCGTATGCGGAGCGCCACGACAGCTTCGGCGAATACGTCTACGACTACGTCGGTTCCAGCAATATCTGGAACCCGGCCATCGTGCCGCCGGTAGCCAGCGACCGCGTGACCGGCCCCGTGATGGAACGCCGCAGTACCGAAGAACGCTCGCTGTTCGTGCAGGACGTGATGACCTTGTCGCCCCAGTTCACCCTGCACGCCGGCGTGCGCTACGTGAAGCTCAAGCTCGACGCACTGGAAGAAATCGAGGGCGGCTGGGTGCACACGAAGGATTCGTTCGCGCTGCCGAACGTGGCGCTGGTGTACGCGCCGGCGCGCGACTGGCGCGTGTACGGCTCGGTCAGCCACGGCCTGCAATACGGCGGCATCGCGCCGATGGAAACCACCAACCAGAACACCGCCCTGCCGCCGAGCCGCTCGAAGCAGCTGGAGTTCGGCGTCAAGCGCAACGTCAACGACCAGCTGGCGCTGTCGGGCGCGCTGTTCGAGATCCGCCAGGGCCTGGAATACACGAACGCCGCCAATACCTTCGTGCGCGCCGGCGAGCAGACCCACCGCGGCGCCGAGCTGTCGGCGATGGGCCGCGCCACGCCCGACCTGAGCTACAGCCTGTCGCTGATGGCGCTCGACACCGACCAGAAGGACACGGGCGACGCATCGACCGAAGGCAAGCGCGTGACCAATGTGCCGGAGCTGCGCACCACCGCATGGGTCGAGTACGCGGTGCCGCAAGTGGCCGGCCTGAAGCTCGACGCGCAGTGGCAGTATTCGGGCAACAAGGTGTTCGACCCGGCCAATCGGGTGAAGGTGCCGGGCTATCACGTGGCGGGATTCGGAGCGTCCTACCTGCTGCGCGCGGGTGGGGTGAACACGATCATCCGGGCGCGGGTGGACAATGCCTTCGACAAGTCCTACTGGCGCGATGTGACGCAGTCGCTGGGTGGGTATTTGCTGCCGGGGGCGCCGCGCACGTTCAGGTTGTCGGCGCAGATCGACTTCTAAGCACTTGCTCGCTTCGCCTGCCACGCGCACCGTGGCAGGCGTCATGCCTCAATCCGACAAATCCACCAGCTTGCCCAGGCACCGCCGCTGGAATCCATTCAAGCCGCGGGTAATGAGCTCGTCATCCTCTTCGATCACCTCGGCATCGAGCAGCAGCCGCAGCTTGGCGATGCGGTCGCCCTGGTCCAGCGCCTGGGACAGGTGCGAGCCATCCGCTTGGCCGGCCTGCTCGATCGCCTCCACCACCTCGGGCGGGAAGTCCCAGTGGTTGGCGATCACCGACGACAGCTGGCGGCTGGCCGCGAACAGCGCGACGCCGAATTCGCTGGAACCGGGCACCCTGCCTTCGCAGATGCGGTCGGCCACCTGGAATGCGACCTGCAGTCCCAGGTTCTGCATCAGGCCGGCCAGGTAGGATTCGAACACGCCGGCCGACAGGCCCGGCGCCATCACGCTGGCGGCGAACGCGCAGCGTTCGGAATGCTTCCACACATTGGGCGCCACCTGGCGCGCCACGCCCTGGACCTTGACCCGCACGAGCGGCCGGAACGCGATGCGCGCCAGCAGCATGCGCAAGCCGTTCAGGCCGAGCATCGTCACCGCGCCCTCCAGGGTCTCGATCGGCGTCACCGGCCGGTAGTAGGCGCTGTTGGCTTCGCGGATCACTTCGGCCACCAGCACCAGGTCGCGCCCGACCTGGGCCGACAGCGCACCGGTCGAGATGTTCTCGTCTGACAGCGCGGTCAGCAACTGCGACACCAGTTCGGGGACGCGCGGCACCAGGCCGGACGCGCAGACCGGATCGGCCGCCAGCGAACGCACTTCGGCCAGGATTTGCGCTTCCTGCTCGGCTTGGGCGTTGAAGCCGCTGGACGCGGTGAGCCAGCGATAGAACGTGGCGTGGACGTCGTTCGCCATGTCTTCGTCGTGTTCGATCGTCGCCGCGCGGACGCTTGCCACGGCTTCCGTCTCCTTCTCTGAACCGCCCAACATCCGTCCTAGCCAGTTTTTCATAGCGCCCCGCCGTACGTTCGAAATCCAATGATTGTAATGCCTTCTGGAAACAAATAGTCATCAGGAGGTGAAGATTTATCGTTCGTAACGACATACAACCGCGGTTCGCGTTGGTGCCCTGTGCGTGGGGTCAAAAGATATACGCCAAAAAAGTCGGGAGAGATTATTGCAAATGATAATGATTATCATTTAGTATACATCATAAATGAGAATCATTCTTATTGAGAAGCTCGCTCGAGCACGCCTGCCTGCGCACGCGTGCCGCGCGGAGCATGTACAACCCCTCTTGACTGGACCACCATGGCAGCAACCCTTCCCGGCCTGCGACGACTCCCTGCCCTGTTCGCCTGCGCCTTCGCCACCCAGGCGATCGCCTTTGATGCGCCCGCCGCGCCGGACGCAAGCTCCCCACTCGACCCCATCGTCATCACCGGCCAGCGCCTCGACAAGGCCGGCACCGTGACCTTGCTCGATGCCGCCGCCCTCACCCGCCAGGGCGTCACCGATATGCAGAACATGGCGCGCTACGCGCCGCTGGTCAGCGTGCCGGGCGCCGCCAGCGGCAGCGGCAACGTCTGGGATGGCGCCGGCAATACCGGCTTCAATATCCGCGGCGTCGAGGGCAACCGGGTGGGCCTGGACCTGGATGGCATCGCGCTGCCCGAGGCCGCGCCGAAGCCCGACGCCTCGACCCTGAACGGCTTCGGCGTCGGCCGCGATTACTTCGATCCCGAGACCTTCCGCTCGGTGACCATCGGGTCCGGCACAGCGCCGGCCGGCGCCGGGACCCAGGGCCTGGGCGGCAACGTTTCCTTCGTCACCAAGGCGCCGGAGGATTACGTCAGCGAGGCCCGCCCCTCCTATGCCGAGTACAAGTTCGGATCGAACCGCGCCAACGACATGCGCATGCATGCGCTGACCGGCGCCGCGCAGTCCGGCGCGCTCAAGGCGCTGGCGGTGCTGGTGCACCGCGACGGCAAGGAACTCGACTCGACGGGCAGCGCCCCGCTCAACCCGGACGACTGGGATTCGGATGCGCTGCTGGCCAAGCTGTCCTGGACGCCGTGGGCCGGACACCGCTTCACCGCCACGATCGATGCCTTCCGCGCAAACCACGCTCGCGCCTACGACAACAAGCAGGGCGCCCTGTATCCCGAAGGCGCGAACCAGGCCGGCAGCACCAGGCGCGACCGCTTCAGCATCGACCACCTCGTTCAGGGCGCCGGCGCATGGTTCGATACGCTCGAGAGCCGCCTCCATATCCAGGACAGCGAAGTCGAAGACATCACCACCGCCCGTTACATCACGGGCGGCCAGCCGGTGCTGCGCCATATCGCGACCAGCTTCAACAACCGCAGCGTGGGCTTCGCCAGCAACGCCAGCAAGCGGTTGGGCAGCAACGAGCTGGCGTATGGCGTCAGCATCGAACAGGCCGACACCGAGCGTCCATGGCGCGAGGAACGACTGGTCGTCAACACCGGCGCCCAGCAGGTCACCAACAAGAACCGCATGGCCGACATGCAGTCGCTGCGCTTCTCCGGCTTCGCGCGCGCCGAAGTCGTCCTGTCGTCCTGGGCCAGCGTCACGCCCGGCCTGCGCTACGACTGGCGCGAACTCAAGCCGAACAGCACCGCCAACTACGCGATCGGGATCCCCAATGCCAGCCGCGAACTGAAAAAGGAAACGGACAGCCATCTCACGCCCAGCCTCACCATGACCGCGCAGGTCGCACCCAGCCTGCAGACCTACCTTCAGTACAGCCGCGGCACGCGCCTGCCGACTTCCGCCGAACGCACCGGCACTTACGATTCGCTCAGCTACACCGGCACCGGCAACGCCTACGCCGTGATCGGCAACCCGAACCTGGACAAGGAAACCAGCAACGCCTTCGAGCTGGGCCTGAAGGGCGCCGTGGCGCGTGGCCTGCGCCTGCATGCCGCCGTGTTCAACACCCGCTACAAGAACCTGATCGAATACGCGTCGCAGCCGGCCGACCCGGTCAACTATCCGAACATCACCTTCGGCCTGTTCCGCCCCGAGAACATCGGCACCGCGCGTATCTGGGGCGGCGAGCTGACGCTGGACGCCGACCTGGGACAATGGAACCAGTCGCTCAGGGGCGGCAAGCTGACCCTGGCCAGCGGCGTCCAGCGCAGCAAGGCGACGAACACCCGCACCGGACTGGAAAGCGAGCTGGCGTCGACGCTGCCCGGGAAGACCAGCATGATCGCGGCCTGGGACCATCCCGCCCGGCGCGGCGGCATCGCCCTCGCCGCGGTCCACACCCGCGCCAAGCAGGCCGAGCGCGACGTGATCGGCGGCGTGAACACGGCCTACTTCGCGATCCCGTCAAGCACGGTGATGGACCTGACCGGATACTGGAACATCAACGAGCACGCGTCGATCACCGCCGGCGTCTACAACCTGGCCGACAAGAAGTACTGGGACTATGCCTCGTCGCGCAGCCTGCCTGCCGCTACCACTGCCACCACCGCGGCCGACATCGAACGCCAGGCGCGCCCGGGACGCCATGCCGCCGTCACCCTCAAGCTGGTCTATTGAACGAACAAGGAGAACAACCTCATGAAACTCACCCGTCACCTCCTGGCCGCAGCCATTGCCCTGGCCTTGACCCCGGCGCAAGCCGCCCCGCAACTGGCGCAGCAATGGGCTGAGCTGAAAGCCAGGCAGCCGCGCCTGCAGATGCGCGACGCCGCGCGCCAGCTGAAGGTATCCGAAGCCGAGCTGCTCGCCACAGGCGTCAAGAGCACCGTGGTGCGCCTGAAGGAAACCGACCACGCGCCGCGCGAGATCATGCGCCGCGCCCTCGACCTGGGCAAGGTGATGGCGCTCACGCGCAACGAGAACGGCGTGATCGAAACCACCGGCACCGCCATGCGCATCCCGAAGCAGGCCGAGCAAGGCAGCGCCGACGAAGCAGAACGCGAGGCCCGCAACCTGAACATCGCCGGCGGCTACCTGGGCGGCCCGATCGACCTGCGCTTCCAGTTCGCCAAATGGAAGTACGCCTTCGCCGTGACCCAGCCCGGCCGCGACGGCGCCATCAACCGCAGCCTGCAGTTCTTCGACGCCAGCGGCAACGCCGTGCATAAGCTCTACCTGCGCGACGACGCCAATGTTGCGGTGTTCGACAAGCTGGTGGCGGACTTCCGCCATCCGAGCCAGGGCGCGCAGCTGGACGTGGCGGCCGCCGCGCCGAAGCCCGCCGAAAAGCCCGACAGTGCGATCGACGTCAAGGAATTCCAGACTGCCTGGCAAGAGATGACCGACGTCCACCAGTTCAACCGCATCGTGTTGGAATTCGGCCTGACGCGCGAGCAGGCGCTGCGCCTGGCCCCGGCCGGCGTGGTGCAGAAAGTGACGCCGCGAGCGGTGCGCAAGCTGCTCGAGGATGCGGCCAAGGACGGGGTCGCGATCATGGCCTTCCTCGGCAATGGGGCGCTGACCCAGATCTACAGCGGCAAGGTGAACAGGGTGATGGCGGCCGAAGGCTGGTTCAACGTGCTCGATCCCGACTTCAACCTGCACCTGCGCGACAGCGCCTTCAGGAGCGGCTACGTGGTGCGCCGCGCCGGCGTCACCTCGGTCGAGTTCTTCGACGACCAGGGCGAACTGGTGGTGACCTTCTTCGGCGTGCGCGAGCGCGGCAAGCCGCAGCCGCAGTCGTGGCTCGACCTGGCGGCGGGCCTGCCGAAGGCCTGAACATCAGGCCTGGCCGAGCAGCCCCCGAACCTGCCGCATCCGGTGCGGCAGGTCGCCGGCCAGCAAGGTGCAGGGGATGCCGCGCGCGGCCAGCGTCTCCACCAGCATCCGGTGCACCATCTGGCGCACCTCTTCCGATTCGCGCTGCAGGCCGTCCGGCTCCCACGGGGTGTCGGGTGCGGTGACGAAGGTCCAGGCGTAGTCGTGGCGCGCGTCCAGCAGCGCCAGTTGCGCATCCACCCTGCCCCAATACACGCGGCTGTACAGCGCCGTCATCAAGGGCGTGGTGTCGCAAAAAAGGAAACGGACGGCTTCCCCCGCCGCGGCATCCTCGCGCGCGCGCTGGGTCAGCGCGATGCCATACTGGTCTTCCTCGTACGGCACCCGTCCCAGCGTATCGACGAATTCGCGCAGGTATTCGGGCACCCACAGCGTGCCGTATTGGCGCGCCAGGGCTTCGGACAAGGTCGACTTGCCGGACGACTCGGCGCCCAGGATGGCGATCCGCTGCACCGCGCTCATGATGCCTTGCGCGCCAGCGCGGACCAGGTGCGCAGGCCGGCGATCGCCAGCAGCACGAACACGCCATACAGCACGGCGGTCAGCACCAGGCCCTTGTACAGGTAGAGGCCGACGTACAGGATGTCGACCGCGATCCACACATGCCAGTTCTCGACCTTTTTCTTCGCCAGCAGCAGCTGGCCGACCAGGCTGCCGGCGGTCAGGAAGCCGTCCGCGTGCGGCACGTCGGTGTCGGTGAAGTTGTCGAGGAAGGTCGACAGCAGCACGAAGCCAGCCAGCCAGGCCGCCAGCGACCAGGCGCGCCCGCCCGGTTTCAGGAAGGTGGGCGCCAGCGGCGCCGCACTGGCGCCCGCGGCGCCGTGCAGCCACTGGTACCAGCCCCAGACCGAGGCTGCGATGAACACGAACTGCAGTCCCATGTCGCCGTACAGGCGCGCGTCGTAGAACACCACCGCATAGGTCGCGGACGAAGCGATCGAGAACAGCCAGGCCCAGTGCTTCTGGCGGATGTTGAGCACGACGGTGGTGACGGCCAGCAGGAAGGAGATCAGTTCCAGCGGCGAAGTCGTGAGGCCGGCGAGGATGAGGGGTTCGTTCATTCTTGTTGGCGGAAGAACCGTCGTCCCCGCGCGGGCGGGGACCCAAGCTTGCGTGCAGCCCGACAACGCTCGCAAAACTGGGGTTCCCGCCTCCGCGGGAACGACGTGCATGGTGCAATTCAGCGTGCAAGTGCACCGTTGGGCGACGTCCCGAATTACTTCTTCGGATACTTGATCGTCATTTCCTTGAGCAGGTTGTCGGCATGGTCGACTTCCTTCATCACCCACAGCATGTAGCGGATGTCGACGTGGATCGCGCGCGTGATGGCGGTGTCGAAGTACCAGTCCTTGGTGATCGACTCATAGGTCGAATCGAAGTTCAGGCCGATCAGTTCGCCCTTCCCGTTCATCACGGCCGACCCCGAGTTGCCGCCGGTGGTGTCGGCGCTCGACAGGAAGTTGACCGGCACCGTGCCCAGCGCCCGGTCCTTGAACACGCCGTAGCGCTTGCCCTCGATCGCCTGCTTGAGCGGGGCCGGCACGATGAATGGATCCTTGCCGGTCTCCTTTTCCAGGATGCCTTCGACGGTGGTGAACGGCCCCTTGACCAGGCCGTCGCGCGGCGAGAACGGCGCCACGGTGCCGTAGGTCACGCGCAGGGTCGAGTTGGCGTCCGGGTAGACCGGCTTGCCCTGCGATTTCTTCCACGCGATCACGGCCGCCATGTATTGCGGGATCACGCGTTCCAGGTTGCCGTCGATTTCGTTGCGGCGCTCTTCCAGCGCCATGCCGGCGTCGTGCAGGCGCACCGCCAGCTGGATGAACGGATCGTTCGACTTGCGGAAGGCATCGGCGTCCTTGCCGATCCAGGCCAGGCGCGTGGCGGTGTCCGACAGCTGGCTGGCCTTGTACATGCCAGAGAGCGCATCCTGCGCCGGCAGCAGCGCGTCCACGCCTTGCGGGCGCACCTTGGCGTCGATGCGGGCGTAGCGCGCCAGGGCCGCGGCGTAGCGTGCCTGGTCGACGCCGGGCACGAACGACTGCTCCAGGCGGGTCAGGCGCGCCTTGATGAAGCCCAGGTCGCGTTCCTGGTAGCCGCTCTCGCGCTCGGCGTCCGGTTTCCGGCGTTCCAGCGCCAGGCGGTACAGGGTGCGCGCGCTCTTGAGCAGGTCGCTGTGGGTCGCTTCGAGCCAGGCGGCTTCCTGGCGCTGCAGCGCCATGTCCTCGGCGATCACCGCATCCAGTTCGGACAGCAGGCCGGCGTTGCCATCCGCATGCGCCTTCTGCCAGGCGCGGAACTCGGCATCCTGCACGTCCTTGATGGCGGCGATGTCCTTGCGCGCGAAGCCGTCCAGCAGCCCCCTGGTCTTCTTGAGCACGTTGTTCAGGCCCTTGTCGACGCTCGCGTAGGCGACTCTCCAGGCCGGATTGCCCTGGGTCGCGGCGGCGATCACCGACAGGTCGGCGGTGATGGTCGCGGCCTTGGCCGGCAGGTCGACGTCGCGCGCGAAGCGGATCTCGCTCGGCAGCTTGTAGCGGCTGGTGCGTCCCGGATAGCCGGCCAGCAGGATCGGATCGCCGTTCTTCAGGCCTTCGGCCGACACCACCAGGAAATCCTTCGACTTGTAGGGCACGTTGTCGGGCGACGGGTCGGCCGGACGGCCATCCTTGCCGACGTAGGCGCGGTAGAAGGCGTAGTCGCCCACGTGGCGCGGCCACTCGTAGTTGTCGATGTCGCCGCCGTAGTTGCCGATGCGGTCGGACGGCGCGTACACCAGGCGCACGTCGCGGATCATCAGCTGCTTGATGCGGTAGTACTCCAGGCCGCGGTGGAAGGCCGGCACCGAGCAGCGCGTCGACTTGTCGGTTTCGCACTCCGCCACCAGGGCCTTGATGCGCGACTCGACCAGCGCATGGCGCTCGCTGCCCGACATGGCGGGAGTAAGACCCTGGAGCACGCGCCCGGTCACGTTCTCGACCTTCTCGGTCACGTACACCAGGGTGTTCGGGCCGCCCGGCAGTTCGTCGGCGCGGGTCTTGGCCAGGAAGCCGTCGACGATGTAGTTCCTCTCGGGGGTGGCGTTGCGCTGGATGGCGCCATAGGCGCAGTGGTGGTTGGTCACCACCAGGCCGTCGGGCGACACGAAGGACGCCGAACAGCCTCCCAGCGAGACAATGGCGCTCATCGGATGCTTGCCCAGGTCGGCCAGCTTCTCGGCCGGGATGGTGATGCCGATGCGTTTCAGTTCGGATTTCAGTTGCGGCAGCTGGTGCGGTTGCCACTGGCCTTCGTCGGCGAAGGCGGCGCTCGCCGCGCCAAGAAGGGCGACGGGCAGGACGATCGATTTGAACAAGACAAGTCCCCGGGATGAAAAAAACAATGCGCGAGTATAGCCCCGTTGCGTCGTGGCCGTCAGGTTTTCTGCCGTATTGACGGCCGTCCCGATGGCGTCAACATCGCGTCATATTGGCGTGGCAAGATGTCACATTATGCAGAAAAAGGCAGGCAGACATGAGCACCGAGGCCCCCTTGTACCGTCACCAGGTCCTCTTCCTCTCCCAGAGCTTCTTCATCAAGGACAACCGCGCCGAACTGCTGCTGCACGCGCACAAATACGATTTTGACATCGCATTTTTCAGCGAAGTCGCCGAATTCACCGCCGCCGCCGTCGCGGCCGGCCGCGACGGCAGCCTGTTCGTGATCGACCTCGACGCCCTGCACAATATGCAGGCCGACCTGCACGACAGCCGCAAGACACTGATGCTGGGCGAGCTGCTCGAACGGCTGCCGCGCGAGCATTCGTATGTCTATCTCCAATCGGGCCGCCAGGGCAGCCGCTTCCTGCTCCAGCAGCGCCTGGTGGACAGCAACTGCCTGGCGTATGCCGAAAAGCCGATCGCCAACGACGTCCTGGTCGACAAGCTGTTCAACCTGTTCGTGCGCACCGGGCGCGGCGACCCGGTGTCGCTGGTCTACCTCGGCGCGCCGGACGGCCTGGATGCGACGGCGCTGCTGGCGCAGCGGGTCGAGGTCGTCCACCACCCGGACCCGACCACGCTGCACCTGCGCGTTAAAGAGCTGCAGCCCGACCTGGTGGTGATCGCAGACGACGAGTACCGTCGCCTGGACGCGCTGGCGCGGGTCATGAAGAAGAATATCGAGGCCGATCCGGTACGCGAGATCGTGCTGCTGCAGCGCCGCCCCGACGACGCGCTGGCGCGGCGCGCGCTCGGCGACGGCTTCGACACGGTGCTGCAGGCCCCCTCCGGCCTGGTCGAGGCCCAGCTGGCCAACCGCGCCGCCAGGATCCGCGTCAGCAAGGACCTGATCGGCAAGGACCGCGCCACCGGCCTCCTGAACAAGGTCGGCCTGCAGCGCAAGACGCAAGACCTGATCCGGCAAGCCACGCTCGAGCGCAAGCAGCTCGCCTTCGGCGTGATCGACATCGACAAGTTCAAGACCATCAACGACACCTGGGGCCACCACTTCGGGGACATCGTCATCAAGCGCCTGTGCCTGTGCCTGGCGCCGCAGATGGGCGAGCGCGACCTGCTGGCGCGCTTCGGCGGCGAGGAATTCGTGCTCGTGTTCTGGGATTGCACGCTCGACGCGGCGTGGCGCCGGCTCGATGCGCTGCGCCAGGCCTTCGGCGCGGTCGAGTTCCAGGTCGCGCCGGGCGAGGCGCGGCGTTTTTCGTTCAGCGGCGGCCTGGCCGCCTTCCCCGAGCACCGCAGCGAGAACGCGCTGTTCCTGCGCGCGGATGCGATGTTATATACCGCCAAGGAGAGCGGGCGTAACAGAATTTGCCCTACGTGAGCAAACCCGCCGGCTCGTCGGTCAGGACGATCGCCTCGTACTGCCGGCGCACCGCTCCCTCGCCGTACAGGCGCTCCAGCCGCCGCACCGCGAAGTGGCCGCGGCTCATGTTCTGGAAATGGTCGACGAACAGCAGGTTGATGGTCGCGCCGCCCACGGCGCCCAGGGCCGGCACCAGCATCGCGGCCGCCTTCTGGGTCACGTGCACCTGGAAGCGCGCCGCCACCGTGGCGATCAGGCGCAGCAAGGCCGGCGTGGTGGCGGCGTTCACCGACCTGGCCGCCAGGGCCTGGGCCGCTTCGCTCACCGCCCGCGCCAGCGCGATGCGCATCGCGAAATAGCCCGAATCGGCGGCGTCGTCACCTCCGCTCGGTCCGCCCATGGCCAGCACGCGCAGGCATTCCAGCCGGGTCTCCACATCTTGCACACGCTCGCCATTGGCGCGCGCGATTTCGGCGATCGAACGCAGCATGATGACGGTGGACAGCGGCAAGTCGACCAGCAATCCGGGCAG
This sequence comes from Massilia oculi, assembly GCF_003143515.1. Taxonomy (NCBI): domain Bacteria; kingdom Pseudomonadati; phylum Pseudomonadota; class Betaproteobacteria; order Burkholderiales; family Oxalobacteraceae; genus Massilia; species Massilia oculi. Next base: position 4,817,505 of record NZ_CP029343.1, on the reverse strand, counting down.
GCCGAAGACGCCGCCCACGCCGCCCGACACGCTCGCCGCGAACTTGTGCAGGCGCGGGTACGATGCCTCCCTGCCGCCATCGGGCATCGTGGACAGCGCTCCCGTCAGCGCATACTGCAGCGCATGTTCCGTGGCCCCGCCCACCTTCTTCTGCCACGGCGCCGGCAGGCGCTCGATGGCCGCCTCGATCGGCGAGCCGACCAGGTTGCTGATGCGCGCAGCCAGGCCGGGATGCTCCAGCAGGCGCTTGGCCTCGTGCAGCTCGGCCAGGTGTTCGGCGGTCATTGTCATGGCACTATCCTCCCGAAAAAACGCGCTGCGATGCGCTAGTTCACCCCGGTAGATCGCTCAGCTTGCCCAGGCAGCGGCGCTCGAAACTGTCCAGTCCCTCGGTCACGAGCGCGTCGTCCTCTTGCACCACGTGGGCGTCGAGCAGCAGCCGCAGCTTGGCGATCCGGTCGCCGCGTTCGAGCGTCTGCGCCAGCGGCGACGCATCCGGCTGGCCGACGCTGGCGATCGCTTCCACCACGTCGGGCGGGAATTCCCAGTGGGCGGCGATGGTCGACGACAGGTCGCGACTGACGTCGAACAGGCGCCGGCCGAATTCGCTCGAACCGGGCATCTTGCCATTCTCGACAGCCCGCTCCGCCAGGCGGAAGGCCACCACCAGCCCCAGGTTCTGCATCAGCCCGGCAAGGTAGGCTTCGAACACGCCGGCGCCCAGGCCCGGCGCCATCAGGCTCGAGGCCAGCGCGCACTTCTCGGACTGGTTCCAGACCAGCGGCGCCGCCTGGCGCGCGAAGCCCTGGTCAGCCATCCTGATCAGGGGCCGGAAGGCGATCCGGGCCAGCAGCATGCGCAGGCCGTTCTGGCCGATCATCATCAGGGCGGCGTCGAGCGACTTCACCGCCTGCAGCGGCCGGTAATAGGCGCTGTTGGCCTCGCGGATCACCTCGGCCACCAGCACCAGGTCCTGCTCGACCTGGCGCGCCAGGTTTCCGGTCGAGACGTCGTCGTCGGCCAGGTCGCGCAGCAGCTTGGGGATCAGCTCGGGGATGCGCGGCACCAGGCCGCTGGCGGCCAACGGGTCGGCCGCGAGCGTGCGCACGAGCTCGAGGACATGTTCCTCGACGTCTGCTCCCGCCTGGTAACCGCCGGATGCGGTCAGCCAGCGGTAATAGGCGGCGTCGACCTGGACGCCGTAGTCATCTTCCGCCGCCTCGACCTGCGCAGCAGAGGCGTTGGTGTCGGGCGCCTTGTCGGCGCCGCTCAACATGCGATTGATCCAGTTTTTCATGGCCTGTGCGTGACTATCGATAATCGCAGCATTGTAATGCCTGGCGCGTGATTACTGCGCGGCGTCCGCCAGCCTGCTTTCCTGCCAACCACCGCCCAGCGCCTGGATCAGCGACACCGCCGCCGTCTGGCGGTCGGCCTGCACCTGCACCAGCGAGCGGCGCGCGTTCAGGGCCGTCACCTGGGCCTGCACTACCTCGGTATAACCGACCTGCCCCCTTGTAGCGGTTCAGGATCTGCTCTTCGACCAGGCCGGCCGCCTCGGCCGCCTCGGCGCGCAATTGCTGCTGCTGTTCCAGCACGCGGGTGGCGGCCAGGCCGTTCTCGACCGCGGCGAAGGCGTCCAGGGCCACCTGGCGGTAGCGCGCCACGGTCGCCTGGTGGCGCGCCTCGGCGCCTTCGACGCTGGCCCGTGTGGCGCCGGCATTGAAGAGGGTCTGGGCCGCCGACAGGCCGAACGACCAGGCCGCGGCGGACGCCGAGAACAAGTCGCCCACGCGGCTCGTATTGTTGCCGTACGAAGCGGACAGGCCGAAGTTCGGGAAGTAGGCGGAGCGCGCGATGCCGATGTCGGCATTGGCCGCCGCCACGTCGCGTTCGGCGGCGGCGATGTCGGGACGGCGCTGCAGCAGCGTCGAGGGCACGCCGACCGGCACGTCCGGCACCGACACATGCCATGGCGCCGGCGGCAGGGCGAAGCTTGAGGGGGTCCGGCCGACCAGCACCGCGATCGCGTGCTCGAGCTGGGCGCGCTGGTTCTGCAGACCGAGCGCCTCGCTGCGCGCATTGGCGAGCTGGGTCTGGGCCTGCAGCACGTCGGAGCGCGCCGCGATGCCGGCCTCGAAGCGGTTCGAGGTGATTTGCAGCACGCGCTCGTAGCCTTCGATGGTCGAGGCCAGCATCTCGCGCTGGGCGTCGGTCTGGCGCAGCGAGAAGTAGTTGATCGCCAGCTCGCCCTGGGCCGCGAGGACGGCGTTGGCCAGGTCGGCGGCGGTGGCCTGCGCGCTGGCCTCGGCGCCGGTCACGGCATTCCTCAGGCGGCCGAACACGTCCGGCTCCCAGCTGGCCCCGATCTGCAGGCGGTAGGAACTGTTCGCGCCGCGGTTGACGCTATCGTCGCCCCCGCCGGCGCGGTCCGCGCCCGCGCCCAGCGTCACCACCGGGAACAGCGAGGCGCGCTGCTGCGCCACCAGCGCGCGCGCCTGGGCATAGTTGGCGACCGCCACCGCCACGTTCTGGTTGGCGGATTCGACCCGCCTGGCCAGGCGATCGAGCTCGGGGTCTTCGAACAGGGTCCACCAGGGGCCGCGCTCGAGCGCGTCGGCCGGCGCGGCCGGGACCCAGCCTTCGGCCTCCTTGTAGCTTCCCGGCAGCGCGGCGCCGGCGGCAAGCGGGTCCGGCCGTTCATACGCGGGGCCGACGGCGCAGCCGGCCAAGGTGGTGGCAAGGGCACCGGCAAGGGCGAGCAGGGAAAGACGGAATGGAAGCTGTTGTCGCATAGTGATCAATGTTTGGCCAGGGACGGGCCGCCCTCGTCGTGAGGGTGACGGGTCAGATTGTGTTCATCGGGTTTGCGCGTGCGCAGCTTGTCGAGCAGGACGTAGACCACCGGCGTGGTGAGCAGGGTCAGGAGCTGGCTCGCGACCAGGCCGCCGATGATGGCGATGCCCAGCGGGCGGCGCAACTCCGAGCCTTCGCCGAAGCCGATCGCCAGCGGCAGCGCGCCCAGGGCGGCGGCCAGGGTCGTCATCAGGATCGGGCGGAAGCGCAGCATGCAGGCCTCGCGCACCGCCTCGGTCGCGGACAGGCCGCGCGCCCTTTCGGCTTCGAGCGCGAAGTCGATGATCAGGATCGCGTTCTTCTTGACGATGCCGATCAGCAGGAACACCCCGATCAGGGCGATGATCGAGAATTCCATCTTGAACAGCAGCAGCGCCAGCACCGCGCCGACGCCGGCCGACGGCAGGGTCGACAGCACGGTCACCGGGTGCACCAGGCTTTCGTACAGGATGCCCAGCACGATGTAGATGACGATGATGGCGGCCAGGATCAGCAGTGGCTGCTCCTTGCTCGATTCCTGCGCCGCGGCCGCGGCGCCCGCGAAGCTGCCGCGCACGTTGATCGGCATGCCGATGTCGGCCTCGGCCTGGCGCACCGCCGCCTCGCCGTCGGCCAGCGTGAAGCCTTGATTCAGGTTGTACGACACGGTGGTCGCCAGCTCGCCGTCCTCGTGGCTGACCGAGGTCGGCGTGGCGCTCTCGGCGAAGCGCGCGATCGCGCTCAGCGGCACCATGGTGGCGGCGCTGCCGGCAAGTGCCTGGCCGCCGGACGGATCGCGCGCCGCGGTCAGGCTGGCCGTCGCCGACGTCGCCGCGCCCGCCGCGCCGGCCGCCGCCGCCGTGCCGGTGGTCGAGGACACCACGCCCGAGGCTCCACCGGTCGGCCGCGCCGGCACGTACACGTCCTTCAGGGCTTCCGGCGACTGCGCGTATTGCTGGGCCACCCCCATCACCACATGGTACTGGTTCAGCTCATCGTAGATGTTCGCCACCTGACGCTGGCCGAAGGCGTTGTAAAGGGCATTGGTGACGTCGCGCGTGCTGATGCCCAGGCGCGCCGCCGTCTCCTTGTCGATGGTGACGAAGGTCTCCACGCCGTTTTCCTCCAGGTCGGTATCGATGTCGACCAGCGCCGGCTGGGCCTTCATGGCCTCGCCCAGGCGCGCCGCCCACAGCTTGAGCGCCTCGGCACTGTCGCTCTTGAGCGTGTACTGGTAGGTGGAGTTGCTCGAGCGCCCGCCCATGCGCAGGTCCTGCACCGGATTGAGGAAGATCGTGATGCCGGTGACCTTCGCCATCTGCGGACGCAGGCGCGCAATCACGGCCTGGGCCGCGACGTCGCGCTCGCCCACCGGCTTCAGGTTGACGAACATGAAACCGCCGCCGGCGCGGCCGCCGCCGGTGAAGGCGACGACCGTCTCCACCGCCGGATCCTTGCGGATGATCTCGACCAGCTGGTAGATCTTCTGCTGCATCGCCGCCGACGAGATGCTCTGGTCGGCGCGGATGCCGCCGTTCATCTGGCCCGAATCCTGCTGCGGGAAAAAGCCTTTCGGGGCGCTGGAGAACAGGTAGACGTTCAGCGCCACGGTGAACAGCAGGATGATCATCACCAGGAACTTGCTGTCCAGCGCCCAGTCGAGCGCGTGCTCGTAGACGCGCAGCACGCGCGCAAAACCCTTCTCGGACCAGCGTGAGAGGCGACCCGGCTTCTTGTGCGGGTCTTCCTTGCGCAGCAGCCAGGCGCACATCATCGGCGTCGTGGTCAGCGAAATCACCAGCGAGATCAGCACCGCCGCCGACAGCGTCACCGCGAATTCGCGGAACAGGCGACCCACCTGCCCGCCCATGAACAGCAGCGGAATGAACACCGCCACCAGCGACAGCGAGATCGACAGCACGGTGAAGCCCACTTCGCGCGCGCCCAGCAGCGCGGCCTGCATGCGGTCCATGCCGTTCTCGATATGGCGCGCGGTGTTTTCCAGCACCACGATGGCGTCGTCGACGACGAAGCCGGCGGCCACCGTCAAGGCCATCAGCGACAGGTTGTTGAGCGAGAAGCCGAGCGCGTACATCACGCCGAAGGTGCCCAGCAGCGACACCACAGTGGCCACCGCCGGCACCACCGTGGCGCGCAGGGAGCGCAGGAACACGCTGACCACCGCCACCACCAGCACGATCGACAGCACCAGGGTGAACTCGATCTCGTGCAGGGAGGCGCGGATCGAGTTGGTGCGGTCCGAGGCCACCGCCAGGTTGATGTCGCCGGGAAGCTGGGCCTGCAGCGACGGCAGCAGGTCGCGGATGCCGTCCACGGTCTCGATCACGTTGGCGTCGGGCTGGCGCGTGATCAGGACGATCACCGCCGGCTGGCCGTTGAACAACCCCAGCGTGTAGATGTTCTCGGGGCCGTCGAACACGGTGGCCACGTCCGACAGGCGCACGGCGGCGCCGTCGCGCCAGGCCACCACCAGGTCACGATAGTCGCTGGCGCTGCGGCCGTCGCCGCCAGCCGGCTGCGAGTAGATCTGCAGCCGGTTGCCATTGCCCTCGATCTCGCCTTTCGGGCGGTTCGGATTGCTGGCCTGGATCGCGGCGCGCACGTCCTCGCTCGAGACCCCATAGCGGTTCATCGCATACGGCACCAGCTCGATCCGGACCGCGGGCAGCGAGCCGCCGCCGATCTCCACCTCGCCCACGCCTTTCACCTGGGCCAGGCGCTGCTGCACCAGGTTCGACACCGAATCGTAGATCTGCGCCGGCGATTTCGTCTTCGAGGTCAGCGCGAGAATGATCACCGGCGCATCCGACGGATTGGCCTTCCTGTAGGTCGGATTGCTGCGCAGGGTGGCCGGCAGGTCGGCGCGCGAGGCGTTGATCGCCGCCTGCACCTCGCGTGCGGCGGCGTCGATCTGGCGATTGAGCTCGAACTGCAGGTTGATCCGGGTCGAGCCGGTGCCGCTGCGCGAGGTCATCTCGTTGACCCCGGCGATCACGCCCAGGCGCCGCTCGAGTGGGGTGGCCACGCTGGAGGCCATGGTATCCGGACTGGCGCCGGGCAGCGAGGCCGATACCGAGATCGTCGGATAGTCCACCTGCGGCAACGGCGCGACCGGCAGCACGAAATAGGCCGCGATGCCGGCCAGCGCCAGGCCGATCGTCAGCAGGACCGTGGCGATCGGGCGCTCGACGAAGGGGCGCGACAGGTTCATGCGCCCGCCCCTTCGGCGCCTTTATCACCACCTTGCGGCGCCTTGCCGGTCCAGCGCCGCGCGGTGCGGTCGAATGCCAGGTAGATCACCGGGGTGGTAAACAGCGTCAGCAGCTGGCTCAGGATCAGGCCGCCGAAGATGGCCAGGCCCAGCGGCCGGCGCAGCTCGGCGCCTTCGCCGGTGCCCAGCATCAGCGGGACCGCAGCGAACAGCGCCGCCAGGGTCGTCATCAGGATCGGGCGGAAGCGCAGCAGCGCGGCCTGGCGGATGGCGTCCAGCGGCGACTTGCCCTCCTCGCGCTCGGCCTCGATCGCGAAGTCGATCATCATGATCGCGTTCTTCTTGACGATGCCGATCAGCAGGATGATACCGATGATGCCAATCACGCCCAGACCCTGCCCGCTGACCCATAGCGCCAGCAGCGCGCCGACCCCGGCCGACGGCAGGGTCGACAGGATCGTCAGCGGGTGGATGTAGCTCTCGTAGAGCACGCCGAGCACGATATAAACACAAACAACAGCGGCCAGGATCAGCCACAGCTGGTTCGACAGCGACGCCTCGTAGGCGCCGGACGCGCCGAGGAAGGTGATGCTGACCGAGGCCGGCATGCCGATCTCCTCGGCGGCGGCGCGGATCGCGCTCACGGCCTGCCCCAGCGAGGTGCCGGAGGCGGTGTCGAAGCCGACCGTCGCCGCCGGGTACTGGGCCACGTGGATCACCTGCAGCGGCGCCTGGCGCTCGCTGATGGTGGCGATCGCCGACAGCGGCGTCGGCTGGCCGGAACCGGTGCGCAGCTGCAGGCGGCCGAGGGCGGCGAACGACATCGTCTCGTCCTGCTGCGCCTCCAGGATCACGCGGTACTGGTTGGTCTCGGTAAAGATGGTGGACACGATGCGCTGGCCGAAGGCGCTGTACAGCGCGTCGTCGATCGACGCCGCCGTGATCGACAGGCGCGACGCGGTGTCGCGGTCGATGTCGATGAAGGCGGCGGCGCCGGTGGCGCCGGCATCGGTGATCGCCGTGCGCAGCTCGGGCAGGCTGCCGATCTTCTGCGTCAGCCGGCGCGCCCACTCGTTGACGGTCTCTTCATCGGCGCCTTCGATCGACAGCCGGTACTGGGTCGGGCCGCTCTCGGCGTCGATGGTCAGATCCTGGGTCGGCTGCAGGAACAGCTGCAGGCCCGCCACAGTGGCCACGCGCTGGCGCAGGCGCTGCATGGTCTCGAGCTGGTCGCCGCGGTCCGCCTTCAGGTTGATCAGCATGGTGCCGGTGTGCAGCATCGTGTTGTTGGCGGCGTCGACGCCGACATACGACGCCACCGAGGCGACTTCGGCGTCCTGCATGATCTGGCGCGCCGCCTCCTGCTGCAGCTTGGCCATATCGGTGTACGAGATCGATTGCCGCGCCTGGACCCGCGCCTGCAGCTGGCCGGTGTCCTGGGTCGGGAACAGGCCTTTCGGGATGATCGTCCACATCAGCGCCGTCAGTACCAGGGTGCCCAAGGCCACCAGCAGCGTCAGTCCCTGGCGCTTCAGCACCCAGCCGAGCATCACGTCGTAGCGCGCGATCACACGGTCGAAAAACAGCTGGAAGCGATGGGCGAACTTGCCCGGTTTCTCGTCCTCGTGGCTGCGCAGCCAGCGCGCCGACATCATCGGCACCAGCGTCAGCGACACCACGCCCGAGATCAGGATCGTGATCGCCAGGGTCACGGCGAATTCGCGGAACAGGCGGCCGACCACGTCGCCCATGAACAGCAGCGGAATCAGCACCGCGATCAGCGACACGGTCAGCGAAATGATGGTGAAGCCGATCTGGGAAGCGCCCTTGATCGCGGCCGCCATCGGCTTTTCGCCCTTCTCGATATAGCGCGCGATATTCTCGATCATGACGATCGCATCGTCGACCACGAATCCGGTGGCGATCGTCAGCGCCATCAGGGACAGGTTGTTGAGGCTGTAGCCGAGCAGGTACATCGCGCCGAAGCTGCCGATCAGCGAGATCGGCACGGCGAGACTGGCGATGATGGTCGCGCGCAGGCTGTGCAGGAAGGCGAAGATCACCAGCACCACCAGCACCACGGCCAGCAGCAGCTCGATCTGCACGTGCTTGACCGAGGCGCGGATGCCGGTGGTGCGGTCGCTCAGCACGTCCATGCGCAATGCGGTCGGCAGGCCGGCCTGCAGCTCGGGCAGGCGCGCCTTGATCGCGTCCACGGTGGCGATCACATTGGCGCCGGGCTGGCGCTGCACGTTGAGGATGATCGCCGGCTTCATATTGGCCCAGGCGCCCAGGCGCACGTTCTCGGCGCTGTCGACGACCTTCGCTACATCAAGCAGTTTCACGGGGGCGCCGTTGCGGTAGGCGACGATCAGGTTCTGGTAGTCGGGGACGGTGACCAGCTGGTCGTTGGCATTGATCGCATACGAGCGGGTCGGGCCGTCGAAGCTGCCTTTGGCGCTGTTGGCGTTGGCGGCGGAGATCGCGGTGCGCAGCGTGTCCAGCCCCAGGCCATACGACGCCAGCGCCTCGGTGTCGGCCTGGATCCGCACCGCGGGCCGCTGGCCGCCCGACAGCGAGACCTGGCCCACGCCCGAAACCTGGCTGATCTTGAGCGCCAGGCGCGTGTTGACGAGATTCTGCACCTCGGTCAGCGGCAGCGTGTCCGAGGTGATGGCCAGGGTCAGCACCGGCGCGTCGGCCGGGTTGACCTTGGCGTAGACCGGCGGCGCCGGCAGGTCGGTCGGCAGCAGCGAGCCCCCGGCATTGATCGCGGCCTGCACTTCCTGCTCGGCCACGTCGAGCGTCTCGCCCAGCGCGAACTGCAGGGTGACGATCGAGACCCCGGCGGCGCTGGTGGAACTCATGCGGGTCAGGCCCGCCATCTGGCCGAACTGGCGCTCCAGCGGCGCGGTGACGGTGCGCGCCATGACCTCGGGACTGGCGCCCGGGTACAGGGTCTGCACCTGGATCGTCGGAAAGTCCACCTGCGGCAGCGCCGACAGCGGCAGGAAGCGGTAGCCGACCAGGCCCGAGAGCACGATCGCCAGCATCAGCAAGGCGGTGGCGACCGGGCGGTTGATGAAGGGAGTGGAGGGACTCATCGGATGCTCCCCGCGCACTCATCGCGGTGCCGCAACATCATTGGCGCGCTCCCTGGGCCGGACGGTCTTGTCCCTCGCCACGTCCCTGCCCTTGTCCTTGTCCTTGTCCCTGTCCCTGTCCACGCGCACCCGCCGGACGATCGCCCGGCAACACCACGCTGGCGCCATCGCGCAGGCGGTCGGCGCCTTCGGTGATCACCTGCTCGCCCACCTTCAGGCCGCTGGCGATCTGCACCTTGTCGGCGCTCGCCTGGCCGCGCTGGACGGTGCGCAGCGCCACGGTGCGCGCCTGCGGGTCGAGCACGTAGACGAAGTCGCCGTTGGCGCCGTGGCGCAGCGCCGTCACCGGGACCACCACCGCATCGTTCAGGGTGTCGACGGTCAGGCGCAGGTTGACGAACTGGCTGGGGAACAGCTTGTTGTCGGCATTGGCGAAGCGGGCCTTGGCGCGCACGGTGCCGGTCTGGGTGTCGACCTGGTTGTCGAGCGCGATGAAGCTGCCGCTGGCCAGCGCCTCGGTGCGGGTGCGGTCCAGCGCGGTGGCCGGCAGCTTGCCGCCCTGCGCGATGCGTCCCTGCAGCGCCGGCAAGTGGTCTTGCGGCACGGCGAATTCGACGTCGATCGGCGACAGCTGGGTAATGACGGCGATGCCGTTCGCATCGCCGCTGCCGACCAGGTTGCCCACGTCCACCGTGCGCAGGCCGACCCGGCCGCCGATCGGCGCGCGCACCGTCGCGTAGTCGAGGTTGAGCTGGGCCGTGCCTTCGGCCGCCTTGTTGGTCATCACCGTGCCTTCGAGCTGCTTGACCAGCGCCGCCTGGGTATCAACTTCCTGGCGCGCGATCGAATCTTGCTCGAGCAGGGTGCGGTAGCGCGACAGCATCAGGCGCGCGCTCTCCAACTGGGCTTCGTCGCGCTGGCGCTGGCCGCGCGCCTGCAGCAAGGCCATCTCGAAGGGGCGCGGATCGATCGTCGCCAGCACCTGGCCCTGCTTGACCAGCTGGCCCTCGCTGAAATGGATCTTCTGGACCACGCCCGACACCTGCGGACGCACGGTGGCGGTGGCGGCGGCGACCACGGTGCCGAGCGCCTCCAGGGTCACCGGCAGATCGACCTGCTGGGCGGTCGCGACGCCGACCGTGGTGGCCGGACGGCCCCGTCCCCCGCCCGGCCCGCCGCCAGGTCCGCCGGCCGCCATCCCCGGCCCACCCGCGCCGCCGGGACCGCCCGCCGGCTGGTGGGTGAGCCACCAGGCGAGACCGCCCAGCGCTACCATCGACAGCACGGCGATCACGCCGCCGATGAGGCGGGAGCGCCGGCTGCGGGCGGGACGTTCGGTGATTGGATGGGGCGGGAGATGCTGGTCCATGCTTGTCCTTGTTCTCGAAAAATTTGCTACTTGCACAATACGGGGCACGATGACTTTAGCATGGGCCATTCACGGGATATGTTTCGTAACGTACATTGCTCTTCCGCTGAGACCACGATTTCTCTCCCTCCTTAACACCGATTTACACGGTTCGCCCCTATTTAGGCGACGTAAACGGAAAACGGGCGCGAGACTCCGCTCGCGCCCGTTGAAACACTGTATTAATCAGTTACAAACTGCTTACAAGATTGATCACCAGTTGCCGCAGAAGCAATGCGCCACCGCCGCGAACGGCTTGCGTTCCTGCGTCAACTCGGACAGGAAAGCCATGTCCTGCGCCACCTGGCCGACCGGGCCGGCCGGGATGGCCCCCTCGACCAGGCCCAGCTTGACCTGGATCGTCATCGCCTGCGCCGCCGAGGCGCCGGCCATCTGCAGGAAGCGCTCCACGCGCGTGACCGGACGCTCGACGTAGACCACGCGGTAATCCTTGGACAGCCTGGCGCGGCCGGCGGCCGAGGCCAGCGCGTCGTTGTAGCTGCCCAGGCGGTCGACCAGGCCGCGCTCCTTGGCCTGGGCGCCGGTCCAGACCCGGCCCTGCCCCACTTCGTCGATCTTCGCCTGGGTGGTCTTGCGTGCCGCCGCCGCCTTGCTGGTGAAGTCGGCATAGACGTTGTTGATGCTTTGCTGGACCAGCTTCTCGAAGCGCGGGTCGAGCGGACGCAGCGGGTTGTAGGCATCGGCCAGCCAGGTGGTGGTGACGCCGTCGGTGCGCACGCCCAGCTTGTCGGCCACCTTGTCGGCGGTCGGCAGCAGCGCGAACACGCCGATCGAACCGGTGATGGTGGCCGGGTCGGCGATGACTTCGTCGGACGCCATCGAGATCCAGTAGCCGCCCGACGCCGCCACGCTGCCCATCGACACCACCACCGGCTTGCCGGCGGCGCGCGTCAGCTCCAGCTCGCGCCGGATCAACTCGGAGCCATAGGCGCTGCCGCCGGGAGAATCGACGCGCAGCACCAGGGCCTTGATCGAATCGTCCTCGCGTGCCTGGCGGATCAGGTTGGCCGTGGCGCGGCCGCCGATCACGCCGGGACCGCCGGCGCCGTCGGTGATGGTGCCGGAGGCGACGATCACGCCGACCGCATCGCCGAAGGCCTTCTGCGGGTGGCGCGCCAGGTACTCGTACATGCCGATCTGGCGGAACGACTTGATGTCTTCTTCGTAGACGCCGCGCTTGACCATCAGCGCGCGCAGCTCGTCGCGGGTCTTGAGGCCGTCGACCAGCCTGGCCTGCAGGGCGACCCTGGCGGCGCTGCCGCCGGCCGCTTCCATGCGCTCGGGCAGCGTGTCGATCATGCTGGTGAGCGCCCCGTCGGGCAGCTTGCGGTTCTTTTCGACCAGGCCGGTGTAACCCGACCACATCGCGTTGTACAGGAAGGCGTCGGCCTCGCGCGCGGCGTCCGACGGGCCGTTGGCGATATACGGCTCGGCCGCGCTCTTGTAGGTGCCGACCTTGACCAGGTTGACCGTCACGCCGACCTTGTCGAGCGCGTCGCGGTAGTAGTTGCGGCGCCCGCCGAAGCCTTCGATCAGCACCATGCCCATCGGATGCACGTAGACCTCGTTGGCGTGCGAGGCGACCAGGTAGCGCTTCTGGTCGTACTGGCCGCTCCAGGCCACGACCGTCTTGCCGGCCTTCTTGACGCGGTCCACCGCGGCGCCGAATTCGCGCAGCATGGCCATGCCGCCGCCGTTCATTTCGTCCAGCAGCAGCACCACGCTCGTGATGTCGGGATCGCGCGCGGCATTGTCCAGCACCTGGATCACGTCGCGCAGGCGCACCGTCCGCTTGCTGTCGCCGCCGACATTGTCGAGCACCGTATCGCGCAAGGTGGTCTCGTACTGCTCGACCAGGTCGCCCTTCACCTCGACCACCAGCGCCGTCTTCTCGGACAGCGGCTTGACGCCGCCGCCGAAGAACATCGCGACGATCAGGATGAGGATCAGCAGGAACAGCAGGTTGAAGAAGGTGCGGCGGGTCACGTCGAGCGCGGTCCAGAGGAACACGAACCCGCGCCGCAACGCACTCAGGGGCTTGAAGGCCATCTAAACTCCAGTCTAGGTCAATGAAGCGGTCGGGCGACCTGCCCGGCCCCGGCAAGGCCGGGGTTGCGGCGCGAGATCGCATACAAGCCGGCAAACACCAGTATGCCGTTAATCAACAGTAATTCCAGCCCGAGGCGATAGGCGCCGAGCAGGTAAGCCTGATTGTACTCAAGGATCGCGCACAGGACGGGCGCGCCGACCGTCACCAGCGGGACAAGCCTGTCCTTGGGCATGCGCGCGGTCAGCATGCCGAAGGCGAACAGGCCGAGCAAGGGCCCGTAGGTATAGGCTGCCAGCTTGAGGATTACGCCGATCATGCTCGGGTTGTCGGCCGCCTTGAAGCCCAGCACCAGCAGCAGGAACAGGAAGGCGAAGCCCAGGTGCACGCGGCGGCGCAGGCTTTCTGCCTGGGCCTGGGTCAGGTCGGTGCGGCGCTTGATGCCGAGCAGGTCGATGCAGGTCGACGAGGTCAGCGCCGTGATGGCCCCGTCCGCGCTGGGAAACAGGGCCGAGATCAGGGCGATCAGGAAAATAATCTGCAGACCTGCCGGCAGGTGGCCCATCACCACCGCCGGGAAGATCTTGTCGCCGGTGGCCGTCACGCCCACCAGCGGCGCATACAGGTACAGCAGGCCGCCCAGGAACAAGAATGACAGCAGCACCACGACCAGCACCGCGGTCAGGGTCAGCATGTTCTTTTGCGAATCCTTCAGGGTCTTGACCGAGATGGTCTTCTGCATCATCTCCTGGTCCATGCCGGTCATGGTGATCGTGATCAGGGCGCCGGCGATGATCTGCTTGAGCCAGAAATTGGGGCTGTCGACGTCATGGGTGAAGATATTTGCCAGGCCCTGCGACTGCATCTGGTTCAGGCTTTCCGGGATCGACATATTCAACTCGCCCAGCAGGATCCAGACGCAGGCGAACAGGCCGAACAGCATGCAGCTGGTCTGCAGGGTGTCGGTCCAGACGATGGTTTTCACGCCGCCCTGGTAGGTGTAGAGCAGGATCATGCCCAGCACGACCAGGGTGCTGAGCCAGAACGGCACGCCCAGGCTGTCGAGGATGATGGCTTGCAGGATGTTCACCACCAGGTACAGGCGCGCGGTGGCGCCCAGCAGGCGCGAGACGATGAAGAAACCGGCGCCGCTCTGGTAGGCGCGGCGGCCGAGGCGCACGTCGAGGTAGTGGTAGATCGAGGTCAGTTGCAGGCGGTAGTACAGCGGCAGCAGCACGTAGGCTACGGCGATGTAGCCGATGACGTAGCCGATCACGATCTGGGCATAGCCGAAGCCGTCGACGCCGACGGCGCCCGGCACGCTGACAAAAGTCACGCCGGACAGCGTGGTGCCGACCATGCCGAAGGCGACCAGCATCCAGTTGCTGCTCTTGTTACCGATGAAGAAGCTGTCGTTGTTGGCGCCCTTCGAGGTGGCCCAGGCGACGCCGAGCAGCAGTGCGAAATAAGCGATGAGGATGCAGAAGAGAAGTAGCGGGGACATGGCGGGCCGAGGTTGACGTTTCGCCCAGCAATATACACCCTAGGCCACGCAGGCCCAAGGGCCGCGGCCACTCCCGCCGCTCAGATCTCCTCGCCGCGCACCCGGGTGAAGGGGCCGATGCAGGCCTCGATCGAGGCTTCGGCGCACAGCAGGAACAGCTTGCCGGACGGATGAAAGCGCACGAAATGGGTGGCGTTGGCGCCCGGCTTCATGACGTTGCCGGAGCAATCGGGCTTGCCGTTGTCCTTGGTGACGCGGTCGGTCAGGCGGTAGAAGCCGTCGGGGTCGGGCTTGTTCGGGATCGTGTAGACGCTCTCGGAAATCTCGGCGGCGCTGGTGACCAGCGTGGTGCCGTCGGCGCGGAAGCGGTAGGTTTCGAGGCAATCGGTGTCGGGCACGGCGAGACGCCAGATGCCGAGGATCGGATGGTCGGAGGCCGGACCCTTCTGGGCCAGCGCCGGCAGGCAGGCGCCCAACAGGGACAACAGCAACAGGCTGGCAACTGTGCGCATGGCGAGCTCCTTCGCGGCCGGATGGCGCCTGTCCGGGCCCGGACAGGCGATGCCATTATTGCATCGGAGAGAAGGAGATGGCGCACGCGCCAGCCCTGCCCCTCCTGTGCAGATCAGCCGTTCTCGCTCCCGGCCTTCGGCTTGGCCGGGCGGCGGGCGCGCGGTGCAGCCTTGCGCGCCGGCGCCTTGTGGGCCGGACGGGCGGTCTTCTTGCGCGCAGCCTTGGCGTCGTCCTGGGTCGCCTCCGATACCGGCTCCGCTTCGGCCGCTTCGGCCGCTTCGGGCTCCACAGGCACGACCGCAGCCGGCACGGCGGCGGCTTCCTCGGCCTCGGCCGCCAGCGCGGCCTGTTCGGCCAGCTTCTTGGCGGACGGCTTGCGCGGCGTGCGGCGGCGTTCCTTGACCGGGGCCGCTGCGGCCGGCGCTGCTTCGGCGGGCTCCGCTTCCTGGGCGGTGGGCGCTTCCGGCTCGCTCACGAACAGCGTCGGCTGCGAGGCCGGTTGCTCGATGGCTTCGGCTTCGGCCTCCGCTTCGGCATCGGTCACGACCGGTTCCAGCAAGGCCGGAATCGGCGCGGAGCTCGACGCCGCTTCGGCGCGGCCACCCTTGCGGCCACCGCGGCCACGGCCACGGCGGGTGTCCGGCTTGGCCGCCTCTTCCGGCGCGCCGTCGACCGGAGCGATGGCGTCGACCAGGTCCTGGACCACCGCTTCCGGCGCCTGAGTGACGTCCTGCGCCGCAGCCTCGACGCTCGGGGCGAGGGCCGGCGCGCTGGCGCTGCGGTAGACGTAGGTGCCCGACTTCTCGTCGCGGCCGAACTCGAACAGGCCGCGGGTCTGCGCTTCCTCGAGCAGGTTGCCGAAGGTGCGGAAGCCGTAATAGGTCTCGGAGAAGTCGGGACGGCGGCGCTTGAGGGTGTCCTTCAGCAGCGAAGCCCAGATCTTGCCGGTGTCGCCGCGCTCGGATACCAGGGCGTCGAAGGTTTCGACCACCATGTCCAGCGCCTGCACCTTGCGCGCCTCGAGTTCTTCCTTACGCTTGTCGTCGGTCGCGTTGGGACGCCGCGTCGACTGGCCCTTGCGCGCCTCCTGCTCTTCCTTGCGCTTGGCGGTGGCGCGGTTCTTTTCGCGCACCAGGTCGTCGTAGAAGATGAATTCGTCGCAGTTGGCCACCAGCAGGTCGGAGGTCGACTGCTTGACGCCGACACCGATCACCTGCTTGGCGTTCTCGCGCAGCTTCGAGACCAGCGGCGAAAAGTCGGAGTCGCCGCTGATGATGACGAAGGTATTGACATGCGACTTGGTGTAGCACAGGTCGAGGGCGTCGACGACCAGGCGGATGTCGGCCGAATTCTTGCCCGACTGGCGCACGTGCGGGATCTCGATCAGCTCGAAGTTCGCCTCGTGCATGGCCGCCTTGAAGCCTTTGTAGCGGTCCCAGTCGCAGTACGACTTCTTGACCACGATGCTGCCCTTGAGCAGCAGGCGTTCCAGCACCGGCTTGATGTCGAATTTCTCGTAGTTGGCGTCGCGCACGCCCAGTGCGACGTTTTCGAAGTCGCAGAACACCGCCATGCTGATGTTGTCGGAAGATGAGGCCATGAGTTGTTGTTTTCTGGTAGTAAGTGGACAGGCTAACGGCGATTATACGCAACCGCCGGAGCTTTCCGCCGTCCCGCTCGCGCCGGCGGCCAATCGGCCATCAGGCGCGCCATCGACCAGAGGTCGATCTTCGAACTGGAACATCGCGTGCGGCGCGCCGATGGCAGCTTCGGCTGGTCCCTGTCGCGCGCGGTGCCGATGGTCGACGCCAGCGGAGCGATCCATGAATGGATCGGCGCCGCCAGCGACATCGCCGAGCGCAAGGCGGCGGAAGAAAATCTGCGCGAGGCCGATCGCCGCAAGGACGAATTCCTGGCCATGCTGGTGCACGAGCTGCGCAATCCCCTGGCGCCGATCGGCGCCGCGGCCTAGCTGCTGCAGCTTGCGCGCCGCCTGCGGGCACTGCCGGAAACGGCGGAGGCGATGCTGGTCGCGGTCACCGGCTACGGCCAGGCGCGCGACCGCGACCAGATCCTCGCGGCCGGTTTCGACCATCACCTGGTCAAGCCGATCGATACCGGGCGGCTGTACGCGCTGCTCGGCGCCTGCTGTCACACTGCAGCCTAACTCCCCGGTGCAACCTGGCGCGGCCCGCCCTGCACGAAGCGCGCCAGGTCCCGCGCAAAGCGTTCCGGCTCTTCGACGAACGGAGCGTGGCCCGACTCCGCATACACCGCCTGTTCGATGCGTGCGTTGAGCTGGCGCGCCCTTGCCATCGTCGGCGCCGCGTGGACCAGGGCGTCGCGCGCGCCATACAGCAGCAGCACCGGCACCCGCGCGGCCGCCAGGCCGCGCAGGGACACGTCCATCGAATGCACCGCGGCCTGCATGTCCCAGGAGGCCATGGCGGCGGCGCCCAGCAGGCGCTCGAAGTCGCCCTGGCCCGGCCTGGTGTGGAAGCACAGGGCCAGGAAGGCGCGCTGGGCATCGAGGCGCGTGCCCAGGTCGGACGCATTCAGGTCGCGATAGACGTCGGGGTGTGCGACGATCTGGCGCGCATCCGTCAATTCGACGACGCCGTTGACATAGACCGCGCCGCCGATGGCGGCGTCGCCATATGCGGCCAGATAGTTCGAGATCACCGCCGCTCCCAGCGACCAGCCGACCAGCACCGGCTTGTGCGCCTTCGTGGCCGCGATGACGGCCGCCAGGTCGTCGGCCCAGCGCCGCCCTTCGCGGTAGGCCGCCGGGCCGCCCGGCTTGCCGGACAGGCCGTGGCCGCGCAGGTCGTAGCTGATCAGGCGGTATCCCTGCAGCGCCGGACTGGCGCGCTGGGCATCCCAGTTCAGGTGACTGCCCAGCAGGCCGTGGATGAACAGGATGGCGGGGCCGTCCGGATTGCCGGATTCCTGCACCGCCAGGGTCACGCCGTCGGGCGCGGTAACGGTGCCGTGCCGGGTCGCGGCCTGCGCCAGGGAACAGGCGGCGAAGAGGATCGCGGCCAGCAGGAAGATGCGGGCGCGCGCCCGCGCGAATGGATGATTCAGGTTCATGGTGTACTCCAGGATCGATGAAATGCTATCCTGAAGCCTGACATTAATGTGAGGGTCAAGCGAAAACCGCATGCAATCCGATTCTTCCCCTGCAGTGCTGGCGATCGGCGAGCTGGCGCGCCAGACCGGCGCCAGCGTGCGCTCGCTGCGCCACTACGACCAACAGGGCCTGCTCGGCGCCCGTCGCGCCGCCAACGGCTACCGCGTGTTTCCGCCGGCCGCCGTGACCCGGGTGCGCCAGATCCAGCGCCTGATCGCGGCCGGCTTCACCCTGGCCGAGATCCGCGGCTTCCCCAACTGCATGCTGGCGGTCGAGGGCGCCGCCATGTGCGCCGAGACGGCGCCGGCCCAGCACAAGCTGCTGGCCGCCATCGAAGCCAAGATGGGCGAACTCGAACGGCGGCGCGCGCGCCTGCGCGCCATGCTGGCGGGAACCGCCGGCGACTAGCATGATCGGCTCCGGGCGGCGATAATGCCGCCAACCTTTTCCGGCATCGACACCATGCAAGCACACAAAGCCCATTACCTGCAGCTGCGTCCCCACGACGCCCTGCCCGACCTGAAGCACCTGGCGCCGTTCATGGCCGTGGTGGTGATCGACGACGACAGCGACGAGATGTGGCGCTGGGACGTCGCGCGCTGGCTGGTCGATTCCGGCTGCCGCTTCATGCTGGCATGGGGCAAGGAGTGCGCGAGCTGGGACGAGGCGGTCGAGGACGCGGCCCTGGAGGCGTTCGATTACGAAGACGTGGCGCCTGAACAGACCGTGCTGACCACGGCGCACGAGGACGACGACCTGGACGAGGTGTTCTGGTTCGCCCGCCACCGCGCCAGCCATCCGGCGCTGCGCTTCAGCACCGCGGTGATCCTGCACGTGGCGGTGCGCGGCCGGCCCGACGAATTGCTGGCGCAGTTCGCCGACGCCTGAACCGCCGGCCCGATCCCTACACCCGCGCCAGCGTTTCCGGGTCGGCTTCGCCGTCGAAATACTTGTCGATGCAGGCCTGGAACACGGCTTCGTCCGGCGCCACGTCGGCGAACAGCGTCATCGACGAGCGGAATTTCAGCTCGTCCGGGTACCCGAAGATCTCGTGCGCCGACGGCCCGTCGAGCGCGGCGACGATGCCGGCGCATTCGCGCAGGCGCCGGCCCAGCACCGGATGGGCCAGGTAGGCGGCCGCCTCGTCCTCTGAGGCGATGGCATAACGCTGCGCCATCTCGCTGCTGCCCAGCCCCTTGAACTGCGGAAAGACGTACCATATCCAGTGGCTGCGCTTGCGCCCGGCCCGCAATTCGGCCAGCACATCGGCGTAGACCGGCTCCTGCGCCTCGACGAAGCGCGTCAGGTTGAACTCATCCATGACATTTCCTCCCCTTGTCATCCAAATGCTACAACGCCGTCGTTGTTTGCTAAAGTGCCGCACGATGAACGCCGAACACCTCTCCCTCCTCCTCATCCGCGAAATGCCCTACGGGAAATATAAAGGCCGCAAGCTGGCCGACCTGCCGGGCCACTACCTGGGTTGGTTCGCACGCGAGGGCTTTCCGCGCGGCGAATTGGGCCAGTTACTGGCCCTGATGTACGAACTCGACCATAATGATTTGGGCGGCCTGCTCGATCCGCTGCGCAAAGCACCGACTAGGTGATTCCCTCTAGCAATACACCCGCCAAAATCCGCTTGGGCATCGGTATAATCGAACATTCAACGAAGAATCCACCATGCTCAACGAACACGCTCCCGCGCCCTGGTGCTGGTGGTCGAAGACGACGACCACATCGCCCAGGTATTGCGTTTCATGCTCGAACGCCAGGGCTACCGCGTCACGCACATGGCCGACGGCCGCGCCGCGAGCGAGTATGTCGCCGCCAGTCCAGAGATTCCCGACCTGGTGCTGATGGACGTGATGCTGCCCCATCTCGACGGCTTCGAGATCGTCGCCCTGGCCCGCGCGCGCGCCGATTGGGCGGCGGTGCCGATCCTGATGCTGACCGCCAAGAACACCGAGCGCGACACCGTGCGCGCGCTCGACGCCGGCGCCAACGACTTCGTCAGCAAGCCCTTCCAGCCGAACGAACTGCTGGCGCGCGTAAGGCGCCTCCTGCTGCCGGCCACTTAAGCGGGCGCTGCGAATCGCCCGAGTCGCTTACACTCGGGTCATGCCGCGCTCCATTTTCCTGCTTCCGCTCCTGCTGTCATCGCTGACCTTGCCGGCCCGGGCCGCTACCTTGCTGCTGTGCCCTGGCGCCCCGCTCGCCTCGCCCGGCGCCGTGACCGAGGACTACACCACCGCCCTGGGCGCGCGCATGCGCGCCATCGTCACCGAAGCGCCGGGCAAGCCCGATCCCGGCTGCCGCGCCGTGCCGCTCAAGGTGGCCGCCAGCGGCGTCCAGGCCCTGCACTTCCTGCCACGGAACGCGGCGCCGGGCGAGACGATCCTGCTGCGCGGCGAACGGCGGGACAAGGAGTTCATCGTCACCGGCCACACGCTGGGTGCGGAGCAGCCGCCGCCCCTGCCCCCTTGCGGCCGGGCCTGTCCACGCAAGAACCCGAGGACGCCGCCGAGGTGCGCCGGCGTGCGCCGCGCGCCACCTGGGCCTGGAGCCCGAACACCTGGCGCGAACGCGCCGACGACATGCTCGACTGGGCCGCCAGCGAGGGGCTGGGCGAATTGTTCATCAATGTGCCGGTGCGCGCCGGCCAGGTCGCCGAGCCGCAGGCATTGGCGGCCTTCGTGCGCCAGGCGGATGGCCGCGGCATCGCGGTGACCGTCTTCGAGGACGGGCCGGACCTGATCCTGCCGACCGCGCGCGCCGACGCCGTCGGCCGCATGCGCGCCTACGCCGCCTACAACGCGCAGGCCGGCGCACAGGAGCGCCTGAAGGGCGTCCAGCTGGACGTCCAGCCCCAGCTGCTCGATCCCGACAAGCTGCCGAAGGCGGCGCGCGACGGGCATTACCTCGACCTGCTCGCCGCGCTGCGCGAGGCCGCCGGCAAGATGCGGCTCGAGGCCGTGGCGCCGGCCGACTGGAACGACGAGGACGCGCTGCTGCGCGGCCTGGCGCGCCACGTGGATGCGCTAACGGTGCGCAACTACCGCACCGCCCCCGATGAGATACGGCGCCACGCGGCGCCCTTCCTGGACTGGGGCGTCAAGCATGGCAAGCAGGTGCGCATCGCGCTCGAGGCCGGACCGGCCGGCACCGGCGTGGAACGCCACTACCGGCGCGTCGGACCGGGCGCCAGGGGCGACCTGCTGATGTTCGACCTGGGCGGGCAAAAGGTGCTGGTGCTGCTGAAGATGCCCGCAGCCCAGGACGAGGCGCAAGCCTATGCGCTGGCAGACCGGCGCGGCATCGCCGGCTCGGCCACCACCTTCCACTTCGACAAGCCAGCGCTGATGCGCCTGCTGCCGCAGCTGGAGCAGTCGTTTGGCGCGTGGAAGAGCTTTGGCGGGATGGCGGTGCACGCGCTGCGCTAGATTGCAGGGCGCTGGACCCATCACCCCAGCGGCAACTCCACCGTGAACCGCGTTCCCATCCCGGCCCGGGTCTCGAAACCGATCGTGCCGCCGTGCTCCTCGACGATCGCCTTGCTGATGCTCAGCCCCAACCCGGTGCCGCTGCGGCGGCGCGAGTCGGCGCCATCGGCCTGGGCGAAGCGATCGAATACGCGGCCCTGGAATGCGGGCGGGATGCCCGGACCCTCGTCGGTCACGCTCACCCGCGCCCAGCCCGGCCGCTGCGCCAGGCCCACGGTCACCGTCTTGCCGGACGGCGTGAACTTGATCGCGTTCGACAGCAGGTTGCTCAGCACCTGCACCAGGCGGTCATGGTCGATCGCGGCCTGCACCCCTTCGGCGCCCGGCGGCAGGTCGAGGCGCAGGGCGATGCCGGCCTGGCGCGCCTGGCCCTCCATCGTCTCGGCCGCGTGCCGCAGCACCGGCGCCAGCGGCTGCACGCTGCGCTGGTATTCCATCTGGCCCGCCTCGATCTTCTGGATGTCGAGCAGGTCGTTCACCATCCGCATCAGGCGCTCGCAGCTCTGGCTGGCAATGTGGATCAGCTTGGCCACGTCCGGCGGCAGCTCGCCGGCCATGCCGGTGTCGAGCAGCGACAGCGAGGCGTGGATCGAGGTGAGCGGCGTGCGCAGCTCGTGCGAGACGGTGGACACGAATTCGCTCTTCATGCGGTCCACCTTCTTGCGCTCGGAGATATCGTGCAGGAAGATGCTGAAGAAGGCGTCCTCACCCTCGCCCGCCAGCGCCACCGTGGTCTCGACCGTGAATTCCGCGCCCTGGCGGTTGACCACGATCCGCTCCAGGCGCCGGCCATACGCAAACTTGCCGCCCTGGTGGAAGCCGCGCAGCGCCTTGACGATGCTGGCGCGGTAGCGCTCCGGCAGGATCATCTCGGCCAAAGGCCATCCCACCGCGTCGTGACGGCTCCAGCCGAACATGCGTTCGGCGGCCGGATTCCAGTCGAGGATCATGCCACGCTGGTCGGCCGCGATGAAGGCGTCCTGCGCCGCCCCGACGATGGTGGCCATGCGCTGCTCGCTGGCGCGCACCGAGGCCAGCGCGCGCTCCAGTTCGCGGGTGCGCTGCTCGACCCGCTGTTCGAGGGTGTCGTTCAGCGTCTGCAGCTCGGCGCGCCGGTCCACCAGCGCCGTCACCAGCGCATTGAGCGCGCCCGACAGCTGGCGCACCTCGGTATAGCCGCGCCGCGCCGGCACCAGCTCCTGGCTGTCGCCGCGGCGCAGATGGTCGGCCGACGCTGCCAGTGCCTGCAAGGGACGCGTGATGCGGCGCGCCAGCAGCAGGCCGGCCAGCGAGAACAGCAGCGCCAGCGCGGCGCCGCTCCACAGCGCGCGGGCGCGCAGCTCGCGCACCGGAAGATAGGCGTCCTCGAGGTCCTGGCGCACCAGCACGTGCCAGCCCAGGCCCGGATAGTCGCCCACCGCGCGCGTGGCGGCGTATCCGACCAGGTAGTCGCGCCCGTCCTCCCAGCGCTCGACCGCGTAGCCGGTGCGACCCTGGCGCGCCTGGCGCAGGCTGGGCAGGTCGACTTTCGTGTCTTGCAGGCCCTCGGGGCCCAGCAGCACCACGCCCTCGGCGCTGACGATCAGCGCCTGCACCCGGTTACGCGCCTGCACCGGCGCGATGATCGAACGCTCGACGTCGCGCGCCCATTCCCACGACAGGTGGGTGCCCAGCACGCCGGCCGGCTTGCCGTTCGCATCCAGCCAGGGAAACGCGACGTCGACGAAGCGGCGCGGCTCCCCTCCTGCACCGGCAGCAGCTTGGCCAGCAGCACCGCCTCGTGGACGTCGCCGACGTAGGTGCCGTCGAGGGCATTCATGAACCACGGCCGCTTGGCCACGTTCTTCCCTTCCAGCAGGCCGCGCGCCTCGACCAGCACCGTGCCGTCGAGGGCCGCCATGCCGATCCACTCGTAGTAGCCGTAGGTCGACTGCATGTCGCCCAGGATGCGGCGGCGTTCGGCGTGCGACGTGCCGGCCGCGACCAGGTCGCCGCGGCGCGCCATCAGCCGCACCTCGCGATAGCGCTCGTACATGCCGCGATCGAGCTTGTCGGCGGTCTGCATCGCCATTTCGCCCAGCCCGCTGCCGATGCTGCTCTTGACCTGGTCGGTGGCGGCGCGCTCGACCACTTCGACCAGCAGCAGGGTCAGGACCACGGTCAGCCCCGAGAACGCAAGCGCGAGCCAGGCGCCGAGGCCGCGCGGAGTCAGGCTGGAAGGAAAGCGAGGGAGACTTGGCATGCGGCACCTGGAATTATTGTTTTGCCAGCGTATCACGCGCATCCCGGCATCCGGCAAGAGGAGACTTGGTCAATTGTGCGTCATGACCGGATTCCATCCAGCACGCATAAACAGTGTTGGTCTTCCTTACGGCAGAGTAGGCGGCGCTGCGGGCCGAAAAGCAGGTGATTCCACACGGCCATGCCCGATTTCCGGTAAACTTCACGGCTATAAGTACATCGACATCGATTGGAAACACCGTCATGCAAGCCACCGCCGCCGCCGCACTCACGCCGCCTTCCCTGCTGGACTATGCCACCTCGTGCGCGCTGCCGACGCCGTGGGCCCAGTTCACGCTGCATGCCTGGGTCGAACCGGCCACCGGCAAGGAACACCTGGCGATGGCCCTGGGCGACCTGTCGACCGGCGAACCGGTGCTGGCGCGGGTGCATTCCGAATGCCTCACCGGCGACGTGATGTTTTCGCAACGCTGCGACTGCGGCGCCCAGCTCGAAGGCGCGCTGCAGCGCATAGCCGAGGAAGGCCGCGGCATCCTGCTCTACCTGCGCCAGGAGGGCCGCGGCATCGGCCTGGTCAATAAGATCCGCGCCTACCGCCTGCAGGAAGCCGGGGCCGACACGGTCGAGGCCAACCTGCAGCTGGGCTTCCATGCCGATGCCCGCAACTACGAGCTGTGCCGGCCGATGCTGGAGCAGTTCGGCATCAAGTCGGTGCGCCTGATGACCAACAACCCGCGCAAGATCGACGCCCTGAACCGCATCGGCGTCACGGTCGCCGAGCGCGTGCCGCTGCTGGTCAACCGCAATGCCTACAACAACAGCTACCTGAACACCAAGCAGGCCAAGCTGGGCCACATGATGGCGCCGCTGACCGCCGTCGAACAGGGCGAACAGGCGCTGGTCGAACCCGCCAAGACGCCGGCATCGGCATCGTAATTGCGCGTAAACGTGCGCTAACGCGCGCAACGCGCGTTGATCCGGTGGCAAGATAGCATCTCACACTGCCATCAAACTATTGCATGAAACGAGCTGTCCTGGCACTCCTGCTGACCTGCACCGCCATCGGCATCGCCCTCGAGGCGACGTCGCCGCCGGCCGCTGCCCAGCCCCAGCCGCAGAATCTTGCTCCGCCCGCGCCGCGCACGACCCAGAACACCGCCGGGGCCGCCGCTGGCGCGCCCCAGATGCCGGTCGATACCGCGCCCGCGGCCACGCCGAACGCGCCGCTGCCGGGCGAGACCGAGGCCCAGGACGCCCTGCCCGAACCTTCGCTGGCGGCCCAGGACCTGTACGACTCCGCGCGCGGCGACCTGCTGCAGATCCGCATGCTGCTCAAGAACGGCCGCACCCAGTCGACGGTCGGCTCAGGCTTCCTGGTCGGCACCAGCAACCTGGCGCTGACCAATTACCACGTGGTGTCGCAGATGGCGCTCGACCCCGCCATCTATACGGCCGAATACATCGACACCGACGGCAACACCGGCCCGGTCGAGCTGATGGCGGTCGACGTGCTGCACGACCTGGCCGTGGTGCGCATCAACCGCAACGGCAGCGGCTTCTTCAAGGTGCCCGAGCAGCCGGTGCGGCTGCGCCAGGGGCAGCGCCTGTACTCGCTCGGCAATCCTCTCGACCTGGGCTTCGCGATCTCGGAAGGCGCCTATAACGGCGTGCTGACGCGCAGCTTCTACGACCGCCTGATTTTTTCCGGCCCGATCAACTCGGGCATGAGCGGGGGCCTAGCGTGACCGCCAGCGGCACCGTGGCCGGCATCAACGTCTCGCGCCGGCGCGACGGCGAGTCGGTCAGCTTCCTGGTGCCGGTCAAGCATGCGCAGGAGCTGCTGCGCAAGGTGGCCGAACAGGCCGCCCCGCCGGCCGATTTCAATCCCTTGATCGGCAAGCAGCTGCTGGCGCACCAGGGCAATATGGTCGACAAGCTGCTCGAGGAACCCCTCACGCTCAAGGGCATGGGCCAGTACCTGGTGCCGGTGCGCGAATCGGGCGAGGTGCGCTGCTGGGGGCGTTCGAATGCCCGCGGCGCGGTCTACAGCACCGATTCGATGAGCTGCGTGATGCAGTCGGCGGTGTTCGTGTCGGACGTGCAGCAGACCGGCAACGTGTCCATGACCCACCAGTACATCCGCAGCGGCACCATGGATCCGATGCGCTTCGCGACGCTGGCCAGCGATACCTTCCAGGTCAACAACCTGGGCAGCACGGGCGATCCGCGCCTGACCAAGCCGTTCTGCACCGAACGCTTCGTGCATACCCGGACCCTGCCGCTGCGCGCCGTCACTTGCGTGCGCGCCTACCGCAAGTTCGAGGGCCTGTACAACTTCACCCTGCTCACGGCCAGCCTGGATGCCTCGCAATCGAGCCTGCAGAGCCGCCTGGACGTGTCCGGCGTCTCCTACGAGAACGGCCTGCGCGTCACGCGCGCCTACCTGGGCGCCTTCGGGCGCAGTGGACGGCGATGAGCGAGCACACCAGCCAGGCATTGCACTCGCCGGCGGGCGCACCGGCGCGCACCGCGTCGTTGCGCGGCCCGTGGACCATCGAAACCCTGGCCCGCAACGGCGAGGTGCTGCACCGCCATCGCGTGGCGGCGCTGCCGATCCGCATGGGCCGCGCCTACGACAACGACTTCATCGTCGACGACGACTACGCAGCCGCCCATCACGCCGTGGTCGAGGCCGGCCTGGACGGGCGGCTGCGGCTGCGCGACCTCGGCAGCCGCAACGGCATCGTGCACAAGAGCCGGCGCATCAAGGACGAACTGGCGATCGACGGCGACACCGTGGTGCGCATGGGCCATACCTCGCTGCGCATCCGCGGCGCCGCGCACCGTGTGGCGCCGGAACTGGTCGACCGCACCATGCACGGCTGGGAAGGCATGCTGCCGGGCGCCGCCGGCATCGTGCTGGCCGTGCTGGCGGCGCTGCTGGTGGCCTGGCTGACGGACGCCAGCAACGACCTGGAGCGCTACGCCCTGTTCCCGGCCGCCGCCAGCGGCATCGGCCTGGCGTGGGCCGGCCTGTGGGCTTTCGGCAACCGCCTGTTCGGGCGCCGCGCGCGCCTCGGGCGCCACCTGTTCATCTATGGCTGCGCGCTGACGGCGCTGGTGGGGCTGCGCCTGCTGGCCAGCGTCGTCGCCTATGCCTGGTCGCTCGAATGGCTGACCGCGTACGCGTCGCACATGGCGGTGGCGACGGTGGCGGTGGCGGTCTACTTCCACCTCGCCACCGTCACGCCGCAATACCGGCGCCGCCTGCGACTGGCCTGCGGCGCGCTGGCGGTGCTGGTGTCGAGCCTGATCCTGGCCGGGAACATGCAGCGCCACGGCCGCACCGCCGACGAGCTGTACATGCCGGTCCTGCTGCCGCCCGAGCTGCGCGCCAGTCCGGGCGTGCCAGTGGCCGACTACATCGACCAGGTCGGGGCGATGAAGAAGGAGATCGATGCGGAGCGTGGTGGCGGCAACTGAGCGCCCCCGGCCGCGCTAGCCAAGCGCACCCAGCAGCCGGCTCACCGTCTCGGCCGCGATCGGCTTGGTGAAATGATGGTCGAAGCCAGCCTCGCGCGAGCGCGCCTGGTCTTCTTCCGAACCCCAGCCGGTGACGGCGACGAGGGTCGTGCGCGCCAGCCCCGGCAGCGCGCGCAGCCGCGCCGCGAGCTCGTAGCCGGTCATGCCCGGCATGCCGATGTCGAGGAAGGCGATGTCGGGCGTGAAGTCGCGCGCCAGCGCCAGCGCGTCGCGGCCATTGGTCGCGGTGCGGATCTCGTGGGCGTTCATCTGCAGCAGCAGCGACAGGCTCTCGGCGGCATCGGTATTGTCGTCCACCACCAGGACGCGGAAGCGGCGACGCGGGAGCGCCCGCAGCTCTTGCCGCGGCGCCTGCCCGCCCTCGCCCTGCCCGGCGCCTGGCTGCGCGCCGAGCGGCAAGCGCACGGTGAAGGTGCTGCCCTGGCCGGCGCCGGCGCTGTGCACCGAGACGGCGCCGCCGTGCAGGGTCGCCAGCTGGCGCACCAGCGACAGGCCGATGCCCAGCCCGCCCTGGGCCAGGCCGCCATGGTCGCCGACCTGGCCGAACATCTCGAAGATCGCCTCCTGGTGCTCGGGCAGGATGCCGACGCCGGTATCGCTCACCGCGATGGTGGCCTGGCCCGCATCCTTGCGCACTTCCAGGCGGATGTCGCCGCCGGGCGGGGTGTACTTGGCGGCGTTGGTCAACAGATTGCTCACCACCTGGGCGATGCGGGTCGGATCGAGGTCGAGCAACAGCGGCTCCGGCCACAGGATGACCTCGAGCCGATGACGCGCGCCCTGGATGACCGCCGTGCTGGTCTCCACCGCGCTCGCCATCACCCGGTTGAGGTCGGCCAGCTGCTTGCGGATCTCGATCTTGCCGCTGCTGACGCGGGCGACGTCGAGCAGGTCGTCGACCAGGTGCGACAGCTGGTGGGTCTGGCGCTCGAGCATCTCGCGCACGCGCGCCATGGTGTCGGGACAGTCGGCGCGCAGGCGCATGATCTCGAGGCCGGTGCGGATGGTCGCCATCGGGTTGCGCAGCTCGTGCGCCAGCACCGCCAGGAATTCGCTCTTGCGCCGGCTCGCTTCCGACGCCTCGCGGGCCAGGCGCCGCATGTCTTCCTCGATGCGCTTGCGCTCGCTGGTGTCGCGGAACACCAGCGCCACGTGGCGCGCCTCGGGTTCGCCGATGCGCGAAGCGTTGACTTCGAACCAGCGCCCGAGCTTTGGCGAATATTCCTCGAACAGGACCGACTCGCCGGTGCGCGCCACGGCGCCGTAGCGCTCCAGCCAGACCGATTCGAGGCCGGGCGCCAGCTCGTGCACCGAGCGCCCCCTGGCGTCGGAAATGCCGCTCTGGATCGCGAACATCGGGTTCACCTCAAGGAACACCAGGTCGACGGGCGCGCCGCTGGCATCGAAGGTCACTTCGAGAATGCAGAAGGCTTCGTCGACTTCCTCGAACAGCTTGCGGTACTTTTCCTCGGACTCGCGCAGGGCCGCCTCGGTACGCTTGACGCGGTCGATGTCGGTGACCACCGAGACCTGCCCGTTGATCATGCCGTCGGCGTCGACGATCGGCACCGAGCTGATGTGGGCCCAGATCGCGGGGCCGCCGTCCTCGCGGTACAAGGCCTCCACTCCCGGCACGACGCGTTCACCGCGCAGCGCCCGCGCACCGGGAAAGTCCGCCCGCGCCACCGGCCTGCCTTCGGCATCGAGCAAGGTCCAGCGTCCGGATCGCCGCTCGTCCAGCGACGGCAGCTGTTGGGTCGGCAGATAACGCCGCATCGCGTCGTTGGCCAGCACGACCGCGCCATGGATGTCGGTCACGGCCACGCCCACCGGCAGGCTGTCGAACACCGCCGACAGGCGCGCTTCGCTGGCCTGCCGGGCCTGGTCGGCGCGGCGCGCCTGGAGCACCGGTCCGGTGGTCTCGAACGCGGTATGGACGAAGCCCCCGACCGTGCCATCGAGGCCGCGCAAGGGTACGTAGGACGCGCTGAACCAGCGCTGGCGCGCCTCGCCGCCCGGCGGCAGCGTCACGCACAGGTCCTCGACGTGGCCGGGCCGTCCCTCCATGGCGGCGTCGGCCAGCGGCTCGATATCGGGCCAGATGGTGGGCATGACCTCGCTCAGCGGCCTGCCCAGCGCGCCCGGATGGGCCCGGCCGAGCAGCGCCGCATAGGCGTCGTTGTACAGCATCAGGTAGCGCCCGCCCCAGCACACCAGGGTCGGATGCGGCGCATCGAGCATCAGGTCGAGCGCCACGCGCAGCTCGACCGGCCAGGCGCCCGGCTCGCCCAGGGAAGTGGACGTCCAGTCGTGGGTGGCAAGCAGTGCCCGCATCTGTTGCGGATTGTTGGAATCGTCGCTGTATGGGCCGAGTGTACGCATTGCTTATTGTCGCACGATGAGCTCGGAGGCATGGCAATCGTCACCAATTGTCACATCCGCCACCGCACGCCGTTTTGACAATCGTGGGCCGATGCACGATGATCGGGCCTTTCTCAGATGGAACGCCAATCGTGCCTTCTTCGTCACAGCGCGCAAACCGCAGCCTCGCCGTCGCCGGCATCGCCTGGGTCCTGTTCTGGAGCCTGATGGTGCTGGTGGCGCTCGAGGATTACCGGCGCGACGGCGGCGCCGCGTTCTGGCAGCCGATCCTGTGGGAGACCTCGTCGGCCGTGGTGGCGACCATCCTGTTCCTGGTCCAGCGCCGCTTCAGCCGCGGCGACGATGCGCTGGTCGCCACGCCCCGGCGCTGGTTCGGCCGGCAACTGCGCTGGCTGCCGCTGTACTGGTTCGGCTTCACGCCCATCGTGTTCGCGATCCGCCACGGCGTGTATGCGCTGGCCGGCGCCCGCTACGAGCACCACCCCTGGTCGGAGGTGTTCGTCTACGAGGCGCTCAAGATCTCGGTGTTCTTCGGCCTGTTCACGACGATCGGCTTCGGCCTCTTGTCCTATCGCGAGATGATGAAGGAAAGAGTGCGCGCCGAGCAGGCCGGCGCCCTGCTGCGCGAAGCCCAGCTCGAACGCCTGACGCACCAGATGCAGCCGCACTTCCTGTTCAATGCGCTGAATACGATTTCTTCCCTGATGCATACCGACGTGGCGCGCGCCGACGCCACGCTGGTGCGGCTGGCCGACGTGCTGCGCGCCACCCTGGCCCTGGGCGAGCGGCCGCAGGCGCGCCTGCGCGACGAGCTGCGCCTATGCCAGGACTATGCGGCGGTGATGGCCGAGCGCTTCGACGGACGGGTGACGCTGGCCTGGGACGTCGATCCGGCGGCGCTGGACGTCATGCTGCCCGCCA
Source organism: Massilia oculi (assembly GCF_003143515.1). NCBI lineage: Bacteria > Pseudomonadati > Pseudomonadota > Betaproteobacteria > Burkholderiales > Oxalobacteraceae > Massilia > Massilia oculi. The sequence continues at coordinate 4,787,121 of NZ_CP029343.1, read as the reverse complement.
TCAGCCTGCAACCGCTGCTCGAGAACGTGTTCAAGCACACGGTCGTACGACGCCGCGAGGCGACCGCGATCCGGGTCGCGGCCGTCATCGACGGCGACACGATGGTCGTGCGGGTCGAGGACGACGGCGGCGTGCTGGACGACGCATGCACGCCCGGCATCACCGTGGCCAACCTGCGCACGCGGCTGGCGGCCCTGCACGGAGCAAACGCAAGCCTGGCCTTGATCGCATTGGCGCCGGCCGGCGTGCGCGCGGAAATGAGGCTGCCATGCACCTGCTGATCGTCGACGACGAACGCCCGGCGCGCGAGCGGCTGCGCCGCATGCTGGCCTTGGCCCCTGGCATCGCGTCGGTGCGCGAAGCGGTCGACGGCGTCGAGGCCCTGCGCATGGTGGAAAGCGAACGGCCGGATGCGCTGCTGCTCGATATCGAGATGCCGGAACTGTCTGGCATCGACCTGGCCGCCTCGCTGCCGGCGCCGGCGCCGCTGGTGGTGTTCGTCACCGCCCACGAAGACTATGCGCTGCGCGCCTTCGACAGCGAGGCGGTGGACTACCTGCTCAAGCCCTTCGACCAGGCCCGCCTGCACCGGGCGCTCGAACGGCTGCGCGCGCGCCTGGCGGCGCCGATGCAGGCGGCGCCGCCGCCAGCCGGTGCGCCGCGCCAGCTGCTGGTGAGCGAGCGCGGGGCGACCCGCGTGGTGCAGGTGGCCGATATCGAGTGGCTCGAGACGGCCGACAACTACGTGGCGCTGCACACCTCCGCCGGCGCCCCGCTGCTGCGCCAGCCCCTCGGCGCCCTGCTCGGCCAGCTCGGCCCGGCCTTCGTGCGCTGCCACCGGCGCGCGGCGGTGCGCCTGTCGGCCGTCGCGCGCATCGAGCCGCTCGACAAGGGCGATTGCGAACTGGTGCTGCGCAGCGGCGCGCGGGTGCCGTGCAGCCGCCAGTATCGTCCCGCCCTGATCGAACGGCTGGAGCCGGCTCGCCCCACGTAAAGCCCGGTTCGCCCCCTGGCGCTGGCCTCTTGCCGTGAGGCGCGCGATGCTGGCGCCTCCATCACGACAAGAGCGCGCCATGCAGCCAACCACTTCAGCAAGCAATCAACGCCTGTATTTCCTCGACTGGGTCCGTATCCTGGCCTTCTTCGTACTGATCGCCTATCACGTGGGCATGTATTACGTGAGCTGGGACTGGCACGTGAAAAGTCCGCACGCCGGGACCGGCCCGGAGCCGTTCATGCTGCTGTCCTCGCCGTGGCGCCTGAGCCTGCTGTTCTTCGTGGCTGGCGCGGCCTCGCATTTCTTGCTGCGCAAGATGGCGCCGGGAACCTTCGTGCGCCGGCGCAGCCTGCGCCTGCTGCTGCCGCTGCTGTTCGGCATGCTGGTGATCGTGCCGCCCCAGCCCTGGCTCGAAGTGGTCGAAAAGCTCGGCTATGCCGACGGCTTCATGGCCTTCATGCGCCACTACCTCGTCGGCTACGGCGGCTTCTGCCAGGACGGCTGCCTGGTTCTGCCGACCTGGAACCACCTGTGGTTCGTCGCCTACCTGTGGGTGTACACGCTGGTGCTCGCCGCGTGCGCGGCGCTGCTGGGCAATGCCCGCATCGAGGCCCTCGCCGCGCGCACCGCGGCCGCCCTGGGCGGCTGGAAGCTGATCGTGCTGCCGGCGCTGTTCATGGCGATCGTGCGTATCCTGCTGGCCGACCGCTTCCCGAGCACCCACGCGCTGGTCGACGACTGGTTCAATCACGCCACCTACCTGCCGATATTCCTGCTCGGCGCCCTGGTGGCGAGCAGCCGTCCCGTGTGGGAACGCATGGAGCGCGCGCGCTGGATCGCGCTCGGCATCGCGCTGGCCGGGTGGGCCGCGATCGTGGCCTGGCATGCCGCGCCCCACATTGAACACAGCGCGCAGATGATGGCGATCGGGGTTCCCATCATGCGCTGCGTGTACACGCTGTGCGCCTGGAGCGCCATCGTCGCGGCCTGCGGTTTCGCGCGCCGCCACCTGGACCGCGACGGGCCGGCGCGCCGCTACCTCACCGATGCGGTATTCCCGGTCTATATCGCGCACCAGACCCTGATCGTCGTCATGGCGCACGCCTTCAAGCCGCTCAAGCTCGCGCCAGGCGTCGAGGCGCTGCTGCTGATGGTGCTCACCGCCACCGGCAGCTTCGCGCTGTACGAAGCCGTGCGCCGCCTGCCCTGGGCGCGGCCGTTGTTCGGCCTGGCGCCGTGGGGGCGCGCACGGCCGGCATCACGGATTGCAAAAACGGATACATGCACGCCTCTCCGTCGATGAGATCGGATATGCATCGAATACGTGCGCGCCCTGGCACGACCAACGCGACTCACACGCTCCCACTCCTGCACAGTTGAGGTGCACCAGACGTGCAGTCTCCCAGTGCACGCGGGCTGGCCCGATCCTTGCATGTCAGAAAGCACCCTGGATTCCAAGGGCTTTGTGGGAGGTAGAGATGATTGGACAGAACGATGTAGTCGAATTCGCGGGAATGCCGGGCCGCACGGTCCGCGTGCTTTGGATCGAGCAGCCGCAGGCGCTGGCCTGGACCTATCAACTGGGCAGCCATGCCGCCATGCCCGAGCCGACGCCGGTAGCGGCGCTGGAAGACGCGCTGGCTTCCGGCCGTGCACGCCGCCTGCTGGTCGACCCGTTCGCCGCGGCGCCGCCGCGCGAACCGGTGCCGCAGGGCTACCTGAACCTGCAGGCCAAGGCCTGGTCGGCCGTGCGCGCCCTGCACGCCGACCGCAAGGCCCTGGTCGATCCGCGCCAGCGCGCCACGCTGATGGCCGGCTACGCGACCGCCCACGGCATGTCGAAGTCGAGCATCCTGCGCTACCTGCGCCGTTACTGGGAGCGCGGCCAGACGCCCGACGCCCTGCTGCCCGACTACGGCAATTCGGGCGCGCCGGGCCGCACCCGCGCGGTCACCGCCGGCATCAAGCGCGGCCGGCCGCGCAAGGGCGCCGGCACTGGCACCAATGCCGACGAGCGGATGCGCGCGATCTTCCGCGCCGCCGCCGCGCGCTATGCCGCCAGCAACGACGGCTTCTCGCGCCGCGCCGCCTATCGCCAGATGATCGAGGATTTCTTCCAGGACGTCGACGCCGGCGCGCTGCCCAGCTTCGGCCAGTTCAACTACTGGCTCGAGCGCGACGCCGCCGTGCCGCCGCCGGTGACGCTGGCGCGCCCGGCGCCGCCGCGTGCGCCGGTGCATGCACCGTCGCGGTACACGATGCACGCCGCCATGGCCTGACCGATCGCGGTGCACCGCGCACCATCATGGTGTGCGGTGCGCGCGCAGCGTCAACCTTGCGCCGGCGCCAGCGGCGCGCCGCAATCCTTGCAGAAGCGGGCGCGCGGGTCGTGGTCGCCGCTGCCGCAGGCGTCGCATTGGCGCGGGATGCCGCGCGGTGCATGGCGCGACATCTTCTGCGACGTCATCTCGGCCGACACGATCCCCGTCGGCACCGCCAGGATCCCCCAGCCCAGCAGCACCATGAACGAGGCGATCGCCTTGCCCACCGGCGTGTGCGGCACGATGTCGCCATAGCCCACCGTGGTGATGGTCACGGTGGCCCAGTACATCGACATCGGGATGCTGGTGAAGCCGTTATCCGGCCCCTCGACCACGTACATCACGGTGCCGAGGATCAGGATCAGCATCAGCACCACCGACAGGAACACCATGATCTTGCGCCGGCTGGCGATCAGGGCTTCGCCCAGGCGCGTGTATTCCTCGATGTACAGGGTCAGCTTGAAGATGCGGAACACCCGCAGCAGGCGCAGGATGCGCACGTCCAGGAACACCTGGCTGCCGGGCAGCAGCAGCGACAGATAGGTCGGCAGCACCGACACCAGGTCGATGATCCCGTAGAAGCTGCGCGCATAGCGCACCGGGCGCTGCACGCACACCAGGCGCGCGATGTATTCGACCGTGAACAGCAGGGTGAAGCCCCATTCGAGCACCGAGGTCAGGCCGGAATACCGGCTGTAGATGGCCGGCACGCTGTCGAGGATCACCACCAGGATGCTGAGCAGGATCAGGATCACCAGCACGATGTCGAAGCGGCGTCCGGCTGGCGTATCGTTGCCGAAGATGACGTCGAACATGCGCGCGCGCCAGCCGTCCGGCGGACGGCCCAGCAGCGTGGGCAGGTCGCGCGGCGGCGGCGGCACGAACTTGCTATCGGTCTTGCTGTCGGTCGCGCGGATCATCTGTAGCGGGGTCCGACTGGCGCCGCCAAAGGCAAGCCGTTACTTGGCATGCTGCTCCACCCAGGCGCCGAAGGCGGCCATGAATTTCTGGAAGAAGGCGCGCGACGATTCGTCGACCAGCTTGTCTCCCTCGTACTTGCCGGCGACACCGCCGACATAGGCTTCCGGCGCCGGCATCGTCGGCATGTTCAGGAACGGCAGCATCTGGCGCAGGTGGTGGTTGGCGCCGAAGCCGCCCAGCGCGCCCGGAGAGACGCTGACGATGGCGCACGGCTTGTCAGCGAAGGCCGCCTTGCCGTAGGGGCGCGAGCCGACGTCGATCGCGTTCTTCAGCGCGCCCGGCACCGAGCGATTGTATTCCGGGGTGCAGAACAGGACGCCGTCGGCCTGGCGGATGGCGTCGCGAAACGCGGCGAATGCGGCGGGCGGCGGATCGGTCTCGTCGTCCTCGTTGTACAGCGACAGGTCGCGCAGTTCGACGATCGTCAGTTCGAGGCCTGGGGGCGCCAGTTCGATCAGACTGTGGGCGACGCGGCGGGTGAATGAATCCTTGCGCAGGCTGCCGACGAGGACGGCGATTTTTTTCGAGGCCATGGTGCTCCTTCTGGGTTTTGGATGAGGTCGATTTGCCAACACCCGATGATAACCAGTTTGCGTCGCGCACGGGGCGGATCGATGTCATTTACGGGTAAATACCGACGTAAACACAGTAATTGCACGCAAAATGCCTGGTTGGCAACAGGGTTATATGCGGTTAGAATCGAGCCAACTTTGCCCGTCGGGGCCGCACCATTCCTTTATCCACCCACGCGCATCACCGCGCAGCAGAACCATGAATCTCGAAGAATACTTCCCCGTACTCATGTTCATCATCATCGGCATCCTGGTCGGCGTCGCGCCCCAGGTGCTGGGCCGCGTGCTGGGACCGCACCGCCCCGATCCTGAAAAACTGTCGCAGTACGAGTGCGGTTTCGAGGCCTTCGGCGACGCGCGCATGCAGTTCGACGTGCGCTTCTACCTGGTCGCGATCCTGTTCATCCTGTTCGACCTGGAAGTGGCCTTCCTGGTGCCCTGGGCGGTCGTCGTCACCGACATCGGCTCGACCGGCTTCTGGGCCATGATGGTGTTCCTCGGCCTGCTCACGATCGGCCTGGCCTACGAGTGGAAAAAAGGCGCGCTGGACTGGGATTGAGTCGCGATGGACGCCATGCTGTTCGTGAACCTGGTGATCGGCATCGGCCTGCTCGATGCGGCCTGGCGCTCGCACAAGAACGCCAGGCCGCGCACCGCGGCGCTGCTGGCGACCATCGCCGGCACCGGGATCGCCCTGAGCCTGTTCGTGCTGGCCACCGGCGCCGGCGTCCCTCCTCCCGGCGTCGACTGACTACCCAGGGCCGCGAATCTCGTTGAACTTCGCGGCCTTTTTTTCGTCCCCTTCATAACCGCAAACGCCGGTACATCTCCAGGAAGCGCCTTACCTGCGGCCTGGTCATGACGACCACCGGGTCGCCATGCCACGCATAGAGAAACGGCGCGCCGCCCTGGCGGTCCGTGATCCGCACCGACAGCAGAAAGCGCGTACCGATCGGGTACCGTTCGGTGTCGAGCAGGCTGCGCGAACACTGCACCCGCATATCGGTCGCAAAGGCCTGCCCCGACACCGGCCGGATGCGCGGCTTGCCGCTCGCCGCATCGAGCGCAGATTCGACCGCCACCTCGCGGTAGGCCCAGGCGTCTCGCGCCATCGTCAGGCCCCCGCCAGCTTCGGCGCGCGCACCACGGCCGCTTCGCGGATCGGCAGGTTCACCAGGGCCGCCGCCAGCGCGAGCGCCATGTCGGCATACCACATCCAGCTGTAGTCGCCCGTGTGCACCACGGCCAGGCCGCCCAGCCAGGCGCCGAAGAAGCCGCCGATCTGGTGCGACAGCAGGGTCATGCCGAACAGGGTGGCCAGGTAGCGCACGCCGAACAGCTTGCCGACCAGGCCGGCCGTCGGCGGCACGGTGGCGAGCCAGGTGGCGCCGAGCGCGGCGGCGAACAGGTAGAAGGTCCACGCCGTCTTGGGCGCCAGCAGGAACAGCCCGACCAGCACGGCGCGGCTGGCATAGATCCAGAACAGCAGCGACTTCATGCGGTAGCGCGAGGCCAGCATCCCGGCGCCCAGGCTGCCGGCGATGTTGAACAGGCCGATCAGGGCCAGGGCCGTGGCCGAGACGCTGGCCGGCAGGCCGCACATCGCGACCTCGCCCGGCAAGTGGGTCACCAGGAAGGCGATGTGGAAGCCGCAGGTGAAAAAGCCCAGGTGCAGGCAGATGTAACTGCGGTCGCGCATGGCCTGGCGCAGCTGCTGGCCGAGCGAGATGGCCGGTGCGGCCGGCTGGGACGCCGCAGGCGCCGCCGCGGTCGGCGTGGCGGCAGATGTAGTGACGGAAGCGGCAGCGGCTTTCCGGCCGCGCAGCGGCCAGGCCAATGGAATGGTCAGCAAGGTGGCGGCGGCCATGGTGAGCATGGCCCAGATCCAGCCGGCGCCGGCGATGATGGCGCCCATCAGCGGCGCGAACACGAACTGGCCGAACGAACCGCCGGCGTTGATGAAACCCGAGGCAAAGGCGCGCCGCTCGGCGGGCAGGCGCTGGGCGGTAGCGCCGATCAGGATCGAGAAGCTGCCGGCGCCGGCCCCGGCCGCCGACAGAAAGCCCATGGTCAGCAGCAGCGCCCATTCCGACCTCATGAAGGGCGTGAGCGCGGTGCCGGCCGCCAGCATCAGGCCGCCGAGGGCGATCACCCTGCCCGGCCCGTATTTGTCGGCGACGGCGCCGAAGACCGGCTGGGCCGCGCCCCACATCAGCTGGGCCACCGCCATCACGAAGCTGATGGTGGCCACGCCGAGCCCGGTCGCCGTGTTCAGCGGCGACAGGAACAGGCCGCTGGTCAGCCGCGCGCCCATCGTGATCATCATGATGGCGCTGGCGACCAGGATCAGGGTCCAGGCCGCGCGCGGAGATGGGTCGAACGGCGGTGCTGGATTGGCGTTGGTCATCAGGCAATTATAGATTGCCTTTTCGACCCTTGCCGAAGCCCGTCAATACTACTCTGTGGCAGCCCGGATCAAGAGCGCCGTCGAGTGCGCCGCCATGCCCTCTTCGCGGCCCAGGTAGCCCAGCTTTTCATTGGTCTTGGCCTTGATGTTCACCTGCTGCGGCGACACGCCCAGGTCTTCCGCGATGCGCGAGACCATCAGCGGGATGTGCGGCGCCATCTTCGGCTGCTGGGCGATGATGGTGGCATCGATATTGCCGATGGTGTAGCCCGAGTTCAGCACGCGGTGCGCGACTTCGCGCAGCAGGGTGCGGGAATCGGCGCCGGCGAACATCGGGTCGGTGTCCGGGAAGTGCTTGCCGATGTCGCCCAGCGCAGCCGCGCCCAGCAGCGAATCGATGATCGCATGCAGCAGCACGTCGGCGTCGGAATGGCCCAGGAGGCCCAGGCGGTGCGGAATGGTGACGCCGCCGACGATCAGCTTGCGGCCTTCGACCAGCGCGTGGTTGTCGTAGCCGGTGCCGATGCGAAACGGAGGATGGGGGTTGTAGGATGCGAGTGCCATGGTGTGTGGTTCGTGTCGGTCAAATGGTGGAATCGAGCGCCAGGTACATCTCGGCGATGCGGATGTCGGATGGCAGCGTGACTTTCAGGTTGCGCGGATGGCCTTCGACCAGTCTCGGCGCCAGGCCCAGCGCTTCGACCGCGCTGGCGTCGTCGGTGATCGCGGCCGGGTCGGTGGCCGCGTCGAGCGCGCGGCACAGCAGCGCGTAGGAGAACATTTGCGGGGTCTGGGCCAGCCACAGCCCGTCGCGCGGGACGGTGGCGACCGCGTCGGCGGCGCTGCGCTTGACGGTGTCCACCACCGGCAGGGCCAGCAGGCCGCCGGCCGCATGGTCGCCGGTCTCGACGATCAGGCGTTCGATCAGCGCGGCGTTCAGGCCAGGCCGGGCGGCGTCGTGGACCAGCACGCGGTCTTGCGCGCTGAGCACGTCGGCCAGCGCATGCAGGCCGTTGCGGATCGACTCCATGCGGGTCGCGCCGCCGCAGCGCAGCACGGTGACGCGGCTGCCCTGTTCCTGCGCGTCAGGCAGCACGCCGTCGATAAGGGGATCATCCGCGCTCACCACCACATAAGTGTGGGCGATCAGCGGGCTGGAAAGAAAGGCGTCGACCGTGTGGCGCAGCATGGGCTTGGCGCCGATGGCCAGGTATTGCTTGGGGCTGCCGGCCGCCATGCGGGCGCCGACGCCGGCCGCCGGAATGAGGGCGACGTGCTGCTGCACTGCCGTGTTCGTGTCGTTTGCTTGTTCGGTCGTCATGAACTGCTTCGTGGTGCCTGTCTAAGCAAAGACTGTACCTCACCTGCGCAAACCTTGCCCAGGCGTGCGTATTCCTGCGGCGTATCAATGGCTGCCTGCAATACTTCGACTTTTTCCATCTCACGTTTAATGTAGGGCATCCAGCTGCGGTCGACTTCGCGCTGGAGCAGGGATCGCGCTTGTCCGATCGGCGCATACAGCGGCTTGCCGGCGAAGCGCGCCGCCAGCCGGGCGCGGACGATGGCTTCGGCCTTCGGCAAAAAATCCTGGTAGGCCTGCAAATGACGCATCTCGTGGGCCAGCACTTCCCGGTAGGAACACGATCCCGGCGGGAATTCGCGGCTGACGTAGATCACGATCGGCGCGTAATACAGGTTGACGTCGATGCGCGGCGCCACGCATTCGTAGCCGCTGGCCCGGTCCGTCAACATGCGCCCGCCGACCTTGATGCTCACCCGCGCCTCGGTATGCGTCAGGCCCAGCACCCAGGAACCGCGGCGCACGCTGCCCTTCAGGCGCGTCAGGTCGAAGTAGGAGCGCGTGGTGTCGATGCGGTAGCCTTCGCTGCGGCTGGACAGCACCGAGATCGTCTCGCCGATGGTGTCCTCGCATTGCGCCTGGAACGGGGTACGGGCCTGGGCCGGGGCCGGGGCGACGGATAGAACCGCCAACGCGGCCGACAGCGCGGCCAGGCTCCGGCGCGGCCGCATGATGGTCAGGCAGGCGTCCAGTCGCCGGCCAGGATCTTCTCGAGCCAGAAGGCGCCGATGATGGTCTTGACGTCGGTGATCTCGCCCTTGCGCACCATCTCGAGCAGCTCGGGCACGGTGACGCTGAAGATTTCCAGGAACTCGCCGGCGTCGAGCTGCTGTTCGCCCGCGGTCAGGTCTTCGGCCAGGAAGATCTCGAGGTGCTCGTCCGAATAGGCGATCGCATTGTGGATGGTGCAGACGAAGCGCCAGCGTCCCGCCGTGTAGCCGGTTTCCTCCCTGAGCTCGCGCCTGGCGCATGCGAGATGGTCTTCGCCCGGGTCGATCTTCCCGGCCGGGAATTCGATGAAGACCTGTGAGTTCGGATAACGGAACTGGCGCTCGAGCAGCACGCGGCCGTCGGGCAGCAGCGGCAGGATCACGACGGCGCCGGGATGACGGAAGAACTCGCGCTGGCTCTCCGAGCCGTCCGGCAGGCGAATGCGGTCTTTCTCGACTTTCAGGAAATGGCCGTCGTAGACGACGCCGCCGTCGATGCGGGTTTCTTTGAGTTCCGACACTATGGGCTCCATTCTTTACGCAGGTAGAAATATCATAAGCCAGAAATACGTCTTTTCTTGCACCGCAAAAAAAGACTTCCCGCGGAGGCGGGAACCCAGGTCTGCGTGCGTTACCGATACGCTGGCAAACTCAGGTTCCCGCCTGCGCGGGAACGACGGTTGACTGTACTGGTTAGACTTGGCGCCGCTTGCGCATATACCGCATCACGAAGCCGGGAAACGCCAGTACCAGGAACATGCAGCCGGTAATGGCATAGAACTCCCAGGTCTGCACGAACACCGAGCCGATGCGCGATTCGAGCAGCCTGGCGACCAGCCCGACGACGAAGTACAAGACCACCAGCTCGAGCAGGCGCAGCGCGAAAGCCTTGTTGCGCGGCTCCCCGTCCGTGGCCTTACCGTTGCCGGCCGGGACCGGCACGAAGCCGAACAGGCGCTCGTTCACGAACGGCAGGTTGGCCCCCGCCAGCGCGAGGGCAATCACCAGCAGTGCGGCCAGCGAGCTGTCCATTTGTCAGCCTCAGTTCGCCAGGGTCGCCTGCATGGCGCTGTAGCAGATCGCCAGCAGGCCGCCGGGGACGATGCCCAGCACGACGATGGCGACGCCGTTGAGCGACATGATGACGCGCGCATCAAACGGCGTCGCGATCGCGTTCGTGTCCAGCGCCTCGTCGAACCAGATGGTCTTGACGATGCGCAGGTAGTAGAACGCGCCGATCAGCGAGAACATCACGGCCACGACGGCCAGCCACACCATGCCGGCGTCGGCGACGGCCTGGATCACGGCGTACTTGGCGATGAAGCCCACCATCGGCGGCACGCCGGCCAGCGAGAACATCAGGATCGTGGCGACGATCGCGAACCATGGGCTGCGCTTGCCGAGACCCTTGAAGTCGCTGATCAGCTCCGCCTCATGGCCGGCGCGCGCCAGCATCATGATCAGGCCGAAGGTGCCCACCGTGGTCAGCACGTAGATGATGGTGTAGTACATCGCGGCGCTGTAGGCGGCTGCGGCATTGGTGGTGTCGCCATCGACGTTGCCGACCACCAGGGCCAGCACCACGAAGCCCATCTGCGCGATGGTCGAGTAAGCCAGCATGCGCTTGATATTGGTCTGCGCGATCGCGGTGACGTTACCGAAGGCCAGCGACAGCACGGCGACCACCAGCAGCATCTGCTGCCAGTCGAAGGCCATCGAAGGCAGCGCTTCGGCCAGCAGGCGGATCACGATGGCGAAGGTGGCGATCTTCGGCGCGCCGCCCAGCAGCAGGGTCACGGCGGTCGGCGAACCCTGCACGACGTCCGGCACCCACATGTGGAACGGCACCACGCCCAGCTTGAAGGCCAGGCCGGCCACCACGAACACCAGGCCGAACACCAGGATGGTGCGGTTCGCGCCTTCGGCGGCGGTGACCTGGGCGATGGTGGTGATGTCGAGCGAGCCGGTCGCGCCGTAGATCATCGAGATGCCGTACAGCAGGAAGCCCGATGCCAGGGCGCCCAGGATGAAGTACTTCATCGCGGCTTCGGTCGAGATCGCATGGTCGCGGCGCAGTGCAACCAGCGCATACAGCGACAGCGACATCAGTTCCAGGCCCAGGTAGATCGACAGCATGCTGTTACCCGAGATCATGATCATCTGGCCCAGCATCGAGAACAGCGCGAGCGTGTAGAACTCACCGCCCAGGTTGCCCGACATCATGCCGCGCTCGCCGGCGTACTGGCGCGAGTAGACGATGGTCATGGCCGTGGCCAGGTAGGTGAACATCTTGAGCAGGTTCGACATCGGATCGGCCACGTACATGCCACTGAAGGTGTACACGGTCGTGCCGGCGTTGAAGTCCATGAAGGAGAAGATCGCGCAGCCGCCGATCGCCAGCAGCGACAGGCCGTAGGTCAGGTTGCGCTTGCCCTCTTTCAGGAACAGGTCGATCAGCAGGATCGCCGACGTCGCGATCAGCAGGAAGATTTCGGCATAGACCGGCGCCAGATTGGTGTCGGCAGCCGATAACAGGGTCGAGTTCATTTCATTCATGGCGTTTTATTGAGGCACTTTGCTGACTGCGACGTGCTGAAGCAGGTCGGTGACCGAGACTTGCAGCGTCTCGGCGATCGGCGCCGGGTACAGGCCCATCGCCAGGGTGGCGATTGCCAGCACCGACAGGATGGCGAACTCACGGCCGTTCAGGTCGGTCAACGCGGCGACTTTCTTGTTGGCCACTGGCCCGAAGATGACGCGCTTGACCATCCACAGCGAGTAGGCCGCGCCCAGGATCAGGGCGGTACCCGATGCGACACCGGTCCAGAAGTTGAACTCGACCGCGCCCAGGATCACCATGAACTCGCCGATGAAGCCCGAGGTCGCCGGCAGGCCGGCATTGGCCATCGAGAACAGCACGACGAAGGCGGCGAACTTCGGCATCGTGTTCACCACTCCACCGTAGTCGGCGATTTCACGCGAGTGCACACGGTCGTACAGCACGCCGATGCACAGGAACATCGCGCCCGACACGAAGCCGTGCGAGATCGCCTGCATCAGGCCGCCCTGCACGCCCAGGTCGTTGAACATGAAGAAGCCCAGGGTCACGAAGCCCATGTGTGCGATCGACGAATAGGCGACCAGTTTCTTCATGTCTTTCTGCACCAGGGCCACCAGGCCGATGTAGATCACGGCCACCAGGGACAAGGCGATGACGACCGGGGCCAGGTACTGGCTGGCATCCGGGGTGATCGGCAGCGAGAAGCGCAGGAAACCATAGGCGCCCAGCTTCAGCATGATCGCGGCCAGCACGACCGAACCGCCGGTCGGCGCTTCGACGTGGGCATCCGGCAGCCAGGTGTGCACCGGCCACATCGGCACTTTCACGGCGAAGGCCATGAAGAAGGCGATGAAGATCAGAACCTGTTCTTTCATCGTCAGCGGCAATTGATGCCAGGCCAGGATGTCGAACGTTTGCGACTGGGTGTACAGGTAGACGATCGCGACCAGGGTCAGCAGCGAACCGAAGAAGGTGTACAGGAAGAACTTGAATGCCGCATACACCCGGTTCGGGCCGCCGAACACGCCGATGATGATGTACATCGGGATCAGGGTGGCTTCGAAGAAGAAGTAGAACAGCAGGCCGTCCAGCGCGCAGAACACGCCGATCATCAGGCCCGACAGGATCAGGAACGAGCCCATGTACTGGGCCACGCGCTCTTCGATCACCTGCCACGCCGCCAGCACCACGATGATGGTGATGAAGGCGGTCAGCGGCACGAACCACAGCGACAGGCCGTCCACGCCGAGGCGGTAGAAGACGTTGAAGCGCTCGATCCAGGCCGCCTGTTCATAGAACTGCATGCCGTGGGCGGCGTTGTCGAAGTTGGCGATCAGCGGGATCGTCGGCAGCAGGCTGACGACGGCGCCGACCAGCGACATCATGCGCACCATCCCGGCGTTCTTGTCGCGGCCGATGGCCAGGACCAGCACGCCGAACAGGATCGGGAGCCAGATCGCCAGGCTCAGGTACGGTGGAAACGTAGAAATTGTTGACTGCATCATTTTTCTTTATCTCTGCCTGTGATTAACCGCGCCAGAACGGGAAGAAGTACAGCATCGCTGCCAGTACGCCGACGATCATCACGAACGCATAGTGATAGATGTAACCGGTCTGCGCGCGCTTGGTGATGGTCGAGAACCAGGCCACCACTTTGGCGCTGCCATTGACGACCAGGCCGTCGATCAGGCCGCGGTCGCCGACATTCCACAGGCCCTTGCCCACGCCGAGTGCGCCGCCAGCGAAGAACTTCTGGTTGAACGCATCCATGTAGTACTTGTTGTCCAGCAGGGTGTGCAGCGGCTTGAGCTTGGCGTAGAACCAGGCCGGCACGCGCGGATTGACCATATAGCAGTAGTAGGCGGCAACGACGCCTGCCAGTGCCAGCCAGAACGGTGCGGTCTGCAGGCCGTGCAGGGCCATCGCGCCGGCGCCATGGAACATCTCGCCCAGTTCAGCCATCGCAGGGTGAGCAGGATTGACGGTGATCACGCCATCGAAGAAATCACCGTGCAACATAGGACCGATCGCCAGGTAGCCGACGATGACCGACGGGATGGCCAGCAGGATCAGCGGCAGGGTCACGACCCATGGCGACTCGTGCGGCTTCTGGCCCGGGGCCAGGCCGTGGTGGTGGTCGTCGTGCGCGTCTTCTTCATGGTGCGCGCCCGAATCGTGCAGCGCGTGCGGATCGGCGTGGTCATGCCCGGCCGCCTTGTGATGCGCATGATCGTCATGATGATCATGCGCATGGGCTTTACCAAACCGCTCTTCGCCATGGAACACCAGGAAATACATACGGAACGAGTAGAACGCCGTGACGAACACGCCGGCCAGCACCGCGAAGTTGGCGAAGCCCGAACCCGGCAGGTTACTTGCGTGCACTGCCTCGATGATCGAATCCTTCGAGTAGAAGCCCGAGAACAATGGGGTACCGATCAGGGCCAGCGAGCCGATCAGCGAGGTGATCCAGGTGATCGGCATGTATTTGCGCAGGCCGCCCATATTGCGCATGTCCTGGTCGTGGTGCATGCCGATGATGACCGAGCCGGCGCCAAGGAACAGCAGCGCCTTGAAGAAGGCGTGGGTCATCAGGTGGAAGGCGGCGACCGAGTAGGCCGACACGCCCAGCGCCACGGTCATGTAACCCAGCTGCGACAGGGTCGAGTACGCGACGACGCGCTTGATGTCGTTCTGGATGATGCCCAGGAAGCCCATGAACAGCGCGGTGATCGAACCGATGACGATGATGAAGCTCAGTGCGCCATCCGACAGCTCGAACAGCGGCGACATGCGCGACACCATGAAGATGCCGGCGGTAACCATCGTCGCGGCGTGGATCAGTGCCGAGATCGGGGTCGGGCCTTCCATCGAGTCCGGCAGCCAGACGTGCAGCGGGAACTGCGCCGACTTGCCCATTGCGCCGATGAACAGGCAGATGCAGGCGGCGGTCAGCAGCGGCCAGTCGGTGCCCGGCACGACCATGGTCGACAGCTGGTCGGCTTGCGCGAACACTTCGACGTAGTTCATCGAACCCGACGCGGCCAGCAGCAGGCCGATGCCGAGGATGAAGCCGAAGTCGCCGACACGGTTGACCAGGAAGGCCTTCATGTTGGCGAAGATCGCGGTCGGACGGGTGTACCAGAAGCCGATCAGCAGATACGAGACCAGGCCCACCGCTTCCCAGCCGAAGAACAGCTGCAGGAAGTTGTTGGACATGACCAGCATCAGCATCGCGAAGGTGAACAGCGAGATGTACGAGAAGAAGCGGTTGTAGCCGTCGTCTTCCGCCATATAGCCGATCGTGTAGATGTGGACCATCAGCGACACCGAGGTCACGACGCACATCATCATCGCGGTCAGGGTATCGATCTGGAAGCCGACCGCCAGTTTCAGCGTGCCGACCGTCATCCAGGTGTAGATGTCTTCATTGAGCTTGAAGCCGTCGAGCGTGGCCATCAGGGTTTGCACCGAGATGATCAGCGCGATCAGCACGCCGAGGATGGTCGCCGTATGCGATACCTTGCGACCGACCACATTGCCCAGGAACTTGGTGCCCAGCAGGCCGGCGATCGCCGAGCCTGCCAGCGGCGCCAGAGGCACCGCCAGTAAGAGTGAGGTTGAAATTTGCCCCGCCATGTTGAACCTTATTCGTTATGTGTTATCGAGACGAGCTCATCAGCCCTTGAGGCTGTCGAGGTCTTCCACGTTGATCGTGTCCAGGTTACGGAACAGGACCACCAGGATTGCCAGGCCGATTGCGGATTCGGCGGCAGCGACGGTCAGGATGAAGAACACGAAAATCTGCCCCGCCGCGTCGCCCAGGTAATGGGAGAACGCGATGAAGTTCAGGTTCACCGCCAGCAGCATCAATTCGATGGCCATCAGCAGGATGATGATGTTCTTCCGGTTCAGGAAGATGCCGACCACCGAGATCGCGAACAGGATCGCGCCCAGGATCAGGTAGTGTGCGAGCGACAACGTCATTTTGGCTCCTTGGGTTCGGCAGGCGATCCTGCGGCGGCGGCGGCTGCAGCGGCTGCCGCGGCGGCCTTCTCGACGTTCGCCGCGTCGATGGCGCGCTGGTTGACCGTGTCGACCTTGACGATCTTCAGGCGGTCGTTACGCTTGACGCGAACCGCTTGGCCCGGGTCGATGGCTTTGGTGTCCTTGCGGCGGCGCAGGGTCAGGGCGACGGCGGCGATGATCGCCACCAGCAGCACGACGGCGGCGATCTCGAAGCCGTAGATGTAGCGGGTGTAGATCTGCAGGCCCAGTTCCTTGGTGCCGCCGATGTTCAGGGCGGCCGCTTCGGCGCTTTGCTCGAAGTTGCTGTAGCCGTGCCACAGCACGACGCCCATCTCGAGCACGATCAGTCCGCCGACGATGGACGCCACCGGCAGGTAACCCCAGAAGCCTTCGCGCATGCGGTCGATATTAATGTCGAGCATCATGACGACGAAGAGGAACAGCACCATGACGGCGCCGACATAGACCAGCACCAGCACGATGGCGAGGAACTCGGCCTTCAGCAGCAGCCAGATGCCGGCCGCATTGAAGAAGGCCAGCACCAGGAACAGCGCGGCGTGGACCGGATTCTTGGCCGTGATGACGCGCAGTGCGGCCAGCACCATGATGGCCGCGAACACGTAGAACAGAACAGTTGTAAATGTCATGACTTACCCAGGACCCTATTGTTATTAGCGGTACTTCGCGTCCGCCTCGCGGGCGGCGGCGATGTCGGCTTCGTAGCGGTCGCCGACGGCGAGCAGCATCTCCTTGGTGTAGTAGAGATCGCCGCGTTTCTCGCCGTGGTATTCCAGCACGTGGGTCTCCACGATCGAGTCGACCGGGCACGATTCTTCGCAGAAGCCGCAGAAGATGCACTTGGTCAGGTCGATGTCGTAGCGCGTGGTGCGGCGGGTGCCGTCATCGCGCTGCGCCGATTCGATCGTGATGGCCATGGCCGGGCACACCGCTTCGCACAGCTTGCAGGCGATGCAGCGCTCTTCCCCGTTGGGGTAGCGGCGCAGCGCGTGCAGGCCGCGGAAGCGGTTCGACATCGGGGTCTTTTCTTCCGGGTACTGGACCGTGATCTTGCGCGACAGCGCATATTTCCCGGTCAGGGCAAGGCCCTTGATCAACTCGGTCAGCATCAGGCTGCCGAGGATTTCTTTCATTCTGGACATTGTGTGTTCCTTACTTCCAAATATTCCACGGCGTCTGCATCCAGACGGCGACGACGACCAGCCAGATCAGGGTCAGCGGGATGAACACTTTCCAGCCCAGGCGCATGATCTGGTCATAGCGGTAGCGTGGGAAGGTACCGCGGACCCAGATGAAGAAGGTCACGAACAGGAAGGCCTTCAGGAACAGCCAGAAGAAGCCGATGAAGCCGCCAATGGTGCCGCCCACTTCGAGGAAGGCGAACGGCGCCGACCAGCCGCCCATGAAGAACAGCGACGCCAGGGTACCGATCAGGATCATGTTGCCGTATTCGGCCAGCATGAACATCGCGTACGACATGCCCGAGTACTCGACCATGTGGCCAGCCACGATTTCCGATTCGCCTTCGATCACGTCGAACGGGTGACGACCGCACTCGGCCAGGCCCGACACGAGGTAGATGATGAACAGCGGGAACAGCGGCAGCCAGTTCCACGACAGGAAGTTGATCCCCATGTCGGCGAACATGCCCACTTGCTGGCCGGCGACGATGCCCGACAGGTTCAGGGTGCCCGAGACCATCAGCACGACCACCAGCACGAAGCCCATCGGGATTTCGTACGAGATCATCTGCGCCGAGGCGCGCATCGCGCCCATGAACGAGTACTTCGAGTTCGAGGCCCAGCCGGCGATGATGATGCCGTAGACTTCGACCGAGGTGATCGCCAGCAGCAGCAGCACGCCGGCGTTGACGTCGGCCAGCGCGAACTGCGGGCCGAACGGCACCACCGACCAGGCGGCCAGCGCCGGCATGATGGTCATGATCGGGCCGATGACGAACAGGTTGCGGTTCGCCTTAGCCGGAATCACGATTTCCTTGATCAGCAGTTTCAGGCCGTCGGCCATCGGCTGCAGCAGGCCGCCAGGGCCGACGCGGTTCGGGCCGATACGGATCTGGATCCAGCCGATGAATTTACGTTCCCACAGGGTGGCGTAGGCGATCGCGATCATCAGCGGCGCGACGACGGCGATGATCTTGATGATGGTCCAGACCAGCGGCCAGACCGGGCCGAGCAGGTCGGCGCCGCCGGCGTTGAATGAATCGATATAACCGGGCGTTGCCATTACTTGCCCTCCCCTGCTTTTTCAACTTGGATGGAACCGAACATCGCGCCCAGGCCGGCGACGGCCGGATGGCCGGCGGCGACACGCACCGCGTAGGGCGGCAGGGTCTTGTCGACGTTGGCGACCAGGATGGCCGAGCCATTGCCCTGGGTGACCTTCACGCTGTCACCTGCCTTCACGCCAATCGACTCGGCGACCGTCTTCGACAGCGTGACCAGCGGCGCATTCGCGTCGGCGGTGCGCTGCAGCGGCTCGGAACGGCGGGCCAGCGCGTCGGTGAAGTACACCGGCACGTCGGTCAGGCGCTCGAGCTGGCCGGCCGGGGCGTAACTGCCCGCGGATGGCGCCAGCGTCGCCTTGTTGTTCAGCTTGGCCGACAGGTCGGTATTGCCCTTGCCGAAGGCTTCGTCGCGGATCGCTTCCGACGTCTCGTAGTCGAAGCCGGTCAGGCCCAGCAGGTTGCCCAGCACGCGCAGCACTTTCCAGGCCGGACGCGCGTCGCCCAGCGGACGCACGGTGCCGTTGAAGCTCTGTGCGCGGCCTTCGCAGTTGACAAAGGTGCCCGAGGTTTCCGAGAACGGCGCGATCGGCAGCAGCACGTCGGCGTACTCCATGCCGTGCTTGAAGGCCGACATCGCGACGACCATCTCGGCCTGCTGCAGGGCGGCGACGGCTTGCTGCGGGTTGGCTGCATCCAGTTCCGGTTCCGCGTTCAGCAGCACATAGGCTTTCTTCGGCGTGGCGAACAGCGATTCCTTCTTGCCCGAGGTAGCGCCCACCAGGTGGCCGCCGACGCTGTTGGCGGCGTCGACCAGGTAGCCGAACGAACAACCGGTCTGCTCGGCGATCCATTGCGCGGCGGCGTGGATCTTCGAGGCTTGCGGGTGTTGCGCGGCGGCGTTGCCCAGCAGGATGGCGCCTGGCACGTCGACGTCACCGACGACGACCAGCGACGCGGCGATGGCTTTCGCCTGCTCCGACGCTTCGACGTTCTCGAAGCCGGCCGGGACGGCGATGTTCTTGTCGGCGGCGATGGCGACCACGACCTCCGACAGCGCGACCAGCCAGTCGCTTGGCGCCGCGATCAGCTTGTGGGCGACCTTCATCAGCAGTTCTTCGTCGCTGCCACCCAGCACCGACAGGCGCAGGCCGGCCTTGGTGGCGGCGCGCAGGCGGGTGGTGACCAGCGGGTGATCCTTGCGCAGGAAGGAACCGATGACCAGTGCGCGCTTCAGGGTCGACAGTTGCGCGATCGGCATGCCGAGCCACGGGGTCACCTGGCCGTCCAGCGCGAAATCGCTCTGGCGCAGGCGGAAGTCGACGTTCTCCGAGCCGAAGCCGCGGAAGGCCTTGTTCAGCAGGTACAGTTCTTCCACGGTCGAGTGGGCGGTGGCGACGGCCGCGAGGCTGTCGGCGCCGTGCTCGTGGCGGATATTGCGCAGGCCGTGGGCAACATATTCAAGGGCCGTCGACCATTCGGTCTCGATCCACTTGTTGTCCTGCTTGATCATCGGCTTGGTCAACCGATCGGCATTGTCCAGCGCCTCGTACGAGAAACGCTCCTTGTCCGACAGCCAGCACTCGTTGACCGCTTCGTTCTCGAGCGGCAGCACGCGCATGACTTTACCGCCCTTGACCTGGACGATCAGGTTGGCGCCCAGCGAATCGTGCGGCGACACCGACTTGCGGCGCTGCAGTTCCCAAGGACGTGCCGAGTAACGGAACGGCTTGCTGGTCAGCGCGCCGACCGGGCACAGGTCGATCATGTTGCCGGACACTTCGGAGTCGACGGTCTTGCCGACGAACGTGGTGATCTCGGAGTGCTCGCCGCGGCCCAGCATGCCGAATTCCATCACGCCAGCCACTTCCTGGCCGAAACGCACGCAACGGGTGCACTGGATGCAGCGCGACATCTCTTCCATCGAGATCAGCGGGCCCGCTTCCTTCGGGGCCACCACGCGTTTTTCTTCTTCGTAGCGCGAGCCGCTCTTGCCGTAGCCGACGGCCAGATCCTGCAGCTGGCATTCGCCGCCCTGGTCGCAGATCGGGCAATCCAGCGGGTGGTTAATGAGCAGGAATTCCATCACCGACTTCTGTGCCTGCACGGCCTTGTCGCTGTGGCTGCGCACGATCATGCCTGGCGACACGGGGGTAGCGCATGCCGGCAGGGGCTTGGGCGCCTTCTCCACTTCGACCAGGCACATGCGGCAGTTTGCTGCGATCGACAATTTCTTGTGATAGCAGAAGTGCGGAATATAGGTGCCGAGTTTGTTTGCGGCGTCCATCACCATGGAACCCGGTGGGACTTCGACTTTCTTGCCGTCTAATTCGATTTCAACCATTTGATCGTTACCTGACCTGGTTTAAAGGTATGCGGGCACGAGGCAGTGCTTGTGCTCGATGTGATATTCAAATTCCTGGCGGAAGTGCTTGATCATCGCCTGGACTGGCATCGCAGCCGCATCGCCGAGCGCGCAGATGGTGCGGCCCTTGATGTTGTCGGCGATGTTGTTCAGCAGATCCATGTCTTCCGGACGACCCTGGCCATGCTCGATGCGGTGGACCATGCGGTACATCCAGCCGGTGCCTTCGCGGCACGGGGTGCACTGGCCGCACGATTCTTCGTAGTAGAAGTACGACAGGCGCAGCAGCGACTTGACCATGCAGCGGGTCTCGTCCATGACGATGACGGCGCCCGAACCCAGCATCGAACCCGCTTTCGCGATCGAATCGTAGTCGAGGTCGGTCTGCATCATCAGGTCGCCAGGAACGACAGGCGCCGACGAACCGCCAGGAATGACGGCCTTGATCTTCTTGCCGCCGCGCATGCCGCCAGCCAGTTCCATCAGGGTCGCGAACGGCGTGCCCAGCGGAACTTCGTAGTTGCCCGGACGCTCGACGTCGCCCGAGATCGAGAAGATCTTGGTGCCGCCGTTGTTCGGCTTGCCCAGCGCCATATAGTTCTCGGCACCGATGTTCAGGATGAACGGGACGGCCGCGAACGTTTCGGTGTTGTTGATCGTGGTCGGCTTGCCATACAGGCCGAACGAGGCCGGGAATGGCGGCTTGAAGCGCGGCTGGCCCTTCTTGCCTTCCAGCGATTCCAGCAAGGCGGTTTCTTCGCCGCAGATGTAGGCGCCATAGCCGTGGTGGGCGTGCAGCTGGAACGAGAATTCCGAACCCAGGATGTTATTGCCCAGGAAGCCGGCCGCGCGCGCTTCTTCCAGCGCTTCCTCGAAACGCAGGTAGTCCTGGAAGATCTCGCCGTGGATGTAGTTGTAACCCACGGTGATGCCCATCGCGTAGGCGCCGATGGCCATGCCTTCGATCAGCGCATGCGGGTTGTAGCGGATGATGTCGCGGTCCTTGAACGTGCCCGGTTCGCCCTCATCGGTATTGCAGACGAGGTATTTCTGGCCCGGGAACTGGCGCGGCATGAAGCTCCACTTCAGGCCGGTCGGGAAGCCCGCACCGCCGCGGCCACGCAGGCCCGAGGCCTTCATGTCTGCGATGATCTGTTCCGGCGTGATCTTTTCTTCGATGATGCGGCGCAGCGCCGCATAGCCGCCACGCTTGACGTAGTCGGCCAGGTGCCAGTTCTCGCCGTTCAGGTCGGCGAGGATCAGCGGTTTGATGTGACGGTCGTGCAGGCTGGTCATTTCTTCAGTTCCTCTACCAGGGCGTCGATCTTGGCGTCGCTCATGAACGAACACATGCGGTGGTTATTCACCAGCATGACCGGCGCGTCGCCGCAGGCGCCCATGCACTCGCCTTCCATCAGCGTGAACTGGCCGTCTTCGGTGGTGTCGCG
Source organism: Massilia oculi (assembly GCF_003143515.1). Taxonomy (NCBI): domain Bacteria; kingdom Pseudomonadati; phylum Pseudomonadota; class Betaproteobacteria; order Burkholderiales; family Oxalobacteraceae; genus Massilia; species Massilia oculi. Next base: position 4,765,111 of record NZ_CP029343.1, on the reverse strand, counting down.
GTAGTCGATGCCCAGCTTGTCCTTCAGGAACTGGCCGGCGCGTTCGCCGCCCGACAGGGCGCATGGCAGGTTGGTGCACACGGTGATCTTGTGCTTGCCGACCGGCTTGATGTTGAACATATTGTAGAAAGTCGCCACTTCCTGCACGGCGATGGCCGGCATGCCGATGTAGTCGGCGATTTCCTGCATGGTTTCCGGCGACAGCCAGCCCAGTTCGACCTGGGCATGGGCCAGCGAAGCCATCACGGCCGACTGGCGTTGATCGGCTGGGTACTTGGCCAGCTCACGATCGATTTTTTGGTAGCACTGCTGCGATAACATTTTTCTCTGCCCTTCCCTTACCTGTCGATACTGCCGAACACGATGTCCTGGGTACCGATGATGGCCACCGCGTCAGCGATCATGTGGCCGCGTGCCATCTCGTCGAGGCTCTGCAGGTGGACGTAGTCCGGAGTGCGGATTTTCAGGCGGTATGGCTTGTTGGCGCCGTCGGAGACGATATAGATGCCGAACTCGCCCTTCGGGTGCTCGACCGCGGCATAGGCCTCGCCCTCTGGGACGTGGAAGCCTTCGGTGAACAGCTTGAAGTGGTGGATCAGCGATTCCATATTGGACTTCATGTCCATCCGGTTCGGCGGCGCGATCTTGTTGTTGTCGATCATCACAGGACCCGGGTTGGCGCGCAGCCAGGCCAGGCACTGCTTGATGATGCGGTTCGACTGGCGCAGCTCTTCCACGCGCACCAGGTAGCGGTCGTAGGAGTCGCCGTTGGTGCCGACCGGGATGTCGAACTCGACCTTGTCGTAGGCCGCGTAAGGCTGGTGCTTGCGCAAGTCCCAGGCGATGCCCGAGCCGCGCAGCATGGCGCCGGTGAAGCCCATGGCTTTCGCGTCTTCCGGCGACACGACGCCGATGCCGACCGTCCTTTGCTTCCAGATACGGTTGTCGGTCAGCAGGGTTTCGTACTCGTCGACATAGCCGTCGAAGCGTTTCGTGAACGCGTCCAGGAAGTCGATGACCGAACCCTGGCGGTGTTCGTTCAGCTCGGCGATCGCCTTGGCGCTGCGGATCGGCGACTGTTTATGTTGCGGCATGGTGTCCGGCAGGTCGCGGTACACGCCGCCCGGACGGTAGTAGGCCGCGTGCATGCGCGCGCCCGACACCGCTTCATAGACGTCGAACAGGTCTTCGCGATCGCGGAAGCAGTACAGGAACGGGCCCATGGCGCCGATGTCCAGCGCGTGCGCGCCCAGCCACATCAGGTGGTTCAGGATGCGGGTGATCTCGTCGAACATGGTGCGGATGTACTGGGCGCGGATCGGCGCTTCGATGCCGAGCAGCTTTTCGATCGCCAGCACATAGCCGTGCTCGTTGCACATCATCGACACGTAGTCGAGGCGGTCCATATAGGGAACCGACTGGAGATAGGTGCGGGTTTCCGCCAGCTTCTCGGTACCGCGGTGCAGCAGGCCGATGTGCGGGTCGGCGCGCTGGATCACCTCGCCGTCGAGTTCGAGCACCAGGCGCAGCACGCCGTGCGCTGCCGGGTGCTGCGGACCAAAGTTCAGGGTGTAGTTCTTAAGCTCAGCCATTATTTCGTCCCGTAGGTCTCTTCGCGAATCACGCGCGGGATGTTCTCGCGCGGCTCGATCGTGACGGGTTGGTAGATCACGCGTTTCTGTTCCGGGTCGTAGCGCATTTCGACATAGCCCGAGATCGGGAAGTCCTTGCGGAACGGGTGGCCGATGAAGCCGTAGTCGGTCAGGATGCGGCGCAGGTCGCCGTGGCCGTCGAACAGGATGCCGAACATGTCGAACGCTTCGCGCTCGAACCAGTTGGCGGCGCGCCAGATGCCGGTGATCGATTCGACGAGCGGCATGTCGTCGTCCGGGCAGAACACGCGCACGCGGACGCGCCAGTTCTTCGAAATCGACAGCAGGTGCACCACGACCGCGAAGCGCGGACCTTCGTAGGTGCCTTCGCCATAGGTCGAGTAGTCGACGCCGCACAGGTCGATCATCTGCTCGAACGCCAGGCTGGCGTCGTCGCGCAGGGTGGTCATGGTCTTGATGTAATCAGCCGCCTTGACCACCACGGTCACTTCGCCCAGCGCCGCCGAAATGGCAGCGCCCTCGCCCAATGCATTTTTCAGGGCGAGTTCAAGGGTCTCGAGTTTTGTCGTCATGGAGTACGCCGTCCGTTTTTAGCGCGCGATGGTGTTGGTGCGCTTGATCTTGTTCTGGAGCTGCATGATGCCGTACAGCAGGGCTTCGGCAGTCGGCGGGCAGCCTGGCACGTACACATCGACCGGAACGATGCGATCGCAGCCGCGCACCACCGAATACGAGTAGTGGTAGTAGCCGCCGCCGTTGGCACAGGAGCCCATCGAGATCACCCAGCGCGGTTCCGCCATCTGGTCGTAGACCTTGCGCAGCGCCGGCGCCATCTTGTTGCACAAGGTGCCGGCGACGATCATCACGTCGGACTGACGCGGCGATGGACGGAACACGATACCGAAGCGGTCCATGTCGTAGCGGGCCGCGCCCACGTGCATCATCTCGACCGCGCAGCAGGCCAGACCGAACGTCATCGGGAACATCGACCCCGTACGCGCCCAGTTGATCAGCTTGTCGGCTGTGGTGGTGATGAAACCTTCGTTTAATACGCCTTCAATTGCCATGGCTTATTCCCAATCAAGGGCACCTTTCTTCCAGATGTACCAGAAACCGACCACGAACTCGGCGATGAACACCATCATCGTGATGAAACCGGTCCAACCCAGCTCGCGCATCGAGACGCCCCATGGGAAGAAGAATGCCGTTTCCAGATCAAACAAAATGAACAAGATCGCGATCAGGTAGTACCTGACGTCGAACTTCATGCGTGCGTCTTCGAACGCTTCGAAGCCGCATTCATACGGGGACAGCTTGGCATCGTCGGGCTTGTGCGGGCCGAGCAGCCGACCGAGCACCTGCGGAGCAACACCGACACCGATGCCAACCAGGATAAAGAGAAGAACGGGGAGATAATTTTCGAGGTTCACAGCTGAAGCTTCCTGAACGATCGGTTAATGAAATGCTGCGGGGATGCAGCACCGAATCGTGCGAACCTGGCTTCAAGCCTGCCACCAGGACCGGACGACGATCCTCGTAAAAAAGCCAGCTCAGGCATGAGGGAAAACTCGTGCGCCCTTGCTGGCTTTCTTTCACAATTTTGGTGCCGACGGCGAGACTCGAACTCGCACAGCTTGCGCCACTACCCCCTCAAGATAGCGTGTCTACCAATTTCACCACGTCGGCTGGAGACCAGTATTTTACCCTGCCTTAGCATGTCTTATCAATGCTCAAATTGCGCAATCACAAGGATATTTGCGAATTTTTTGAATCACGTCGCCGAATAATCGATGGCTCATCAATTACTGGCGCCGAAAGACCGCACTGCTAAACACGGTACGCGTCAATATTCCAAGGTCACGTACCGCATGGCTTGATACTTTAGCCACGCGCCGCAGCATTCTACGCCTAAAAGCACAAACGCGCCGTAGAACGGCGCGTTTCTGAACAACAAATGTGGCGCGGTTGCCGCGCCCTGCCCCATTACTTGGCTGGAGCGGCCGGTGCTGGCGCCGCTGGCGCCGGTGCTGCCGGGGCCGGGGTCGCCGGGATGGCTTCGGCCGGTGCGGCGTTAGTGGCCGGCAGGGTCGGCACGTCGGCCGGTGCGGTCTGGGCCGGTGCGCCGCCAGGAATGCCTGTCGCAGGCGCCTGGCTCGACGGCACGGTCACACGACCCATGACGCCGCCGCCGCTTTCGCCGCCGCTGCCGCTGTTGCCGATATAGGCCAGGGCCAGGGTCGAACCGAAGAAAATGGCGGCCGCGACTGCGGTCGACTTCGACAGGAAGTTCGACGAACCCGAGGCGCCGAACAGGCTGCCCGATGCGCCCGAGCCGAAGGCGGCGCCCATATCGGCGCCCTTACCGTGCTGCATCAGGACCAGGCCGATAATGGCCAGGGCCGAAACAACTTGCACGACGATAATCAAATTGAACCAGATCATTGCAATTCCATTCCAAGTTTAAAACAACGTTTTTAAATTTCTTATATTTTCAAAAGATTCGAAAATTCGTGACGCCTATAGCCAAATCTTATGCTGCACGCCTTCGCGGCCCGGACTACGCGGCTCGAATAATCCCGAGAAAATCGCTCGACTTTAACGCCGCCCCACCGATCAGACCGCCATCGATATCCGGCTGCGCCATCAGATCGCCTGCATTCTCCGGCTTCATGCTGCCGCCGTAAAGGATTTGTACGTGTTCCGCCGCCTCGGCGTTGCAGTTGCGCAGTTTCTGACGCAAGAAGGCGTGCACTTCCTGGGCCATCGCCGGCGTCGCCGTCTTGCCGGTGCCGATCGCCCACACCGGCTCATAGGCAACCACGAGCTTGGGCACGGCGTCGGCGCCCACCACTTCCAGCACCGCATCCAGCTGGGCGCCGACCACGTCCTGCGTGGCGCCCGCCTCACGCTGCTCCAGCGTTTCGCCGACGCACACGATCGGGGTCAGGCCGGCATCCAGCGCCGCCTTGGCCTTGCCCGCCACCAGCGCATTCGATTCGCCATGGTAGGCCCGGCGTTCGGAATGGCCGACGATCACGTAACGGCAGCCGAAATCCTGCAGCATCGAGGAACAGACTTCGCCGGTGAAGGCGCCGCATGGCTCGGTCGCGACGTCTTGCGCGCCCCAGGCCATTGCACTGCCTGCGAGAAGTTGTTCACACTGAAAGAGGTAGGGAGCGGGGACGCAGACGGCGCTCGCGGCGCCTCCGTCATTCAATCCTGCGAGAATACCTTGCAGCAGCTGCGCATTGGCTGCACGGCTGCCGTTCATCTTCCAGTTACCTACGACGAGTTTGGGACGCATACTACCCCATGTCAAATAACCCGCTATTCTAGCGGTCGATCATATGGCGGTCAAACAAAGGCTGAGCTGCTCGGCTCGCTGATTTTTGCCTGGAACCCGCCGAAACCGCGTGCCCGCGAGGCCGTCCTGGCCCGGCCGGCACGCCCCTTCTTGCTTACTTCAGCCCGGCTGCACCTGCAGCACGATCTTGCCGACGTGGGTGCTCGACTCCATCAGGGCATGCGCCTCAGCCGCCTGTTCCATGGGGAAGACCTGGTGGATCACCGGCTTGATCTTTCCCTGAGCGAACAGCGGCCAGGCATGTTCGCGCAACTGCTGCGCGATCGCCGCCTTGAATTCCACCGGACGCGGCCGCAGGGTCGAGCCGGTGATGTGCAGGCGGCGCCGCAGCACCTGGCCCATGTCGACGTTGGCGCGCGCACCGCCCAGCAGCGCGATCACGACCAGGCGGCCGTCGTCGGCTAGGCAATCGATCTCGCGCGCCACGTAGTCGCCCGCCACCATGTCCAGGATAACGTCGACACCTTTGCCGTTCGTGAGTTCCTTGACCACGGCGACGAAATCCTCGTCGCGGTAATTGATGCCGCGGTCGGCGCCGAGCGCCTCGACGGCGCGGCATTTGTCGGCACTGCCGGCGGTGGCGAACACGCGGTGGCCCAGGGCCTTGGCCAGCTGGATCGCGGTCACGCCGATGCCCGAGCTGCCGCCCTGCACCAGCAAACTCTCGCCCTCCGACAGGCGGGCGCGGTCGAACACATTGCTCCACACGGTGAAATATGTTTCCGGCAAGGTGGCCGCTTCCAGCGCGCTCAGGCCTTCCGGCACCGGCAGGCACTGTTCGAGCGGCGCCGCGCAGTATTCGGCATAGCCGCCGCCCTGCACCAGCGCGCATACCAGGTCGCCCTTCTTGAAGTCACTACCTTCCAGGTCGCCGTCGACGATCTCACCCGCCACTTCCAGGCCGGGCAGATCGGAGGCGCCGGGCGGCACCGGGTATTTACCCAGGCGCTGCAGCACGTCGGGCCGGTTGATGCCGGCGGCGTGGACCTTGATGAGCACTTCGCCGGCCTTCAGGACCGGCGTCGGGCGCTCGCACAGTTGCAGGACTTCCGGCTTGCCGGGCTGGGTGATCTCGATGGCGCGCATGGTTGATTACTCCCCGTGTTAGCAAAACCGTAATTGTACGGGAGTCGGAGCCGGCTTGCGCGCCGCCGTGCGCGTCCTTATACCCTCGACTCTACCGCCGCCAGTGCCTGGCGCGCCATGGTGAGGGCGCCCGCATAGCTGCGGGCGGCGGCGATGAAGCGGCCGGTATGGCAGAACACCGCGTCCTCGACGCCGGTCACGGCCGCCAGCTCGGCTTCGCGCAGGCCGGCCCAGGCTTCCGGCAGGTCGGCCCTGGCGTCGAAGCTCTCGGTGTCGACCGATACCGTGTGCAGCATGTAGCGCTGTTCGGTCAGGCTGTGGCTGATGACGAACAGGACCTTCGGCATCTCCTTGCGCACCACGCTGCTCCAGGGCAGCGCGGCATTCTTGAGGAACAGCAGCTTGCCGTCCTCGAGCACCTCGGCCTGGCGCACCTGGGTCACGGCCAGCATCGCGCCGACACGGTAGCGCACGGCATTGCCCATGATGTCGGTCAGGAACTCGACGGCGCGCATGAACTGGCCCATGCGGTAGACCTCCACCGCCTCGCCATACCCCAGGCGCTGCTCGTCGAGCCAGCCGGGATTGAAGCCGGACACCACCGCCGACAAGCCATAGCTGCCCGGCGCATTCTTGGCCACGCCGACGTCCGACAGGTCGAGGTATTGCACGATGTCGGCATCGATCGCGTAGGCGATCTGCTGGGCCGTATCGTCCGCCAGCCGCTCGCCGGTATGGTGTTCGGCCAGGGCGGCGACACAGCGCGCGCCATACTCGCGCCAGACCAGGCCGGCGCTGGCATAGGGCACGCCGGACACGCGGGTGGCGTCGAATTCCTTCTGGTGGTGGTCGAAGCGGCCCGTGGCCGGGTCCCAGACCCCGCCGACGTCGATCGCGAAGTCGGCGGCATCGATCCTGGCCTGTTCGCGGGTGCGGACGATGTCCGCCCCGGGGAACAGCACCTTCAGGACGGCGACCGCCCACGCATCATCCGCGTGGAATTTGCCGCCGTGAGTGGCAATCAACATACATGCTCCAAATGGTCGCCGCGCCATCGTCACTGTATTGACAGGCGCGCGCGAGTGAGTCGAAGCCGAAGCCTACCACGCGGACCTGTCCCGGCGCGCCCTTCCATCTCTGTTTTGGGCAATTTCCTGAGGTTGAGCGCCGAGCGCACGCGCGAGCATCTTGTGGCGGTGCGCGAACAGCAGCTTCACCATGGCGCGCACGACGGGAGCAGCGAACCGGGGCGCGAACTTCACATGGTCGGTAATCAGGGCGCCGCGGCCGTCCGGGGCCGGCGTGATCACGCGCTCGTGGCGCCAGGCGTGCATCGAGAGCAGTTGCGACTGTTCGACAAAGCGATGACCCGGCACGATTTCGGTAAACGTCAACTTCGACATATCGACCGGGAACAAGCCGAACAGCAAAAACTGGCAGCGGCCCAGCGACTTGCCGAGCATCGTATTGGCGCCGATGTCCGTCATTCCTTTCGGAAACACGAGCTTCAGCAAGGGCCGCATCTCGGCGCGTACGCTCTGGAGCGAGGTCGACCAGGCCCAGGCTTCCTGTGTCGAGACCGGCACCTGGGTCGTCATCGTCAATTCAACATCCGCCATGTCCACCTCCTTGTCGATGTGTTCGCTCCCATGCTGGACCGCATCGGCGTTCCGCTCAGTTCGCCAGATCGCTTACCGCCAACTTTAGATGGCTCGGATTTTCTTGTTGGAATCGCAATCAATATGCGCTTCGATATCGCGCAACGAACCCGCCACCTGCCATCTTTTCCACATCGCCCGGCGAGGCTAGATTGTCATTACGAGCTCATGCCTATCGCATGGGCGCCCGAGGAGCTGCACATGAACCGTTTCCTGTCCGCCCTGGCCGCGGCCGCGCGCCGGCTTTTGCCACAGCTCAGTTTCTCACCACGCCGTGTCACACCTGCACTGCGCCGCCTGCTGCTGGCCGGCGCCATGCTGGCCGCCGCCATCACCCTGGCCGGCCAGCCGGTCATGGGCCAATCCCGGGACACCAGCCATTGGACCGCGAGCTGGGGCGCGGCGCCGGCCGGCCCTCCCCCGGACGCCAGCCTGCACGGTTTCAATCACCAGACCCTGCGTTTGATCGTCCGCTCCAGCGTGGGCGGCAACCGCGTGCGCATCCGCCTGTCGAACGAGCTGGGCGCGGCGCCGCTGCGGATCGGCGCGGCGCGCATCGGCCTGCGCGCCCAGGGTTCGGACCTCGCGCCCGGCACCGACCGCGCCCTGACCTTTGGCGGACACGCCGGCGTGACGATCCCGGCCGGCGCGCCGGCGCTGTCCGATCCGGTCGAACTGAACCTGCCGCCGCTCGCGCACGTGGCCGTCAGCCTGTACCTGCCGGGCGCCGTGCAGGCGACTACCGTGCACAGCCAGGCGCGCCAGACCGGCTATGTGTCGCCGAGCGGCGACCATACCGCCAGCGCCAGCCTGCCGGTCCAGCGCACGATCACCGCCTGGCCCTTCCTGACGGCGCTGGAGGTCGACGGCGCGACAGGCGCCATCGTCGTGCTGGGCGATGCGCTCACCGACGGCGCGCGCAGCAGCAATGACGCCAACCGGCGCTGGACCGACGTGCTGACGCGGCGTCTGCAGGACGAGCGCAACGCCGCTGGGCGTCCGGGCGTGATCAACCGCGGCATAGGCGGCAACCGCCTGCTCCGCGACGACCCGGCCAACCCGCTGGCCGGACGCAGCGCCCTGGCGCGCTTCGAGCGCGACGTACTGGCCACCAGCGGCGTGCGCCAGCTGGTGCTGATGGTCGGCATCGAGGATATCGGCAACTGCTCGGCCGCCGATCCGGTCACGCTGGAAGAGTTGGTGACCGGCTATCGCCAGCTGATCGCCCGCGCCCACGCCGCGCGCATCGCGGTGGTCGGCGCAACGCTGGCGCCGTTCGAAGGCACGGCGCTGTACTCGATTGAAAAGGACGCGCTGCGCCAGGCGGTGAACGCCTGGATCCGCAGCGGCGGAGAGTTCGATGCGGTGTTCGACGCCGACCGCGTGCTGCGCGACCCGGCGCGCCCGAGCACGCTATTGCCGGCCTATGACAGCGGCGACCACCTGCACCCGAACGACCGCGGCCACGCGGCGCTGGGCGAGGCGATGCCGCTGGACCTGCTGCGCCGTTGAAGGATCATGTGTTGCCGCCGGTCTTCGACGCGGTCGGCAAGGCGGTGCCCACCTTCCAGGTGCGCGACAGGGCCTGGGCTTCTTCGATCTGTTCCGGCGTCATCTTCTTGCCGATCGCGGCGCGCTGTTCGACCGCGTTGCGGTGGCCGCCGGCCGCGGCCAGGTTGTACAGCATATAGGCCAGCACCGCATCCTGCGGCACGCCGGCCACGCTGTAGCGGTACATCAGCCCCAGCGCATGCTGGGCGTCGGGATTGCCCTGCTCGGCCGCCTTGCGAAACCAGCTCACCGCATGCTTCTGGTCTTGCGGCACGGCGTTGCCGGTGTAGTACATGGCGCCGACCACGTACTGGGCGTCGGCCTTGCCCCGCTCGGCCGCCTTCAGGTGCCAGGCGAAGGCCTGCTTGTAGTCGCGCGTGACGCCACGGCCCATGTAGTACATCAGGCCCAGCAGGTGCTGGGCGTCGGGATTGCCGGCCTTGGCCAACGGACTGATTTCTTTCAATGCCAGCGCATAGTTGCGGGCGTTGTAGGCGCTCGCGCCCTCCGCAAAGCCGGCCCGGGCGCTCGCCTGCAGGCCGAATTGCAGGCCGATGGCAAGCAGCGTCACAAGGAATATTTTTTTCATGTCTCGTGCACAGAATCTGGATCGTTATTTCCAGTTGACCTTGCCCAGGCCATCGAGGGCGACCTTGCGATTGGCCGGCTTGCCGAACACCGTCACCGATCCCATGCCCGACAGCGCGAGGTTGGCGCTGCGCTGGGCGTTGACGGTGGCGTTGCCGAGCCCGGACAGGTCCAGCGTGACCGAGTCGACCGTGCAGGCTTGTGCGTCCAGCCCACCCAATCCGCCGAGCTCGGCCCTGAGGTTCTTGCTGCGCCCGCTCAGGGTCACATAGCCGGCGCCGCCCAGGCTCAGGTCGACGTGCTCGCTGTTCACGCCCTGGATCTTGAGGTTGCCGACGCCGCCCAGGCTGGCCTTGATGGTACGGTATTCCGACGATGATACATACATCGAGCCGGCGCCATCGAGGTTGATGCTCAGCGTTTCCCCGGCGAACCCGCTCACGACGGTGGAACCGACGCTTTCCGACGACACCGACTGCAGGTTCGGCAGCACCAGTTCGGCCTGCAGGCCGGACGAGCGGCCGAAGCTGAAGCCGGAATTGCGGCCCTCGGTCTCGATGTTCAGGGTATCCCCTTTCTGCGAGGTCGTGGTCCGCGACAGCAGGCGCGCATCGCCGGTAAGCACCAGGGCCGGGGTCGCCCCCTGCCGGATCTTCAGGTCGCCCACCCCTTCAAGCTTGACGCGCACGACGCGCGCATCGATCGGGCGGGTCTCGGTGCTCGTCTCCGGCGCGGCCTCGGCGACGCCGATCGCCGCCAAGAACAAGGCGCACGGCACGGCAATGGCGGCGCCCAGCTTGATCAGGTGGTTCATCCATTCTCTCCAGTAAATTCTTGCGCCGGCATTGCGCCGGGACTTGTCATGTTGCAACTATAGCCTGAAAGCCAAGCAGGTCGATGGCCGATGCGACGAACTGCACGATTCGCCCCCCGAAATGCACACGCCGGGGATGGATGCCGTCTGCATGAGATCGGCATAGACAGGCATAAGCCGTGCGATGGCACAATAAAAAGACCACTTATCAACATGCCATTGCGCTAAGATGAGCCGCCGACGGCTCGCTGCCGTCGCCCCAACAATCATCATGAGGTTTCCATGCGCATGCGCCAATTACCTGTCCTGATGGCCGGGCTCACCCTGTCGATGTCGGCCTTCGCCGCCCCGAGCGACCAGTGGACCCTGCCGGTCAATACCAAGAAACTCGACAACGGACTGACCGTCATCGTGTCGGAAGACCGCAGCTCGCCGACCGTCGGCGTCTCGGTGGTTTACCACGTCGGCATGCGCCTCGAGCCGCGCAACCGCACCGGCTTCGCCCACCTGTTCGAGCACCTGATGTTCCAGGGCACGCCGAACGCGCCGAAGGGCGTGTTCGACACCACCATCACCGCCGGCGGCGGCTGGAACAACGGCTCGACCCGTCCCGACTTCACCAACTATATCGAGACCGCGCCAGCCTCGAGCCTGGAGCCGATCCTGTGGCTGGAAGCGGACCGCATGAAGACGCTCGACTTCAACCCCACCACGCTGAAGAACCAGCAGGACGTGGTCAAGGAAGAGATCCGCGTCAACGTCAAGAACCAGCCCTACGGCGGCTTCATGTGGATCGACATCAGCCAGCACGCCTTCCAGAAATGGGAGAACAACCACGACGGCTACGGCAGCTTCGAAGACCTGGAAAACGCCAGCCTGGACGACGTGCGCGCCTTCCACCGCGACTACTACGGCCCCAACAACGCGGTGCTGGCGATCGCCGGCGACATCACGCCGCAGCAGGGCTTTGCGCTGGCCCAGAAATACTTCGGCGGCATCGCGGCGCGCCCGGTGCCGAAGGGCACCGATTTCTCGGAGCCGCTCAATACCGCCGAAAAACGGCTTGAGCAAAGCGACGCCCTGGCACAGGTGCCGGCCATCGCGGCGGCCTGGAAGGTGCCGGAACGCGGCAGCCGCGACCAGGCGCCGATCGCGGTGCTGGCCGAGCTGCTGGGCGGCGGCGATGCCTCGCTGTTCTACCAGGGCCTGGTGAAGGGCCGCGAGATCGCCCTCAACGTCGACACCATGTTCGGCCTGACCAGTCCGTGGGAATACAACGGCCCGACGCTGATGACCGTGTTCGCGCTGTACAAGCCCGACAGCAGCGCCGACGCCGTGCTCAAGGCGATGGACGAAGAGATCGCGAAGATCGCGAAGGACGGCGTCGACGACGCGACACTCAAGCGTGTGAAGACGCGCATGCTGGCCGACTGGAACAACAAGCTGGAAAGCTTCGTCAACCGCGCCGACACCCTGGCCAAGCTGCAGACCCTGTGGGGCGACGCCAATGTGGTCAACAAGATCCCGGGCTGGATCGAGGGCGTGACCTCGAACGACATCCAGCGCGCGGTCAAGACCTATCTGGTGCCGGCCAACCGCACCGTCATCGACCGCAAGCCGGCCGCCATGATCGAGGCAGCGAAGACTGCGTCGGCCACCACCAACACCAAATAAGGAGCGCATCATGAACAAACTGATGCTCGCACTTGCCATCTCGTTCGCCTTCGCGCCGGCGGCCCACTCCGCCGACGCCAAGACGCCATCCGGCATGCCCGCCTACGGCCAGGAAAAATCGATCCCGGCGCCGAAGATCGCCAGGCAGACCCTGTCCAACGGCCTGACCGTCTGGGTCGTGCCACGCCAGGGCCTGCCGCGCGTGGACTACGTGCTGGCGCTGCGCGGGGCCGGCTTCGCGGCCGACGCGCCGAACCAGAGCGGCTTTGCCGCCATGCTGGCCGGCATGCTCAACGAAGGCACGGCCAAGCGCGATTCGCGCGCGATCGCCGAAGCGGCCCAGGGCATGGGCGGCGAAGTGGCGGCCAGCCCGGCCGCCGACGGCATCATCGTCTCTGGCAACGCCCTCGCCTCGCAGGCGAGCGGCATGCTGGAGCTGATGGCCGAGATCGTGCGCCAGCCGTCCTTCCCCGAGAACGAGGTGGCGCTGGCCAAGGCCAATGCGCTGCAGTCGCTGCGGGTATCCGAGACCCAGCCGACCTTCCGCGCCGAGCGCGCGATCAAGAAGGCCGTGTATGGCGACCACCCGTATGGCCGCACCGACCCGACGGTCGAGTCGATCAATGCCTTCAGCGCCGGCATGCTGCGCACGGAACACGCGAAGCGCTTCCGCCCCGACCGCGCGCTGCTGGTGGTCACCGGCCGCATCACCGAGGCTGAGGCCATGAAGCTTGCCAGGGCCGCCTTCGGCGACTGGAAGGCGGGCGGCGCGGCGCTGCCCGACACCCCGGCGGTGGCGACCGGCGTGAAACCGGCGCGCATCCTGCTCGCGCGCGATGGCAGCGTGCAGTCGACCTTGCGTCTGGGCAGCCCCGGCATCGCGGCCAGCGCGGCGGACCAGATCCCGCTGCGCCTGACCAGCACCATCCTGGGCGGCGGTTTCTCGAGCCGCATCAACACCAATCTGCGCGAGGAAAAGGGGTATACCTATGGCGCTTCGGCCGGCGCGCGCATGAGCCGTGCGGGCGGCATGATGGTGGGCGGCGCCGACGTGCGCAACGAAGTGACGGGCGCCTCGCTGGAGGAATACTTCAAGGAGTACAAGCGCCTTGGCGCCGACCTCGTGCCGGCCAAGGAGATGGACATGAACAAGCGCTATGTCGCGGGCGGCTACCTGCTCAGCAACCAGCTGCAGCGCTCGGTCGCCAATACCCTGGCCGCCAACTGGCTGGTCGGCCTGCCGCCGGAATTCCTCGGCGAATACGTGCCACAGATCCAGAAAGTCACGCCGGAGCAGGTGCGCACCGTGGCAAGGAAGTATTTCTCGCCCGAGAACCAGTCGATCGTGGTGGTCGGCGATCCGTCCAGGCTCGAGGAACAGCTCAAGCCGTATGGCGCGTTCACGGTGCAGGACAAGTAATCCAGCGCAGATGCTGACCTGAAAGCCCCGCCACCCTGGCGGGGCTTTTTTATGGGTTGTCAAGACCGGCTCCCCGGTCCATCCTTATGCTGCAAGCCTTGCATACGAGGAGTGGGACATGGCAACGCGCTATTACATCACGCTCGGCGCATCGACGACGGCCGGCGGCACCGTGACCTCGGCCAGCTCGCTGCTGGCCCTCGACGGCGTAAAGGTCGCGCTCGAAGGCGACCAGGTGTCCTGCCCGGTCTGCGGAACGACGGGCATCATCGGCCTCGACGGTCCGCGCCTGCCGGCGCGCCACGACGGCAGGCAATATGCCCTCGACGGCGACCTGTGCCTGTGCCGCTGCGAGCCGCCGCCGCGGCTGGTCGCCGTGCAGCACCTGTGCGGCCAGTAGGCGCCTATTCGGGCACGCCCAGGATCACGCTCGACGCCTTGAACAGCGCGGTCGCCGCCGCGCCCTCGGCCAGTTCGAGCGCATCGACGCTTTCATTGGTGATGGTGGCCGCCACGCTGCCGCCGCCCGCCAGCGCGATCACGACTTCGGAATTGACCGCGCCGCGCATCAGCCGCGTGACCTGGCCCTTCAGTCGATTGCGCGTCGACAGCCGTGCGCCGTCGCCTTCGGTCATCACGATCACCGACGACGACTTGACCAGCGCAAAGGCCTGCCGCCCTGGCGCGAGTCCGAGATTTTCCGCACTCTCGCGCGTGACGATGGCGACGATCGTCTGCCCGCCCGCGATCTCGAGCTCGACCTCGTCGTTGACGGCGCCGCGCGCCACACGGGCCACCGTGCCGAAGAACTGGTTGCGCGCGCTGGTCCTCATCCTGAACCTCGCAAAGAGCGCGAGATCGTCGGCCACGTCGCCGGCCTGGCGGTTGAGTCGGTCGAGAAAATCATTGTGCACCTGTTCGATCGTCCTGAAGTTGTCCACCAGCTGGCGGCCGCGCGCCGTGAGCCGCGTGCCGCCGCCGCCCTTGCCGCCGCTGACGCGCTCCACCAGCGCCTGGCCCGCGAGGTTGTTCATCGTGTCGATCGCATCCCAGGCCGCCTTGTAGCTGAGGCCGACCGCCCTGGCGGCGCCGGTGATGGAACCGAGCTGCCCGATCGCCGACAACAGTTCGACCCGGTTGCTGCCGCCCAGGTTCTCGCCGCCGACCGTCATCCAGACCTTGCCCTCGAGGGCGATTTCCTTGTCTTCCGTACTCATCTGTTGTGGTGTGATCTTTCGTTATATACTTCAGTATATAGCGCATGCCTTTCCAATCAGCAGGCTACCACGACGTTCCCACTCTTACCCGGAGAAAAAACCATGAAGCACCTAGTCAGCGTGTTCCTCGCATTGACCATCATGGGAACGGCGCATGCCGGCGAGGTCCAGGTCGCGGTCGCCGCCAACTTCGCCGGTCCGATGGAAAAGCTGGCCGCCGAGTTCCAGCGCGACACCGGCCACAAGGCCATCGTCGCCACTGGCGCCACCGGCAAGTTCTACGCCCAGATCCGCAACGGCGCGCCGTTCGAGGTGCTGCTGGCGGCCGACGACGAAACCCCGGCCAGGCTCGAAACCGAAGGCCACGTCGTGGCCGGCAGCCGCTTCACCTACGCCACCGGCCGCCTGGTGCTGTGGTCGGCCAGGGACAATGTCGTCCACGCCAGCGGCAGCGTCCTCAAGACCGGCAGCTACAAGCACCTCGCCATCGCCAACCCGAAGACCGCGCCGTATGGCGCCGCCGCCGTCGCCACCCTGCAAAAGCTCGGCCTGTACGAGGCCGTGCAGCCACGCATCGTCCGGGGCGAGAACATCGCCCAGGCCTGGCAGTTCGCCAGCACCGGCAATGCCGAACTGGGCTTCGTGGCCCAGGCCCAGGTCTGGCGCGACGGCAAGTTTACTTCGGGCTCGGGCTGGATCGTCCCGGCTGATATGCACGAGCCGATCCGCCAGGACGCCGCGCTGCTGGCCAAGGGCGCGAAGAACCCTGCTGCCCAGGCGCTGCTGCAATACCTGCGCACCGAGAAGGCGAAAGCGCTGATCCGCACCTTCGGCTACGAAGTCTGACCGGATGCTGGATGCTTCGGATTTCGCCGCGATCTGGCTGACGCTCAAGCTGGCCACGGTCGTCACCCTGCTCTTGCTCGTCCTCGGCACGCCGCTGGCCTGGTGGCTGGCGCGCACGCACTCCAGGCTGCGGCATGCGGTCGGGGCGGTGGTGGCCCTGCCGCTGGTGCTGCCGCCCACCGTGATCGGCTTCTACATGCTGCTGGCGATGGGCCCCAACGGCCCGCTCGGACAGGCCACCCAGGCCCTCGGCCTGGGCACGCTGTCGTTCACCTTCACCGGCCTCGTGATCGCCTCGGTCTTCTATTCGCTGCCCTTCGTGGTGCAGCCCCTGACCAACGCCTTCGAAGCGGTCGGCACCCGCCCCCTGGAAGTCGCGGCCACCCTGCGCGCCACGCCCTGGGACACCTTCTGGTCGGTGGTGGTGCCGCTGGCGCGGCCCGGCTTCGTCACCGGCGCCATCCTCGGCTTCGCCCACACCATCGGCGAGTTCGGCGTGGTGCTCATGATCGGCGGGAACATCCCCGACAAGACGCGCGTGGTCTCGACCCAGATCTACGACCACGTGGAAGCGATGGAATATACGCAGGCCCACTGGCTGGCCGGCGGCATGCTGGCGTTCTCGTTCGTGGTGCTGCTGGTGCTGTACACGGTCTACCCGCAATCGGTCAGGGGGACGCGGCGATGAGCGGCATACGCATCAAGGTAAGACTCGATCGCGGCGCGTTCAGCCTCGACGCCGACCTCGACCTGCCTGACCACGGCGTCAGCGCCCTGTTCGGCCATTCCGGCTCGGGCAAGACCACGCTGCTGCGCATCCTGGCCGGACTGGAACGGGCGCCGGGCGCCGTCATCGCCGTCGGCGACGAAACCTGGCAGGACGATGCGCGCGGCGTGTACGTGCCGACCCACCGGCGCGGCATCGGCTACGTGTTCCAGGAGGCGAGCCTGTTCGAGCACCTGGACGTGCGCGCCAACCTGGAGTTCGGCCTCAAGCGCCTGCCGCGCGAGGCGCGCCGCTTCGAGATCGGGCCCGTGACCGAACTGCTCGGCATCGAGCACCTGCTGAAGCAGCGTCCGGCCACGCTGTCGGGCGGCGAACGCCAGCGCGCCGCGATCGCGCGCACCCTGCTCGCTTCGCCGCGCCTGCTGCTGATGGACGAACCGCTGGCGGCGCTCGACATGAAGCGCAAGCAGGAGATCCTGCCCTATCTCGAACGCCTGCACGAAGAGCTGGCGCTGCCGGTGGTCTACGTCAGCCACTCGGCCGACGAAGTGGCGCGCCTGGCCGACTACCTGGTGGTGCTGGAACAGGGACGCGTGCTGGCCAGCGGACCGCTTTCCGAAACGCTGGCGCGGCTCGACCTGGCGGCGAACTTCGATGACGATGCCGGCGTGATGATCGAGACCGTGCTCGCCGGGCGCGATGCCGACGGCCTGTCGCATTTGGCCTTCCCCGGCGGCGAGCTGCTGGTGGGGCGGCGCGACGCCGCCGTCGGCAGCCGCGTACGCTGCCGCATCCATGCGCGCGACGTCAGCCTGGCGCTCGAGCGCCCGCGCGGCAGCAGCATCACCAATATCCTGCCGGCCGTCGTCGACGCGGTAGGCCCGGCGGCGGCGCCGGGCCAGGTGCTGGTGCGCCTGAAGATCGGCGAAACCGCGCTGCTGGCGCACATCACCGAGCGTTCGCGGCGCGAGCTGGGTGTGGAACCGGGGCTTGCGCTGTGGGCGCAGGTGAAGGCGGTGGCGCTGCTGGCGTGACCGCTGCGGGTCAACCGCCCCGCAGCGCCGCTTCCAGGTCCGACAACTCGGCTGGCTTGACCAGATGCTCGTCGAAGCCCGCCTCCTGCGCGCGGCGCCGGTCTTCGGGCGAGCCGTAGCCGGTGTGCGCCACCAGGCGGATATGCGCCAGGTCCGGATTGCCCTTGAGGCGGCGCGCGACCTGGTAGCCGTCCACGCCCGGCAGGCCGATGTCGAGCACGATCACCTGCGGCTTGTGGCGCAGCGCCAGCGCCTCGATCTCGCCGGCATCGGCCGTGGTGACCGGCTGGTAGCCCATCTCGGCCAGCAGGAAGCCCATCATCTCCATGGCGTCGACGTTGTCGTCCACCAGCAGCACGCGCATGCCGCCGGACTCGGGGCTGTCCGCGGCTTCCTGCGGCGCGGCCGCGGGCGCGCCGGACGCGGCGCGCAGCAGCGGAAGTTCGATCGAGAAGGTGCTGCCGTGGCCGATGCCGGGGCTGGTCGCTTCCAGCCGGCCGCCATGCAGCTCGGCCAGGTGCGACACCAGCGACAGGCCGATGCCCAGCCCTTCCGGCGCGCGGTCCGGCGGCACAGCCGCCTGGGCGAACATGCCGAAGATGCCCGGCAGGTTGTCGGCGTCGATGCCGATCCCGTTGTCGTGCACCGAGATGCGCACCCGTTGATCCTCGCCGTCGCCGCTCACTTCCACGCCCAGGACGATCGCGCCGCCGGCCGGCGTGAACTTGGCCGCGTTGTGCAGCAGGTTGCCGACCGACTGGGCCAGGCGCACCGGGTCGCCCATCACCCACAGGTCCTCGTCCGGCTGGCGCACGTCCAGGCTGTGCTCGCGCGTCGCGATCAGCGGCCCCGCGGTCTCGATCGCCTGCGCGATCACGCCCTTCAGGTCGACCGCTTCGTTGCGCAGCACGATCTTGCCTTCCGAGATGCGCGCCACGTCCAGCAGGTCGTCCACCAGATGGGCCAGGTGGTCGACCTGGCGCGTGATGACGTCGCGCGCGCGCGCCTGGCGCTCGGCCGCGCCCTCGCCGCTGGCGCCCAGCAGGGCCGCCGCGTTGCGGATCGGGCTCAGGGGATTGCGCAGTTCGTGCGCCAGGGTGGCCAGGAACTGGTTCTTGTTGCTGTCGGCGGTGCGCAGCAGCGCCTCCATCTCCTTGCGCGCCGTGATGTCGCTGCTCATGCGCGCGACCCGGTACACCTCGCCGCGTGCATTGCGCACCGGGAACAGGCGATCGCGCACCCAGCGCAGCTGGCCGTCGGCGCCGTGGATGCGGAATTCCTCGTCGTAGTGCGGTTCTTCGGCCAGCCGCTCCCAGCGCGCCGTCATGCGCGCGCGGTCGTCGGCGTGCACGGCCTCGAGCCAGCCGCCAGGATCGTCACGCAACGATTCGGCGCTGCACCCCCAGACCGGGGCATAGGCCGGGCTGACGTAGACCAGCGCGCGGCCCGGCACCGAGAACATCCAGAACACGTCGTCGATATTGTCGGTCAGCTGGCGAAAGCGCTCTTCGCTGTCGCGCAGGTCGACCTGGATGCGGCGCATGCGCAGCAGCGCATTCACGTTGGCGATCAGTTCGTCGGCCTCGATCGGCGCCGCCAGGTAGTTGTCGGCGCCGCCCTCCAGGCCGCGGATCTTGTCGGCGCGGCCGGTCAGCGCGGCCGAGGTCTGCAGAACCAGCACGCTGCTGCTGCTGTCCGATTCGGCCTTGATGCGTCGGCATACCTCGATGCCGTTGATGTCCGGGAGCTTGACGTCGAGCAGCACCAGCGCCGGCAGGTGGCGCCTGACCATCTCGAGCGCATCGGTGCCGTTGGCCGCCTCGATCACGTCGAAGCCGGCGCTCTGCAGGATGCGGGTCTTGGCGTAGCGGGCGCCGTCGTTGTCGTCGACGTTGAGAATCTGGGTCGGATGACTATTCATGATGCGGTTCCATCAGGATCCATGGTCGGTTGCTGCGGTCTATTTGGCGGCGTGCGAGGCAGGGTCAGTGTAAACGTCGAACCCACTCCCAGGGTGCTCGATACGTCGACCCGGCCGCCGAGCAGGTCGGCCAGCTTGCGGCACAGCGGCAAGCCGAGGCCAGTGCCCTTGCTGCGGCGCTGCAATGGGTGCTCGATCTGGCTGAACTCCTCGAAGATCAGCTGCAGGTTGTCGGGACTGATCCCGATGCCGGTGTCGGCCACCGCGAAGGCGATGGTGTCGGCCTCCGGGTCGTGGGCGGCGAACACCAGCACCGAGCCCTGCTCGGTGAACTTGAGCGCGTTCGAGATGAAGTTGCGCAGGATCTGCGAGATCTTGCCTTCGTCCGAATAGAACGGCTCGTCGATGCCGGAGGGCTCGAAGATCAGCTCCACCCGCGCCTCGTCCACCAGCGGACGCAGCATGCCCTTGAGGGCGCGGAACAGGTTCTCGACCACCACCGGCTCGACGTGGGTCTCGACCCGCCCGGCCTCGATCTTGGCCAGGTCGAGCAGGTCGTTGACGAGTTCCGACAGGTCGCTGGCGGCATCGGCGATGAACTTCACCTGCCGTTCCTGTTCCCCGGTCAGGTCGCCGTCCATGCGGTCCAGCAGCAGCTGCGCCAGCGCGCGGATCGACGACAGCGGCGTGCGCAATTCGTGGCTGGTGTTGGACAGGAAGCGCGACTTCATCTCGTCGGCGCGGCGCAGGCGCTCGGCCTTGTCCTCGATCTCGGCGTACAGCGCCACGATGCCGCGGTTGGTGTCTTCCAGTTCCCGCGTCAGCGACAGCAGGTCGTCCTGGCGTTCACGCAGCTCGGCCAGGGTGGCCAGCAATTCCTGGTTCTGCAGCTCCAGCTCGCGCACCGGGTTCGACACCGGGCTGTCCGCCAGGCGCGCGCCGATCTCGGCCAGGCGGGTTGGAGTGACGTGTTCGTGGCGCGGCAGCGCCTTGCGCACGGTCACGGTGGAGGCGCCGGCATCGCCCGGATCGACCTCGCAGGCATCCATCAGGCGGTGCGCGGTGATGATCGCCAGTTCGCGCAGCGACTCGGTCTCGGGTGCGTCGGCGCCAGCCGCGCGCGCCTGTCCGCCGCTGAGCAGCACTTCGAGGTGCTGGCGACCTTCGCTCTCGCGCAACTGGAACAGCGCGCGTCCGCCCGGTCCCTGGTGGCTGGCGCCGCGCGCCACTTCCGAGACGGCGGTGCCGACGCGCACCTGGTCCGGCTGCGAGAAGCCCAGCAGCGCCGAGATCTGGCGCGCGCGCTGGCGCACCAGCACCACGTCCTGGTCGCTGTCCAGGCCGACGCTCAGGATGCGCTGGACCTTGCTCATGCCTTCTCCGCCACGCGACGCACCACCAGCACCATGGCGTCGTCACGGCCGCGGATGTAGTCGCGCATCAGGACCGCCGCGATCAGGGTCGGGCTGCGCCCCCGCAGGCCCGGGTATTTGTCCAGGTCCCAGCGAGTCTCGATACCGTCCGAATGAAGGATGCACAGCGCGCCGGGGCCGAACGGCACGGCGAACTCCTGCACCTTGCGCATATTGTGGCCGACGATGCCGTTGTGCGACACCAGTGCGCGGCGCGTCTCGTCGATCGCGACCGCGCCGATATTGCCGACGCCGGCGAAGCGCAGCTCGTCGGCCTCGAAATCGATGCGCGCGGATGCCAGCGCGGCGCCGCGCGTCGGTCGCAAGGCCTCGTGCGCCAGATGCATCATCTCGCTCGCCCCGAGCGGCCCGCGCCGTTCGAGGGCGCCGATAGCGCCGTTGGCGGCGCGCGCCGCGTCCGGACCGTGCCCCAGTCCGTCGGCGGCGAGCAGCGTCGCGCCGGAAGCCTCGCAGGCGACCGCCCAGCCGTCGCCGCAAGCTTCCTCGCCCCGGATCGCCGTCCACAGCGCGCCCACCTCGACCCCGCAAGGGCTCGGACCAGGCACGTCGCGCCACAGGCGCATGAAGAAGGCGCAACCTGCCCCGGGCGTCGAATACACGTCGAATTCGTCGGACAGGCGGTGCAGCGCGCCCAGGCCGGTGCCGGCGGTGCCGGCGGTCGAGACGCCGTCGACCAGGCTGCCGGCCAGGTCGGCGATGCCCGGCCCCCGGTCGAGCGCCAGCACGTCGACGCCGATGCCGGCCGGCGACTGCGCCGGACCGACGTGGATTTCGCCCTCCCCCGCGTGCTTGAGGATATTGGTGGCCGCTTCGGTGATGATCAGGGCCAGCTGGCCGGCGCGGGTTTCATTGAAACCCAGCGAATCGGCCAGCTTCTGGCCGGCGCGGCGCACCGCGGCGACGTCGCTGGCGTGGGAAACGGCGAAGACATACTGCGGGGACTGTGAACTGATCAGCGTTTCCATTTGACGATCAGCACCGCGGTGCCCTCCTTCGGCCGGCTGTCGATGTCGAATTCGTCGACCAGGCGCTTGGAGCCGCCCAGGCCCAGGCCCAGGCCACCACCGGTGGTGAAGCCATCGCGCAAGGCGCTGTCGATGTCTGGAATGCCTTGCCCGGCATCGACGAACAACAGTCCGATCCCCTTGCGCATGCCGTCATCGAGTCCGTCGAGGTGGACTTCGCCGCCGCCGCCGTACTTGATCGTGTTGCGCGCCAGCTCGCTGGCGGCGGTGACCAGCTTGGTCTGGTCGACCAGCGACAGCGCGATCGCCACCGCGCGCTCGCGCACCTGCTTGCGCAGGCCCACCACGTCCTCGTCCGAGTGCAGGCGCAGGGTCACACGCCCGGTACGGTGCTGGCGGCGGTGATCCAGCAGGTGCGTCTCGAACAGGACGGCATCGGTATGCGCGCCGACCATTATTTAAAGCTCTTTCCGAGCAGGGCCATGCCCTTCTCGACATTCAGCGCGGTCTTGACGCCATCCAGGGTCAGGCCCAGCTCGACCAGCGTGATCGCGACCGCCGGCTGCATGCCCACCACCACGGTGCGCGCGTCGAGCACGCGCGCCATGGCGGCGGTATTGCTGATCATGCGCCCGATGAAGGAGTCGACCAGGTCGAGCGCCGAGATGTCGATCAGGACGCCCTTGGCGCCGTCGCTCACGATGCGCTCGGTCAGGTCATCCTGCAGTTGCATGGCGAGGCGGTCGTGCATGTCCACCTGGATCGTCACCAGGAGCAGGTCGCCCATGCGCAGGATCGGGATGCGTTCCATGTTCCGCGCCTCAGGCGTTCTTGATCGTGATCGACGCGCCGGTACGCTCGAGCGCGACCAGGAAGGCGTCGGCCAGGGTGGCCTTGGTGATCACGTCTTCCAGGTTCACGCCCAGGTGGACGATGGTCTGTGCGATCTGCGGACGGATGCCGCTGATGATGCAGTCGGCGCCCATCAGGCGCGCGGCGGCGATGGTCTTCATCAGGTGCTGGGCCACCAGGGTGTCCACGGTCGGCACGCCGGTGATGTCGATGATGGCGATCATGGCGCCGGTGTCGACGATCTTTTGCAGGATGTTTTCCATCACCACCTGGGTGCGGGCCGAATCCAGGGTGCCGATCAGCGGCAGCGCCAGGATGCCGTTCCACAGCTTGACCACCGGCGTGGACAGCTCGAGCAGTTCCTGCTGCTGGCGCACGATGATCTGGTCCTTGGTTTTCTGGAACACCTCGATGGTGTACAGGCCCAGCTTGTCGAGCAGGCTGGTGATGGTCCACGTCGCCGCAGCCAGTCCCGCCGGATCGTCCGCGAATGCCTGCTGCAGGCGGCTGAACAGCGGCTGCTTGACCGAGAACACGAAGATGGCGGTCTCGCTCGGGGTCGAGCCGGACTTGGCGCGGGTCGAGGAAATCTCGGCCAGCAGGTCGCGCACTTCTTCCCACGAACGGTGGTCGATGTTTTCGAGTTCGCCACTACGGGTGGCGGCGGCGAAGGCCTTCAGGAACTGGTTGCAGTGCGAGCGCAGCTGCTCGCGCGCAGCTGCGTTGCTGCGAACGCTCAGCGCCTCGAGCTGGGCGAGCCAATCGGCGCCGATGGCAGCCTCCTGGTCCAGGATTGTATGGCTGATGCGGTCCGCATAATCCTTCATGCTCATCTGTCTTATCCCTTGAAATGGCGATTGGCGCTGCGCCGGGGCCGCCTGGCCGCCGTACGGGCGAATTCTGTTAAACATCCAACTATACCATTTTCATCTTGAGCAATATGTGGCGCACGGTTGTCTACAGGATATTTTTACTGTCCCCCTGAAAAAACGCGCGCACCAGTGGCCAAACGGCCCGCGCCGGTCGCTCCCGATACGCCCATTCATACAAAACCGGCAACAAAAGCAGGGTCAGGACGGTCGACGACAGCACGCCGCCGATCACCACGGTGGCCAGCGGCCTTTGCACCTCGGCCCCGGTGCCGACCGCCAGCGCCATCGGCACGAAACCGAGCGAGGCGACCAGCGCCGTCATCAAGACCGGCCGCAGGCGCGCCAGCGCTCCCTGGCGCACCGCGTCCGGCAGCGCCATGCCGTCCTGGCGCAGACTGCGGATGAAGGCGATCAGCACCAGGCCGTTGAGCACCGCCACCCCGGACAAGGCGATGAAACCGACTGCCGCCGAGATCGACAGCGGGATCCCGCGCGCCCACAGGGCCGCCACGCCACCGGCCAGGGCGAATGGGATGCCGGTGAACACCAGCAGGCCGTCGCGCGCATTGTTGAACACCAGGTAGAGCAGGACGAAGACCAATAGCAGGGAAGCCGGCACGATCAGGCGCAGGCGCTCGGCGGCCTGGGTGAGGTGCTCGAACTGGCCGCCCCAGGCGATCCAGTAGCCGGGTGCGATGCGCACCTCCTGCGCGATGCGCTCCTGGGCCTCGGCGACGAAGGAACCGATGTCGCGCCCGCGCACGTTGGCGCTGACCACCACCCGGCGCTTGCCCTGCTCGCGGCTCAGCTGGTTCGGTCCCGGCGCCACCTCGAAGCTGGCGATCTCGCCCAGGGCGATGAAGCTGCGCGTGCCTTCCATGCTGCCCGGCAGCGCCACCGGCAGCCGGCGCAACGCGTCGATGTCGCCGCGCACCGCTTCCGGCAGGCGCACCACGATGTCGAAGCGGCGATCGCCCTCGAACAGGGTGCCGGCGGCGCGGCCGGCGGTGGCGGTGGAGATCATTTCCTGCACGTCGCCGATGTTCAGGCCCATGCGCGCGGCGCGCTCGCGGTCGACGCGAATCTGCAACATCGGCAGGCCGCTGGTCTGCTCCACCTGCACCTCGCTGGCGCCGGGCACACGGCGCAAGGCAGAGGCGATCTCGCTGGCGGTGGCGCCAAGCACGCCCAGGTCGTCGCCGAACAATTTGACGGCGACGTCGCTGCGCACGCCCGACACCAGTTCGTTCACGCGCAGCTGGATCGGCTGGCTGAATTCGTAGTTATTGCCGGGCAGGCCTTCGAGCGTGGCGCGGATTGCGCTTTCCACCTCGGCGCGCGAACGCCTGGCGCCTTTTCCAACCCTTGGCCACTCCTTCTCGGGCTTGAAGATGATGTAGCTGTCGGCCACGCTGGGCGGCATCGGATCGGACGCGATTTCGGCGGTGCCGATGCGGGCGAACACGCGCGCGATCTCGGGGAACTCGCGCATCAAGGTAGTCTCGATCTGCTGCTGCATCCTGACCGACTGGGTCAGGCTCGTGCCCGGCACGCGCATCGTCAGCACCGCCATGTCGCCCTCGTCCAGATTCGGCGCGAATTCCGTGCCCAGGCGCGTGGCCATCAAGGAGGCGAGCGCGATCACCACGCCAGCTAACACCAGCATCACGGCGCGGTTGGCCAGCGCATAGTCGAGCGCCGGCGCATACCGGCGGCGCGCCGCGCCCATCACCCGGCTTTCCTTTTCTTCGACCGAGCGGCCGATGAACAGCGCCACGGCGGCCGGCACGAAGGTCACCGACAGGATCATCGCGCCAAGCAGCGCGAACACCACGGTGAAGGCCATCGGGTGGAACATCTTGCCCTCGATGCCGGTCAGGGCGAAGATCGGCAGGTAAACGATCATGATGATCAGCTGGCCGTAGATCAGCGGCCGGCGCGCCTCGCGCGCCGCCTCGAACACTTCCGCAAAGCGCTCCTCGCGCGCAAGGACGCGCCCCAGCCGATGCTGGGCGGCGGCCAGGCGCCGTACGCAGTTCTCGACGATCACCACGGCGCCGTCGACGATGATGCCGAAATCGAGCGCCCCCAGGCTGAGCAGGTTGGCGCTGACCTGGTTGGCCACCATGCCGCTGAAAGTGAACAGCATCGACAGGGGAATCACCATGGCGGTGAGCAGCGCCGCGCGCAGGTTCCCCAGGAAGAAGAACAGCACCGCCACCACCAGGATCGCGCCCTCGA
Organism: Massilia oculi; assembly: GCF_003143515.1. Lineage (NCBI taxonomy): Bacteria > Pseudomonadati > Pseudomonadota > Betaproteobacteria > Burkholderiales > Oxalobacteraceae > Massilia > Massilia oculi. The sequence continues at coordinate 4,739,235 of NZ_CP029343.1, read as the reverse complement.
CCAGGTTCTTGCGCACCGTGGCGATGGCCCGTTCGACCAGTACCGTTCTATCGTAGACCGTGACGGCCTTGACGCCCTTCGGCAGGCTGCGGTTGATCTCGAGCATGCGCGCATCGACCGCCTTCGACACCGCGCGGCTGTTCTCGCCGATCAGCATCACCACGGTGCCGAGCACCACCTCCACGCCGTTCTCGGTGGCGGCGCCGGTGCGCAGCTCCTGCCCGATCGTCACCTCGGCCACGTCGCGCACCCGCACCGGGATGCCGCGGATGCTGGTGACGACGATATTGCCGATGTCGTCGATCGAGGCGGCCTGGCCGGGCGCGCGCACCAGGTACTGCTCGCCTTCGCGCTCGATGTAGCCCGCGCCCACGTTGCTGTTGTTGCGCTCCAGCGCGTTCACGATGTCGGCCAGCTCGAGGCCATAGGACGACAAGGTTGCCGTGTTCGGCGCCACCAGGTATTCCTTGTCGAAGCCGCCGATCGAGTTGATCTCGGTGACGCCCGGCACGGTGCGCAGCTGCGGCTTGATGATCCAGTCCTGGATCTCGCGCAGGTCGGTCGGCGTGTAAGGCGTGCCATCCGGCTTCTTCGCGCCCGGCTCCGTCTCCACCGTCCACTGGTAGATCTCGGACAGGCCGGTGGCGATCGGGCCCAGGGTCGGGATCACGCCGGCGGGCAGCCCCTCGCGCGCGTCCTGCAGGCGCTGGCTGACCAGCTGGCGCGCGAAGTGGATGTCGGTGCCCTCCTCGAACACCACCGTCACCTGCGACAGGCCGTAGCGCGACAGGGAGCGGAACTGCTCCAGGTGCGGCAGGCCCGACAGCACCGCCTCGACCGGATAGGTGATGCGCTGCTCGGTCTCGAGCGGAGAATAGCCCGGCGCCGAGGTATTGATCTGCACCTGGACATTGGTCACGTCCGGCACTGCGTCGATCGGCAGGCGGCCATAGTTGTAGACGCCGATGCCGGCCATCGCCAGCACGGCCAGCATCACCAGCCAGCGGCGCGCGATCGCGGTGGCGATCAGGCGGTCGAACAGGGTCGACGGTTCGGTCGCGTTCTTAATGTTCATGGCTGCCTTCCGCCTTGCCCTGCTCCGCCTTGACCGCGAAGCTGCCGGCGGCCGCATAGGCGTCGCCCGCGCGCAAGCCCGCCGTGACCTCGACGAAGCGCCCGTCCGAGCGACCGGTGGCCACCGGCTGTGCGACGAATCCCTCCTTGACCCGCTTGTAGACGACTTGCCGCCCGTCCGCCGTCTGGATCGCATCAACCGCCACCGCCACCGGCACGTCGCTCGATCCGGTGACGATATCGATGTTCACCGCCAGCCCCGGACGCCAGGCCGCGCCTGGATTGTCGAGCACCACGCGCGCCTTGGCCGAGCGCGATTCCTCGCCCACCAGCGAGCTGACGTAGGACACCTTGCCCGGCGCCGTCGTGTTCGATGCGATCGAGCGGATGACGGCATCGGTGCCGACCCGGACGATGTCCAGGTCGCGCGCCGGCACCACCACGTCGGCCCACACGGTCGACAGGTCGGTGAGCGTGAACACGCGGGTATCGGCGCCGACGACTTCGCCCATCGTGATGTGCTTTTCGACGATCACGCCGTCGAACGGCGCCCGGATCTTCAGGAGGTTCGATGAACCGGCGTCGCGTGCGCCGAGCGCCTGCAACTGCTGGCGCGCGCTCTGCACGGCAATCCGGGCCTCGTCCAATTGCTGCTCGGCGCGCAGCAAGTCCTGGCGGGGCGATATCTGCTCTTCCCACAGCATTTTTTCGGACGCGTGGATCTTGCGCGCGTAGTCCAGCCGGCGTTCGGCCGCCGCCAGCGCGCCGCGCTGGCCTGCCACTTCGGCGCTGGCGATGCTGGCCAGGACCTGATCCTTGCTCACCTTCTCGCCGAGGGTGGGGTTGACTTCGCTGACCGCCCCGGCCGCGCGCGGCGTCACGTGGGCGGTGCGGTCTTCGTTGAGCGCGATCTGGCCAGGCATGCGGATGAAGGTGTCCAGGTGGACCGGGCCGGCCGTGGCGATCGTGATGCCGGCCACGCCGACCTGGCCGTCGGTGAAGCGGATCACGCCGTCGTCAGCGTGGCCTTCTTCGCCGTGCTCGTCCGCGTGCTCCTGTTCCTCTCGATGACCGTGTTCCCCGGCACCGGCCGGGGCGCGGTCGCGCACCATCACGATGGCCGCGATCAGGATGGCGAGCGCCAGCATGATGGCGATGACCTTGCTTTGCTGCTTGTTCATGGATTCTCCTGCACGGCTGCGTGTCCCAGCAGGCGTGCGATATCGGCCGCCGCGCGATGACTCTCCGCGACGGCGTTCAGGTATTGGTTCTTCGATTGGGCCAGCACGCGCTGGGCGTCGAGCACGTCGATCAGGCCGAACTTGCCCAGCTCGAAGCCGCGGTTGGCGGCGCGCTGGGCCTCTTCGGCGCCGGGCAGCACGTCATCGGCGATCAGCGCGCATTCGGCCAGCGCCGTCGTCAGCCGCCCATGCGCCTGGGCCAGTTCGGCGCGCAGGCGCGCTCCTGCCGCATCTGCCTCACTGCGCGCCTTGTCGACCCGGCGCAACGCATCGAGCACGGCGCCGTCGTTGCGGTTGAACAGCGGCAGCGGCACCGACAGGCCAAGCACTGCGCGGTTGCGGGTGTCCGGCCCTTCGCGCTGGGCGCCGACGATCACATTGACGTCGGGCGTACGGCGCGCGCGTTCGAGCCGGGCCAGCGCCTCGCGGTGACCCACCTCGGTGCGCGCATGGCGCATCGCCGGAGATTGGTCGAGCTGCGCCAGGAGCTTGTCCAGCGACGGCGCCAGGGGCAGCGCTGCGGTCCGCGGCGCATTGATGCTCAGCTGGCGCGCATCGCCGGCCCACAGCGCGGCCAGGCGGATGCGCGCAGCTTCCAGGTCGCGCCCGGCCTGCAGCGCCTCGATCCGGGCGCTGCCCTGGGCCACGCGGGCGCGGGTTGCTTCGACCGGCGACAAGGTCCCGGCCTCGACCCGCTTGCCGGCGGCGCCCAGCGCGCGGCCGGCGAGCGCGACGAGCTCCTGGGCCATGCGCTCGCGCGCCAAGGCCGCGACGACGTCGTGGAAGGCGGCGGCGGTATTGGCGCGGACCTTGTCCCGTTCCGTTTCCAGCGCGATGGCGGCGAGCTTGCCTTCCTGGCGCGCCGCCTCGACCCGTGCGGCGCGTTTGCCGCCCAGTTCGATAGGAATATTCAGGGTGGCGGTCGTGGTGCGGCTATCACCGCCCTCGCCTTCGCGCAGCAGCTCGAGCTCGGGATTGGGCAGCGCCCCGGCCTGGGTCAGCGCGCCCTCTTGCGCGGCCACTTCGCTGCCGGCCGCGCGCAGGGTCGGATTGGCGCGCAGCGCCAGGTCGATGGCCGCTTCCAGGGTCAATGGTATTGATGGTTGCGACCATGCCGCCACAGGCAGGCACGCGCAGGCGAGCGCGAGCGCCGCCAGCAGCGGTGTCAAACGATGTTTCATGATGATGCTCCGAACGGGTGGATGTCCGGCGGGTGCGATGGCGTTGCCGCACATGGCATTGCCGCATTTACGCGGCGTTGTGAAGGTCCCCGCCGCCTCAGGCGCGGCGATGCCGGTCTGGCGGAGGAATCAGGTCGGGGACGTGGGAGACGTAGCGCCGCAATTCGCCGCGCATATGCGGGGCGCCCTTGGGCAATGGGAGATTCGGTTGCGCGGAAAGCACGGCGCTGGCCGACAGGTGGTGGCAGGCGTCGCAATCGTCGCAATGCTCGCCCGGGGCGCCGTCATCCTGGTTACTCGATGGCGGATGCTTGTGGACGTGGTGCCCCGGATGCATGGTCTGTTCGTCATGACTGCAATACGGAGCGCCGGCGGCCCAGGCGGCCTGGAGCGGCATCATGAGCAGCAAGAGTATCAGGAGCAGGCGTCGCATCGCGTCAGGGAGGTCAGATAGCGCAGGGCCGGTCGGCCAATTTTTTCTACCAGCTATTAAATACCCTGTAGCCGCTACAGGGTCAAGTACATTCGTATCGCTCGCTGCGATTCCCGTATGTCGCGTAAGGGAATCGGTCCGGAACTCACGCCGTTGCGTACACCTCTTGCAGCACCTTGACGAAAGCGCGCAGCGCCGCCGGCACGTGGCGATGCCCCGGATAGTACAGCGCCAGCTCGGACGACGGCTGGCACCAGTCCTCCAGCAAAGGCACCAGACGACCCTCCTGCAAATGATCGCGCACGGTCGTGTCCAGTCCATGGGCGATGCTGGGACCCGCGATGGCGGCCTTCCGTCGCGTGATTCCGCGCGCCTTCGCGGAACCGAGTCGCATCGTCGTCGTCGTCGTCGTCGTCGGCAATGCGGCCTAAGGCCTGTCGGGCGCGGACGAGGAGTTGACCGACGCGCAAGTGAAGCGCCAGCTCGACACCAATCCGCTCGGATCGATCGCGCTGATCCCCGCCGCCCTGCCCCCCCCCTGCGCGCGCAAGGTGGCGGGCGGGCGATCCAGGTCTCCATGGACGGGGACGCAGCCGACGCTAACCTGCCAGCGCGGTCTCGCGCGGCTGCCATGCGGCGGCCTGCGGCGCCATCGCGCCGAACTCGTAATCCGCCGCGGCGTGCATCTCCCAGCAGCCTTCCCCGGTCAGCCAGAGCACATGGGTATGGTGACGCAGCACGCCGGCGCGGTGGGCGATGCTGACCAGCGTCGTCCCCTTGTCGCGCAGGCGCTTGTACAGCGACGATTCATTGGCGCTGTCGAGCGCGCTGGTGGCTTCGTCGAGAATGACGATGCGCGGCTCGTGGACCAGCACGCGGCCGAAGGCCAGCCGCTGCTGCTCGCCGATCGACAGCAGTTTTTCCCAATCCAGCACGGCGTCCAGGCCACCGACGCGACCGGCCAGGTAAGGCAGATGCACCTGCTCCAGGATGGAGAGCAGCCGCTCGTCGCTCAAGTCGGTCCGGTCGCTGGGATAGATGAGCTGGCTGCGCAGGCTACCTGGCTGCATGTACGGCTGCTGCGGCAAGAAGAAGCAGTCCTCGCGCGGCGGATGGTGGATCGTGCCGCTGCCCTGGTGCCACAGGCCGGCGATCGCGCGCAGCAGCGAGCTTTTTCCGCATCCACTGTCGCCGGTGATCAGCAAGGCATCGCCGGGTTGCACCGCCAGCGTCAGGTCCTTGATCAGGACCCGTTCGGATTGCGGCGGGCACAGCGTCAGCGACTCGATCTTGAGGTGCGGGCACGGCGCCCGTTGAATACGCGATGACGGATCACATGCCGGTTCGCTCGCCGATTGCGGCGGCGGCAGCACATGGCTCGACAGTGTCTCCAGGCGCCCGATGCCCGCCACGAAGCGGCTCAGGCTTTCGAAGTTGTCGACGATGACGCCCACCGCCGTCAGCACCGCGGTGAAGGCGCCGGCGGCCTGCACCGCACGTCCCACCTCCAGCTGGCCCGACAGCACGGCGTCGGCCAGGATGACAAAGGGCAGTACCAGCGTGAGCTGGCTGAAGGTGCGCTGGAACAGGTTGAGCGCGCGCTGCTTCTTGATCAGGCGCGAGAAATTATGGATGACCTTGTTGAACTTGCCGTCGATGCGCGCGCGCTCCTGCGCCTCGCCGCCATAGAAGGCAATCGACTCGGCGTTCTCGCGCACACGTATCAGGCTGAACCGGAAATCGGCCTCGCGCCGCAGCTGCCAGAAATTCAGGTGAATCAGCGGATTACCGAACACGTACAGCGCGACCATCGTACCCACCAATGCGTAGGCAACCAGCACGCCCACCAGCACCTGCGAGATCGACCACAGGACGGCGCTGAAGGCGACCAGCTGCATCAGCGAGCCCAGGAAGATCAGCATGAAGTGGATGGAGCGTCCGGTGAAGGTGTTCACATCCTCGCTGATGCGCTGGTCCGGATTGTCGATTTCGCGGTTCGCGCCGAGCTCGTAGTATTTGCGTCCGCCGAGGTAGCCGTCGAGGAAACGGCGGGTAAGCCAGCGCCGCCACTGGTTCGCGAACAGGTCGCGCATGTAGTAGTAGAAGGCATAGATCGGCACGGCGAACGCCAGGACGACCAGGCAGGCCTGGACCGAGGTCCAGAAGCGATCGCGATCCCGGCCCGCCAGCGCCGAGGTCATTTCCCCGGCCTGGTCGTTGAGCATGACCGCGAGCTTGGTTTCCACCAGCATCAGCACGATCAGGAGCGCGAGCAACAGCCACGCCCTGCCCTTCTCGTCGCCCAGCCAGTAAGGCTTGGCGACGCTGACAAACTGCTTCCACGCAGCCACCGACAAGGTCGCGCCGCTGCGTCGCTTCTTCGTTGACCCTGGAATGTCGCCAGCGATTCCTTCGTTCGACGTCTGTGTAGGGGTCGTCATGATTCGTGTGGTGCCCATGCCCGGTCAGGTCCGGCCGCAGGACGTGACTGGTACTGCTGTCATCCTTGTCGACAGCGGCGCCCATTGCATCGCGACGCCGGTGTCTGCGGTCCTGTGGGTGTATTTATTCACGCCACGAGCCAAGCATAGAACCGGGAATCGAACCATTCCGTGCGAAAACATACATAACGAACGCCGAATAAAAAAACCGCCAGGCTCACGCACTGGCGGTTTTCTCATTCAGCGGCGAACCGCTCTGCTGCTTTCAGCTTATTACTGCGCTGCGCCCTCGACCGGATCGGCCGCCTTCATCGACAGCTTCAGACGACCGCGCTCGTCGGTCTCCAGAACCTTGACGCGCACTTGCTGGCCTTCTTTGAGGTAGTCGGCCACCGCGTTGACGCGCTCGTTGGCGATCTGCGAGATGTGCAGCAGGCCGTCTTTACCAGGCATGACTTGCACGATCGCGCCGAAGTCCAGCAGCTTGAGCACGGTGCCGTCGTAGGTCTTGCCCACTTCGACCGATGCGGTCAGCTCTTCGATGCGGCGCTTGGCTTCCTGGCCGGCGGCGGCGTCGACCGACGCGATGGTCACGATGCCTTCGTCGGTGATGTCGATCTGGGTGCCGGTTTCTTCGGTCAGCGCGCGGATGACGGCGCCGCCCTTGCCGATCACGTCACGGATCTTTTCAGGATTGATGCGGATGGTGATCAGGCGCGGTGCGAAGTCCGACAGCTCGGTCTTCACGGTCGGCATGGCCTTCTGCATTTCGCCCAGGATGTGCTGGCGGCCTTCCTTGGCTTGCGCCAGCGCCACTTGCATGATCTCCTTGGTGATGCCCTGGATCTTGATGTCCATCTGCAGCGCGGTGATGCCCTGCGCGGTGCCGGCCACCTTGAAGTCCATGTCGCCCAGGTGGTCTTCGTCGCCCAAGATGTCGGTGAGCACGGCGAACTTGCCGCCTTCCTTGATCAGGCCCATGGCGATGCCGGCCACGTGGGCCTTCATCGGCACGCCGGCGTCCATCAGCGCCAGGCAGCCGCCGCAGACCGACGCCATCGACGACGAACCGTTCGATTCGGTGATTTCCGACACCAGGCGCACCGAGTAGCTGAAATCTTCAGGGTTGGGCAGTGCGGCGACCAGCGCGCGCTTGGCCAGGCGGCCGTGGCCGACTTCGCGGCGCTTCGGGGTGCCCACGCGACCGGTTTCGCCGGTGGCGAACGGAGGCATGTTGTAGTGCATCATGAAGTCGTCGGTGTACTCGCCCATCAGCGCGTCGATCTTCTGGCTGTCGCGGGCGGTGCCGAGGGTGGCGACCACCAGTGCCTGGGTCTCGCCGCGGGTGAACAGGGCCGAGCCGTGGGTGCGCGGCAGGACGCTCGAGCGGATCGAGATCGGACGCACGGTGCGGGTGTCGCGGCCGTCGATGCGTGGCTCGCCGTCCAGGATCTGCGAACGCACGACCTTGGCTTCCATGTCGAACAGAATGTTGCCGACGTCGCCAGCATCGGCGGCGATGCCTTGTGCCGACAGCTCGGCCATCACTTCCGACGACAGCGACTTCAGCTTCTGCTGGCGCGCCGATTTTTCGCGGGTCTGGTAGGCGTCACGGACCTTGGCGCCGGCCAGTTCGCCAACGCGGGCGATCAGTTCTTCGTTCTTTGGCGCCGGCGCCCATTCGACTTCCGGCTTGCCGCCTTCGGCGACCAGGTCGTGGATCGCGTCGATCACGGCCTTCATTTGCTCGTGGCCGAACACGACCGCGCCGAGCATGACTTCTTCGGACAGTTGCTTGGCTTCCGATTCCACCATCAGGACGGCGGTTTCGGTGCCGGCCACGACCAGGTCCATCTGCGAGGTTTTCAGCTCGGTGGTGGTCGGGTTCAGGATGTACTGGCCATTCGCGTAGCCGACGCGCGCGGCGCCGATCGGACCGGCGAACGGGATGCCGGCGATGCACAGGGCAGCCGAGGCGCCGATCATCGATGGGATGTCCGGATCGATTTCAGGGTTGACCGACAGCACGTGGATGATGACCTGGACTTCGTTCAGGTAGCCTTCCGGGAACAGCGGACGGATCGGACGGTCGATCAGGCGCGAGGTCAGCGTTTCTTTTTCTGAAGGACGGCCTTCACGCTTGAAGAAACCGCCAGGGATCTTACCCGCAGCGTACGTTTTCTCCATGTAGTCGACGGTCAGCGGGAAGAAATCCTGGCCCGGCTTGGCGTCCTTGCGTGCAACCACGGTTGCCAGGATGACGGTGTCTTCGACCGACACGACGACGGCGCCGCTTGCCTGGCGCGCGATTTCACCCGTCTCCAGGGTGACCGTGTGTTGACCGTACTGGAAGGTTTTCGTAACTTTATTAAACATTGGGTAATCCCTTTCATTTTACCGACAGATTTTCAGGAGCTGTCGTTCACCTCTCACCACGGGCCACAGAGAAGTGGCCTTGCAACAAACAACAAGACGGCCAAAACGAAAAATGCCCGCGTCAGACAACTGGCGCAGGCATTTTTGACTAAACCGTCTGAAGCAAGAACTTGCGATTACTTACGCAGGCCCAGCTTGGCGATCAGGTCGCGATAACGATTCAGGTCTTTGTTCTTCAGGTAAGCCAGCAGGCTCTTACGGCGGTTGACCATCATGATCAGACCACGACGCGAGTGGTGATCCTTCTGGTGTGCCTTGAAGTGGCCGTTCAGTTCGTTGATGCGTGCGGTCAGCAGTGCGACCTGGACTTCCGGCGAACCGGTATCGTTTTGGCCACGTGCATTGTCCGCGATGATTGCGGCTTTGTTGATGTTTTCAACCGACATGATGTTACCTTTCACATGCGGTGCAAGAGTCGGAACCCCAGGCACCGTGATTGATCAAATAGCTGTCCGGATTGGACAGACCCGCCAGTATAGTGCAAAACGCCGGCGCGAACCAGCGTTTGCTGTCTTCCTTCGGCGATTGGACAGGGCGTCTCCTGACTGGCAAGCTCGACACGGGGTGACAATCATGAACAATATAAACAAATTGACAACACTGGCCACCGTCCTGCTGCTGGCCAGCTGCGCCATCCGTCAGGCGCCGACGCCCGGCGATCCGCAGGACGTCGTCCAGTCCAAGATGGGCGCGCCCACCGCGATCTACACCGACGGCGCGCAACGCACCCTGGAGTACTCTACCGGCCCCATGGGCCAATACACCTGGATGGCCCACCTGAGCCCGGATGGCCGCCTCACCTCCTACGAGCAAGTCCTGACAAGCGAGAAATTTGCTACAGTCAAGATTGACCATGCGACCAAGGACGACATGCTGCGCACCTTCGGCCACCCGGCCGAGCGCTCGCGCGTCGCCATGCACGACGATGAGGTATGGTCATATCGCTACAAGGAAGCCGGCGTGTGGAATTCATTGATGCATGTCCATTTTGACGGGCAAGGCGTGGTGCGCCAGATGATGAATGCGTCCGATCCGATGTACAACCCACAGGATCGCGGCATCTGGTGAGTGCCGCACCGATTAAAAAACAATGATCAATCGAACAATATTCATCGCCGCCTTGCTGTTGACGGCATGCGCCATGCGCACGCCGCCGAATCCTGGCGACACGCAGGATGTGATCCAGGCCAAGATGGGGAAGCCAACCGCGGTGTATGCCGACGGCGCGTCTCGTACGCTCGAATACGCCACCGGCCCCATGGGCCAGAACACCTGGATGGCGCGCCTCGGCCCGGATGGCCGCCTGCTCTCATACGAGCAGGTGCTCACGAGCGAGAAATTTGCCACGATTAAAATCGATCATGCGACCAAGGAGCAGGTATTGCACACCGTCGGCCGCCCCGCCGAGCGATCGCATGTCGCCATGAAGGATTATGAAGTCTGGTCTTATCGCTACAAGGAGGCCGGCGTCTGGAATTCGCTGATGCACGTCCACTTCGACGGGCAAGGCGTCGTGCGCCAGATGATGAATGCGCCCGATCCGATGTACGAACCGCGCGACCGCTTCGGTTTCTGAGCGCTACTTTGCCGGAGCGGCCGGAGAGGTGTGTCGACCGCCGTCGCTGCGCACGAAATCCTCGATCGCGTCCAGGCTTGGCGCCAGCCGGCTCAGCGTGGACGAGAGCGTGGCGACCAGGGTGGCGTGGTTGACGTTGTCGTAGTACTCCTCGCGCACGGGAACGCCGGCGTTGCGCATCCTGGCCGCCAGCACACCGGTATTGCGTTCCGGGTTCACCGTCGTGTCGTTGCGGGCGGCGATCAGCAACGCCGGGGGCGCCCCGGCCGTGACGTGAGCGACCGGCTGCGAGTCGGCAGGCGTATCGGGATAGTGGAAAACCGGACGCGTGGTCTCGTTCTCGACGGGCAAGAAGTTATACGGACCCGCCATGCCGATCCAGCCGCGCAGGATGCCGGGACCACTTCCCTGTTCGCGCAGCCAGCGTGGATCGAGCGCCAGCATCGCCGCGTTGTAGGCGCCGGCGCTGTGCCCCATGACGAACAGGCGTTTCGGATCGCCGCCATAGGCCGCGATCCGGCGTTCGGTCCAGACGACGGCGCGCGCGCCATCGTGCAGGAAGTCGGGATAGCTGGCCTGCGGATACAGGCGATAATCGGGAATCACCACCACGAATCCGCGCTTGGCCAGCGAACGGCCGACGAAGGCATAATCGTCGCGCTCTCCGCTGACCCAATTGCCACCATAAAAGAAGACGATCACCGGCGCCTTGCCAGCGCCAGAGGCAGGCCGGTAGATGGACAGCACGTGGCGCTGCTCGGGACCGAAGGCGGCCGTCGCGACCGAACGCGCCGTTCCCCCCGGAGACACCGCATTGACCAGGGTAAGCGGCGAACAGGCGCTCAGGGCGCCCGCCAGGACGAAGACGGCCAGCGCCGCCGTCACGGCAGCGGGCGTCTTCGTCGACAGCAAACGGCAGCTACGCACGGGAATTCAGCGGCGCACGTCGTCCGGCTCGTCGTCGAGCGGAATGATGCTGACCGGCTTGCCTTTCGCCTTCTGCCAGACATACACGGCATAGCCCGACAGACCATACACCACGAAGATCGGCCACAGCACCTTGGGCGGATCGATCGCCAGCAGCGCCAGCACCAGCGCAATCAGGAACACCGCGATGAACGGCACCGACTTCCTGAAATTGATGTCCTTGAAACTATAGAACGGTACGTTGGACACCATGGTCAGGCCGGCGAACACGGCGATGCACCAGGACACCCAATCCACCTTGCGCGCGCTGACGCTGATGTCGGGGTCGATCATCATCATGATGAAGCCGATCACCAGCGCCGCAGCGGCCGGGCTCGGCAAGCCCTGGAAGAAGCGCTTGTCGACCACCTGGATATTGGTGTTGAAGCGCGCCAGGCGCAGCGCGGCGCAGGCGCAGTAGATGAAGGCCGCGATCCAGCCCAGCTTGCCAAGACCGCGCAACGACCATTCATAGATCACCAGCGCCGGCGCGGCGCCGAACGACACCATGTCGGCGAGGCTGTCGTATTGCGCGCCGAATTCGGACTGGGTATTGGTCAGGCGCGCGATGCGTCCATCCAGGCCGTCGAGGATCATGGCGATGAACACGGCCCAGCAGGCATGCTCGAACCGTTGGTTCATCGCCATGACGATGGCGTAGAAGCCGCAGAACAGGGCCGCGGTGGTGAACGCATTGGGCAGCAGGTAGATGCCGCGGCCGCGTTCGCCGACCTGGCGGTCTTCCGCGCGGCGGCCGAAACGCTTTTTCAGCCGGGAAAATCGTGGCCCCTTTGGCGTTGTCCCTGGTGTTCTTCTTCGTGGAAAGGTTGGCATAAGGAATCGTATTCAAGGTAGTCGCCGAGCGACAGTTCCCCCACATTATAGAGGTGGGGACACGTGTTAGCGAAACACTACGCTAACCCGACTGGCGATTGCCTGGCGCTTACTTGAACACAGCCGTCCTTTATTTGAACTTGACCTTGCCCACCACCCGCATCTGCAGCGTGGTTTCGCCCGGTTCGAAGCTCGGTTCCGACATCTCGTCGGCCATCTCGCGCTTGGCGCTGCGCATCATCATGGCTTGCGGCGCAGCAGCATCTCCGGCGTAGTTGCCCGAACCTTCGAAATCGACCGTATCGAGCACGGCGTCGGTCGGCTGGCGCCCCATGGCCTTGGCGATCGAGACGATGCGCTCGTTCAGATTCTGGTAGGTGGCCGCGATGCGCTGGTCGTCCAGGCGTTTCTCGAGCTCCGGGCTGAGGCCGAAGTTGACGCCATTGACCTGCAACACCTTCTGCGCCGCGGCCGTGGTCTTTGGCAGCGCGGCCAGGTTGGTGGTCTTGACTTCCAGGTACTGGCCGACGCGCCAGGCGATCGGCACCGGCTTGACCGGCTGCTGCGTGGTGCGGCCGACCGGCTGCGGCGGCACTTCCGGATAGACCGGGTAGGTGTAATAGCCCTGGGTCTTGAGTTCGGCCTTCGGATCGGCGCGGCGCACGATCTCGGTGCCTTCCTTCATCTTGCGGTTGACGCGGTCGGCGGCGGCATTCTTGTCCTTGTCGTGCTCTTCGACCGCGAAGGTAATGATGGCCTGGTCATTGGCGTGCTTGACTTCGCCAAAGGCGGGGACCACGACCATGGTGCCGCTGGTGGCCGGCGACGGCAGGGTTTGCGCCTGGGCGGCGCTGAAGGCCAGGACCAGGGCGGCGGCGACGAGGGATTTAGAAACGGCCATTTATTGTTCTCCTATAAGTTGCGACAGATGTCTGACAGCACTTATACGATACCAACCACAATGATTCCATCGTGATTTTGTAATGGACCGTTGCAAATAAGTAGGTTTCGGGATGGATTTGTAACAGCCGCGGCCAAAATAACAACGGGGTCGGGCCTGACATTCAGACACGACCCCAGCCATGGAAACGCTTACAGTCGAGGCCGTGTCCGAATGTCAGACCTGACCCTCGCTTGTTACAGTCGAGGCCGTGTCCGAATGTCAGACCTGACCCTCGCTTGGCGCCAGAAACATCAGTTCTTCGACTGATCCACCAGCTTGTTCTTGGCGATCCACGGCATCATGCCGCGCAGCTTGGCGCCGACTTCTTCGATCTGGTGCTCGGCCGTCAGGCGGCGGCGCGAGATCAGGGTCGGGGCGCCGGCCTTGTTTTCCAGGATGAAGCTCTTGGCGTATTCACCGGTCTGGATGTCCTTCAGGCACTGGCGCATCGCTTCCTTGGTCTGCTCGGTCACGATGCGCGGGCCGGTCACGTACTCGCCGTATTCCGCATTGTTCGAGATCGAGTAGTTCATGTTGGCGATGCCGCCTTCATAGATCAGGTCGACGATCAGCTTCAGCTCGTGCAGGCACTCGAAGTACGCCATCTCCGGCGCATAGCCGGCTTCGGTCAGGGTTTCGAAACCCGCCTTGATCAGCTCGACGGCGCCGCCGCACAGCACGGCCTGCTCGCCGAACAGGTCGGTCTCGGTCTCTTCGCGGAAGTTGGTCTCGATGATGCCGGCGCGGCCGCCGCCATTGGCCATCGCATACGACAGCGCGATGTCACGCGCCGCGCCCGATTTGTCCTGATAGACGGCGACCAGGTGCGGCACGCCGCCACCCTGGGTGTAGGTGCCGCGCACGGTGTGGCCCGGGGCTTTCGGCGCGACCATGATCACGTCGAGGTCGGCGCGCGGCACGACCTGGCCGTAATGGACATTGAAACCGTGAGCGAAGGCCAGCACGGCGCCCTGCTTGGCGTTCGGCGCGACGTTCTTGTTGTAGACCTCGGCGATGTTTTCGTCAGGCAGCAGGATCATGATGACGTCGGCGGCCTTGACCGCCTCGTCGACCTCGGCGACCTTCAGGCCGGCCTGCTCGACCTTGTTCCACGATGCGCCGCCGCGGCGCAGGCCGACGGTGACGTTGACGCCCGATTCAGAGAGGTTCTGGGCATGGGCGTGGCCTTGCGAGCCGTAGCCGATGATGGCGACGTTCTTGCCTTTGATGAGGGAGAGGTCGCAGTCTTTGTCGTAGAAAACTTTCATTTGGATATCCTGTATTCGTTATGTAATGGGTATGCGGGCGTTACGCGCCGGCGGCAAAGCCGCCAACCCTACGTCCGTGATTCGTTCAGCGTTTTTCTTGTCAGACTTTGAGGATGCGTTCGCCGCGCCCGATGCCCGAGCCGCCGGTACGGACCGTCTCGAGAATGGAAGCCCGGTCGATCGAGTCGATGAAGGCGTCCAGCTTCGACTTGGCGCCGGTGAGCTCGATCGTGTAGGTCTTTTCGGTGACATCGATGATGCGGCCGCGGAAGATGTCGGCGGTGCGCTTCACTTCTTCGCGCTCCTTGCCCACCGCGCGCACCTTGATCAGCATGAGCTCGCGCTCGATGTGCTGGCCTTCGGTCAGGTCGACCACCTTGACCACCTCGATCAGGCGGTTCAGGTGCTTGGTGATCTGCTCGATGATGTCGTCCGAACCGGAGGTGACGATCGTCATGCGCGACAGGGTCGCATCCTCGGTCGGGGCCACGGTCAGCGTTTCGATGTTGTAGCCACGCGCCGAGAACAGGCCGACCACGCGCGACAGCGCACCGGCTTCGTTCTCCAGGAGGACAGAGATAATGTGTCGCATCACAGGTCCTCCGAGCCGAGCAGCATCTCGTTCAGGCCGCGGCCCGCCTTGACCATCGGCCAGACGTTCTCGCTCTGGTCGGTGATGAAGTTCATGAAGACCAGGCGGTCCTTCATGGCGAACGCCTCACGCAGCGAACCCTCGACGTCGCCCGGCTTTTCGATGCGCATGCCGACGTGGCCATAGGCCTCGGCCAGCTTCTCGAAATCGGGCAGCGAATCCATGTACGACTCGGAATAGCGCGAACCGTAGTCGATCTGCTGCCACTGGCGCACCATGCCCAGGAAACGGTTGTTGAGCAGGATGATCTTCGGCGTCAGGTGGTATTGCTTGCAGGTGGCAAGCTCCTGGATGCACATCTGGATCGAACCTTCCCCGGTGACGCAAGCCACCGTCGCATCCGGATTGGCCATCTGCACGCCCATCGCGTACGGCAGGCCGACGCCCATCGTGCCCAGGCCACCGGAATTGATCCAGCGCCGCGGCTTGTCGAAGGCGTAGTACTGCGCGGCCCACATCTGGTGCTGGCCCACGTCCGAGGTGATGAAGGCGTCGCCATCGGTCACGCGGTGCAGCTGCTCGATGACGGCCTGCGGCTTGATCACGACGTCGGACGTCGGATACTTGAGGCAGTCGCGGCCGCGCCATTCGGCGATCTGCTTCCACCAGCCCTGCAGCGCATGGGTATTGGTCTGTACGCTGCCGGCGTCGAGCTGCGACAGCAGTTCGACCAGCACGTCCTTGACGTTGCCGACGATCGGGATGTCGACCCGCACCCGCTTCGAGATCGACGAGGGGTCGATGTCGATGTGAATGATCTTGCGCGGATTCGAGGCGAAGTGCTTGGGATTGCCGATCACGCGGTCGTCGAAGCGGGCCCCGATGGCGATCAGGACGTCGCAGTGCTGCATCGCCATGTTCGCTTCATAGGTGCCGTGCATGCCCGGCATGCCGACGAAGTGCGGATCGGAAGAGCGCGATCCGCCCAGGCCCATCAGCGTATTCGTGATCGGGAAACCGGTTTTCTCGACCAGGCGGTTGAGCTCATCCGAGGCATTGGCCAGGATCACGCCGCCGCCCGCATAGATCATCGGGCGCTCGGCGTTCTGCAGCAGCTGGACCGCCTTGCGGATCTGGCCGGCATGGCCCTTGTCGACCGGACGGTACGAGCGCATTTCGATCTCGCGCGGGTACTCGAACAGGCATTTATTGACCGTGATGTCCTTCGGAATATCGACCAGCACGGGGCCGGGACGGCCGGTGCGGGCGATGAAGAAGGCTTTCTTGATGGTCGAGGCCAGCTCGCGCACGTCCTTGACCAGGAAGTTGTGCTTGACCACCGGACGGGTGATGCCGACGGTATCGCATTCCTGAAAGGCATCCTGGCCGATCGCGTGGCTCGGCACCTGGCCCGAGATCACGACCATCGGGATCGAATCCATGTACGCGGTGGACAGGCCGGTGACGGCATTGGTGACGCCGGGGCCGGAAGTAACCAGGGCGACGCCCACGGTGTTCGAGCTGCGCGAATAGGCGTCGGCGGCGTGCACCGCGGCCTGTTCGTGGCGAACGAGGACGTGCTGGAATTTATCCTGGTTGAAGATGGCGTCGTAGATATAGAGGACCGCGCCGCCCGGGTAACCGAAGACGTGCTTGACGCCCTCTTCTGCCAGACAACGGACCACTATCTCAGCGCCCGTGATCGGGACTGCTGAATCGTTACTCATGTACATTCCTTTCAAAACCCAATGGGAGATTGATCGGATGCCCGTTCCTAACGATATGCGTCTTTGCGCGACAACCCTCAGGCTTGACTACTTTCTGCGTGCACGTCGATGTTTCGGACACCGTAGGGTCCTTACGCACCGGCGCTGGGCGCAACTCGTTGAGCGTGAGTGTTTGTAGCGGTCTTACGCATCTCTCGCGCTTGTGGCGCGGGTCGGAGCAAACTGCCTACAAATGAAAGCGTGTCACAACCGGACTGGGCCTTGTGTGCCAAATCCGGATGACGTAAAAGCCTTGGGGATGCAAAGCGTGAGGGACACCTTACCGCGCCGCACCATTTTGGTCAAGAAGGAAAGATAAAAATCGCTTCATTCCCAAAAGTGGTGCGACAAATTTGGCCGATAAAGCCAAAAGTGCGCAAATTTTGCGTGGGGTTGGCGGGTTACCTGCCCACGCGTTCACCGCTGCATGCCCCACCTTCGCACTGTAACGCGCTCCAATGCCTGGAACACGAAGTGCTCGATCGCCAGCCCGATGATGATCACGGTCGCCAACCCCGCAAACACTTTATCGGTGAACAGCTCATTGCGGCTCTGGAAGATATACCACCCCAGCCCGCCCTGCCCCGAGGTGCTGCCAAACACCAGCTCGGCCGCGATCAGGGTACGCCACGCGAACGCCCAGCCGATCTTCAGGCCCGACAGGATCGAAGGCAGCGCCGCCGGAATCAGGATCTGCAAGACCATGCGCAATCCGCCGAGGCCATAGTTTCGACCTGCCATGCGCAAGGTCTCCGGCACGGCGCGGAATCCCGCGCTGGCATTCAGGGTCAGCGGCCACACCACCGAGTGCACCAGCACCATCAACAGGCTGCCCTTGCCCAGCCCGAACCAGAGCAGCGCCAGCGGCAGCAGTGCGATCGCCGGCAGCGGGTTGAACATCGAGGTCAGGGTATCAATCAGCGCGCGTCCGAAGCGGTTCGACACCGCCAGCCAGGTCAGCAGGAAAGAACCCGCCACGCCCAGCAAAAAGCCCTGGCTCAGGATCGCCAGCGACACCGATACATAGCCGACCAGCTCGCCCGACAGCATGCCGTCCACGAAGGCGCGGCCGGTCTGCAGCGCCCCCGGCAGCAGCAGGTCGTTGTCGAACCAGCGCGCCAACACTTCCCACACGACGGCAAGCGCCAGCAGGATCGCGGGTTTTCTCAGCCAGCCGAAGCGGTCGAGCGAGATGGACGCCGCGGCAGGGACAGCCGCGGCGGGCCGGGACGGCAGCACGTACTCGGGACGGATCGGCGGTTCGCGCAGGGTCGTCATCAGTGCGCCTCCGCCATGCGGTCTTCATCCTGGCGCACAGCCGGTGCGGCATCGCCATCGAACAGCAAACCATGAATGCGCTGGGTCGCAGCCTGGAATTCCTGGCTGCCGGCGCTTTGCAGGCTGAACTGGTGGCTATTGAGCTCGGCCCGCACCCGGCCCGGATGGGGGGACAGCAGCAGGATGCGGTTGCCCACTACCAGCGCTTCCTCGATTGAGTGGGTTACGAACAGCATGGTAAAACCGGCATCAATCCACAGCGCCTGCAATTCTTCCTGCATGCTGCGCCGGGTCAGCGCATCGAGCGCGGCGAACGGCTCGTCCATCAGCAGCACCGCCGGCTGCATGGCCAGCGCGCGGGCAATGGCCACCCGCGCCTTCATGCCGCCCGACAAGGTATGCGGATAGGCATCGGCAAAGCGGGCCAGCGCGACCTTGCCCAGCCAATGCCGGGCACGCCGGTCGGCATCAAAGCGCGATACGCCGCCCGCCAGCATCGGGAACATCACGTTCTGCCGCACCGTCTTCCACGGCGGCAGCTGGTCGAATTCCTGGAACACGACGATGCGGTCCGGTCCCGGCCCCGTGATCGGCTTGCCGGACAGGCTCAGGCTGCCGGCGCGCGGCGCGATGAAGCCGCCGATCGCTTTCAACAGGGTCGACTTGCCGCAGCCGGAAGGTCCCAGCAGTACGAAGCGGTCGCCGCGGTGGACGTCGAAGCTGACATCATCGGTGGCCCGCACGATGCCGCGCTCGCTGGCGTACTCGAGCGTGACGTGCTCGGCGCGCAGCAGCGGCTCCGGCGTTGCAACTTTCTGGACCAGGTTCAGCGGTATGACAGGGGTAATCATGTCAGCTCCCGTTGGCAATGACCGGATGCTCGAAGAAGTAATCCTTCCACGTGGCCGGCTTGTTCCTGATGGCGCCGACCTGGTGCAGGAATTGCGCCAGGCCAAGCGTATTCTGCGGCGCGACGCGGAACTGCGTCTTCGGATCCTTGATCACCTTCAGCAGCAGCGCGCGGTCGATATTGCCCTTGTTGACCCGCAGGTAGGCATCTGCAGCCCCTTCCGGATTGGTCGCGATGTACTGGGCCGCCTCGGCAAGCGCATCGAGGAAGGCGCGGTAGGTTTTGGGATTTTCTTTCACAAATTTTTCGGTGGCATACAGCACCGTGCTTGACGCCGGCCCGCCCAGCACCTGGTAGGAATCGAGCACGATCTTCGCGTTCGGATTACCGGCAAGCTCCTGCTCCTGGAATGGCGGCCCGCCGAAGTGGGCGTTCAGTTCAGTCTTGCCGGCGATCAGGGCCGCGGCCGCGTCCGGGTGCGGCACGGTCTGGGTGATCGGGTCGAGTTTCTTGAACTGGGCATTGCCCCACTGTTTGGCGGCGGCCATCTGCAGGATGCGGGCCTGCACCGACACCGTCACCGCCGGCAAGGCGATGCGATCTTTCGGGCCGAAATCGGCAATGGTCTTGACCGCCGGGTTAGTACTGACCAGGTAATAGGGGAAGCTGCCCAGCGAGGCCACGCCGCGCACGTTCTGGCGGCCCCTGGTGCGGTCCCAGATCGTCATCAGAGGGCCGACGCCGGCGCCGGCGATATCGATCGAGCCCGACAGCAGCGCATCGTTGATCACGGCGCCGCCGGACAACTTGACCCAGCCCACGTCGACGTCGACGCCCTGCCTCTTGCCGTGCTTTTCGATGAGCTTCTGGTCTTGCGCCACGTTCAGCAGCAGGTAGACCACGCCGAACTGCTCGGCGATGCGGATCTGGCCTTCGGCCTGGGCCGACGATGGCAAGGCCAGGGCCAACGCCGCACCGACGGCAAGGAATTTATGGTGGAGTTTCATGGGTTTCCTGGATTGAGTCAGAACGGAACGTCGGCTTCGATGGTGGTGCGGTACAGCTTGCGGCGCAGGTGATCCGGACAGCCGGCCGCCAGGTGCATCAGCGAGCGGTTGTCCCAGAACACCATATCGTGCGGCCGCCACTGATGCCGGTACACGTGAGGCGCGCGCGTGCTGTGGTCGAACAGCGTGTCGAGCAGTTCGCGGCTGCGCCCCTCCGATACGCCGAGGATGCGGGTCGTGAAGTGCTCGCTGACGAACAGGGCCTTGCGGCCGGTCTCGGGATGGGTGCGCACCACCGGGTGACTGACCGGCCTGACTTCATCGATCTGGGACTGGGTGAGCTTCGGGCGGAACGGGTTTTTCTGGCGCAGCTCTTCATACTTCGCCAGATACCAGTGCTCGGCCTGCAAGCCTTCGACCTCGCGCTTCAGCTCGTCAGGCAGGGCTTGCCAGGCCGTGTGCTGGTTCGCGAACAGGGTGTCGCCGCCCTCCGCCGGCAACTCTTGCGCATGCAACATCGAGCCCAGGCTCGGCGTTTCCTTGTACGACAGGTCGGAATGCCAGAAATGCCCGGCATCGCCCAGGCCGATCGGCTCGCCGTTCTCGCGGATGTTCGAGACGATCAGCACCTCGGGGTGGCCCGTCAGCTGGAAATTGCGCAGTACGTGGATCTGCAACTGGCCGAAACGGCGGCTGAAGGCCACCTGCTCGGCGGGCGTGATGTGCTGGTCGCGGAACACCAGCACGTGATGGTCGAGGTGGGCGCGGTGCAGGCGCCCGAAGTCTTCCGCACCGAGCGGGCGCGACAGATCGAGGCCGACGACTTCTGCGCCCAACGGGGCACCGATGATGGGGTGAACAGCGAATGCTTGGCGGGGAAGATCGAGCGGCATGATGGCGGAGGCTGTATGGTCGTGTTGACAGCCTAACCACGCTCCACCAGGCGAACAACGAATGATTTCGCGTATCTTCATGCAGTTTCTGAACGTTATTCAAATAGCATTGCCACCTCCCTGTAGTGTGAGATGTCGGTGCAGGCGAGGACGTTTTTTGCTAGGATGCGAAGGTTTTCCTTAAAGCACGAGTAAGACGAGCGCTTCCTTGACCCCGCATGGCCACAGATAAAGAACTCAACGACTTCCTCGAGAATGTCGAACGGCGTGCGTTCAAGCAGGCGGTGTATGCGGTGCGCAAGGATGAGTCGGCGCTGGACATCGTCCAGGACGCCATGATCAAGCTGGCCGAAAAATATGGCGACAAGCCGGCCGCCGAGCTGCCGATGCTGTTCCAGCGCATCCTGCAGACGACCATCCTCGATTACTTCCGGCGCGAGAAGGTGCGCAACACCTGGGTGAGCCTGTTTTCGGGCTTCAGCCGCCGCGAGGGAGATGACGATGACGACTTTGATATACTCGCCTCATACGAGGCCGAAGAAGGTTCGGCCGCCGCAGAGTCGAGTGCGGATCAGATTGAGCGCGAACAAACCTTGCGTTTGATCGAAGAAGAAGTACAAAAGCTCCCAACGCGTCAACGGGAAGCCTTCCTCATGCGTTACTGGCAGGATATGGACGTGGCCGAAACGGCCGAAGCAATGGGATGCTCCGAAGGCAGCGTCAAGACACATTGCTCCCGTGCCACCCACGCCCTCGCCGCAGCGCTCAAGGCCAAGGGAATCACACTATGAATACCGACGACATCAACCTGGCGTACAAAATCCGCCATGCACTGAACGAACAGCTCGACACCCTGCCGGCATCGACCACGGACCGGTTGGCCGCCGCGCGCGCCGCCGCGCTCGCGCGCAAGAAGGCGGACGCGCCGGTCGAGTATTTCAAACCGGCCCCTTCCGGCTGGCGCGAGATGCTGGCCGGTTTCGGCAACATCGTGAGCGGCCCGGCCATGTCGCGCCTGGCCGTCGCGGTGCCGATCCTGGCCCTGGTGATCGGCATGGGCGGTGTCTACCAGCACGAACAGCAACAGCAGATCGCCGAGCTGGCCGACATCGACGCGGCCGTGCTGTCCGATGAACTGCCGCTCAACGCGTACCTCGACCCGGGCTTTTCCGCCTACCTGGAGTCGCAGCAGCGCCGGCAATGACGAAGAACGACGCTTCACGGTCTCGCGCATCGAAGCCCGGTGCCTCGAAATCACGGTTCCCCGTCCTGAAAACGGTGGCCGGGGTCCTGGTGGCGGGCATCATCGCCTGGGTCATCGTCGACCGTTTCGACACCCCGTCCATCCTGCCGTTGGTGACCGATGCCGTCGATGGCGAACGCGCGTCGCCCAAAAGCTTCGACAAGCCCCTGTGGAACGATCTGAGCAGCGCCCAGCAAGTGGCGCTGGCGCCGCTGGAACCCGAGTGGAACCGGATGGAAGGACCGCGCAAGCGCAAGTGGATCGAGATGTCGGCCCGCTTCGCCTCGATGCCCGCGTCCGAGCAGCAGCGCGTGCACGAGCGCATGCGCCAGTGGATGAAGCTCACCCCCGCGCAGCGCGAACTCGCGCGCGAGAACTACAGCCGCACCAGCCGCCTGGCCCAGGGGGGCGACAAGGCGGCCAACTGGGAGAGCTACAAGCAGCTGTCGCCCGACCAGAAACGCAAGCTGGCCAACAGCCCGGCGGCGGCGCGCAGCAAGAGCATCCCGGTGGCGTTGCCTGAAGCGCCGATGCTGGTCACGCCGACGCCCTGCCCACCGAATACCACCCGCCGCGGCGCCGAATGCATCCTGATCGGCACGGATACCGTGGTGCCGACCGACACCGCGAGCGTACCGCCGGCAGTGCAGAGCGTTCCCGCTCCCATTGGCCCGGTGACGCCGGGTCCGGCAGCCAGCTCCCCCGCCGATGGCGGCGCAGTCGCCACGGCTGGCGGCCAGCAGGCACCCGCGCAGGCCGCCAATGCAGGCAACTGAGCCGTTGGCCAGTCCGGACGCCGCCAGTCCGACGCACGCACCGTCACTTCCGACGCCGACCATCAAGCGCCGTGTCACGGTGATGGTCTATGAATTCTTCCTGCTGTTCGCCGTCGAGATGCTGGCGGTGCTGGTCTACCTCCTCCTCACCGGCAACCGCCAGGAGCCGCTGTTCCAGCATGGTCTCAAGCTCTGGCTGTTCGTGGTGACGGGCCTGTACTTCACCTGGTGCTGGCGCGACAGCGGCCACACGCTGGCCATGAAGACCTGGCGCATCAAGGTGGTCCAGGCCGGGCACGCGCGCCTGCCATGGCGCACTGCCATCGTGCGCTACCTGCTGGCCTGGTGCTGGTTCGCGCCGGCGCTGATCGTGTGCGCCGCGGCCGGCCTGCATGCCAAGGGCGAGATCGCCATCGCGCTGGCGGTCGGCATCGTCCTCTGGGCGCTCACCGCCTTCCTCGACAAGGACCGCCAGTTCGCGCACGACCGCCTGGCCGGCACCCGCCTGGTCCAGCTGACCAGGATCAAGCGCTAGACCCGCCCGGAGCTTGCTGCGGAGCATTCGAACGCGGCGGCATCCAGAATCGCGGAATAATCGACCTTTTCACTGTGAACGAAAGGTCAACGATGAAGCAATCGAATCTCCGCGTGGTCATCATGGGCGCTTCGAGCGGCATTGGCGCCGCGACCGCCATCGCCTTTGCCCGCGAGGGCGCCGACCTGGTGCTCGGCGCACGCGGCAAGGAAGGCCTCGACGACGTCGCCCGCCGCTGCTTCCAGGCCGGCGGCCGGGCCGAAACGGTAGTGGTCGATGCGACCGACGCCAAGGCGGTGTCAGCCTTCGCGCGCGAAGCGCGGTCCATCCTGGGGAGAATCGACCTATGGTTCAGCAACGTCGGCGCCGGCGTGGTAGGCAAGTACCAGGACGTGCCCATGGCCGACCACCGCCAGGTGATCGAGACGAACCTGCTCACCCACATGAACGATGCGCACGCGGTGCTGCCGATCTTCCTGGAGCAGGACCACGGCACCTGGGTCAATATGATCTCGTCCGGCGGCTACGTCGCCACGCCCTACGCCGCGGCCTACGCTGCCAGCAAGTTTGGCCTGCGCGGCTTTTCCGAAGCACTGCGCGCTGAGGTGGGCAAGCGGCGCCACATCCACGTCTGCGACGTGTACCCTACTTTCGTGGGTTCGCCCGGCTTCAGCCATGCGGCCAACTATACCGGCGCCCATCTCTCGTATCCGCCGGGCGCGCTGGCGCCGGAAGCCGTGGCCGACGCCGTCGTCAAGCTGGCGCGCCGTCCGCGCGACACGACCGTGATCGGGGCGCCCGCCGCCGCCATGAAGGCCACCCGGCTGGCGCCGAATCTCGTCGCGGCCGGGATGAACCGCTTCATGGATGCGTGGGCAGAACGCGCGCAGCGCACGCACGATACGCGCGGTGCGCTGTACGAAGCGCCGCATGGCGCCAGCGGCGTGCACGCCGATCCGAGCCGGCTCAATCAGCCTCGCCCCCAGCCGCGCCAGCCGGCCAACAAGGTCCTGGTGGCCGGTGCGGCGGTGGTCGCCGCCGCGATCGGCATGCAGCTGCTGCGACAGCGCGCGGATCAGTAAGTCAGGTTGATCTGCATGATGGCGGTGGTGCCGCTCACTTCATTACCGACGATCAGCAGCGGCTTGCCATTCGGCGACTTGTAAGCCGGGATCAGGGTCAGGCCTTCCGGACCCAGGTCACCCTTGTCGCCGTCGCGGGTGTTCAGGTAGGTGACGAAGGACGCCTGGGCTGGCTTGCTCACGTCGTACACCATCACACCACCGACGCGCTCCAGGCCGATGAAGGCGTAGTGCTTGTTGCCGAACTTGCCGACCACCGCGCCTTCCGGTTCCGGGCCTTTCGACGCGCTGCGGTCTTCCAGGTCGTTGTTGTCGTTGCTGGCGTTGAATCTGACGTTCGGCAGCGCCTTGGTGCGCTGCTCGAATTCGTCGCCCGAATCGTAGACGCGCTTGATGTCGGTGTCCCAGATCGAGAACGAGCGGCCGCCGAAGGTATACAGTTCATTGCACTGGCCGGCGGCGTTCTTGCCGTCCTTGCCGCCATTCGGCGTGGTCGTGATGCGCAGGCGGCCCAGGTTCGAATCGAAGATCTGGTTGGCCGCGTTCGGGAAGACGGCGGGGTCCAGGCCCGCCGTGCAGTGCGCACGCACGCGGCTCTCTTCGCTGAAGCCCGGCCAGTCGGCGCGCGCATCTCCTTCGTTGGCGGTGATCAGGTAATGCTTGCCGTCCACCGAGTAGCTGGCGATGGCGTCCGGCAGGTACATGCCTTTCACCGGCTGCGAGCCGATCTTGATGGCCGGCGAACCGCTGTTGGTATTGGTGCCGCCGTCCTCGTCCGACGCATCCAGCCCGAAGCCGGCGACGCTGTGGTCCTTGAAACCGAGCGGCTTGACCGCGGTGACCTTGGCCGTCGCGACGTCGACGATGGCGATCGCGTTGTTTTCCTGCAGCGTCACGTACGCGGTGCGGCCGTCGTCGGTGACGGTGATGTACTCCGGCTCGAATCCTGGGCTGCGCTGGCGTTCGGTCCATAGACGCGGATGCCCTGCGCGCGCAGCGCCGCTTCCTGGCCGTTGAAGGCGCGGAAGTCGGCGGTGGCCACCGAGGGCGTGCCGCCGCGGTTGACGGTGATGATGCTGACAGAGCCTTCCGGATCGGTCGTGCCGGCCACGCCATAGCCGCTCGGCTCACCCTCGTTCGCGACCAGCACCTTGCTGCCGTCCGGCGTGAAGGTCAGCATGTCGGGCAACGCGCCGACCTTGACGCTATTGATCAATTTCAGGTCGGCCGCGTTGTAGAAGGCGACGGTGCCCGGCTGGGTCTTGGGATTGGATTCGATCGCCAGCGCCACCAGGCCGTCGTGCACGGCGACGCTGTTGACCGCCTTGCCCAGGCTCGACACATTGATGGTGCCGATCAGTTTCGGCGTGGCTGGCGCCGCCAGGTCGAGCACGTCGACCGTGCCGTTGGCGCCGTTGACGACGAACAGGCGACGGCTGCCGGCATCATAGGCCGTGATCTCGGCCGCGCCAGCCGCCCCGCCGTTATAGCCGCCGATCTTCTGCAGCGCGAGCGTGGTCGGGGTCGGATCGTCGTCGTCGCCACCGCAGGCCGCGAGCACGCAGGCCAGCGCGATCGCGCTCAACATCGGGAGGTAACGGAAAGGTTTGACGGGGCGGCGCAGGAACATGGGTGTCGATTTTCCAAGGATGAAAAATCGACAGCATATGGACGCAAGATGACAGCCGTATGACTTCTCAGGCCCGCTCGACGGCGCGCTGCATCAGCCTGCGCGACCAGGGCAGCAACTGGAACAGGATGCCGCAGGCCAGCGCCGGCAGGATGAAGAGCTCGATCACCATATAGGCGCGGATGATCTTCCATGGATCCGGGTGGTTCGGGTCCATCCCGCCCAGCAAGTCGCCGTAGGAATGGCGCGCGATGTAGAGCGTGGCGGCGGTCATCGCCAGCCCGCACAACAGCGCCGCGCCCGCCCCCAGCAGCACGCGGCGCGGCGTGGTCTGCAGGCGCCGGCGCAGCGGCTCCAGCTTGACGGCCAGCGCCATCAGCATGCCGTGGGCCAGGCCGAGCGCGCCCGCGATCAGGGCGCCGAACAGCAGCGCCGCCAGGTAGAACGACGGCATGAGCTCGATGCGGCCCTTGGTAAACAGGGTGGCCAGGGTGAATTCGATGACCGGAATCACGGGCCCCAGCAACAGGAAGAACAGGACGCAGGTGGCGACCAGGCGGAACGAACTTGGCATGGCAGTCGACATCAGAAGCGCTCGACGTCGCGCAGGTAACGCCAGCCACCCGGCGGCAGGCTGCCCATGGAAATGCGGCCGATGCGCAGGCGGCGCAGCGCGGTGACCTTCAGGCCGACGTCGCCGCACAGGCGCTCGATCTGGCCGCGCTGGATGTTCTTGCCGGCGATGCGCAGGCGCGCCTCGCTTTGCCAGCTGGCTTTGAACATGCGGCCCAGTTTATCGAGGCCGCCGTCGGCGATCTGTCCGTCCACCTCGGCCACGTATTCGTATTCGTTGCGCGGCGCATCCTCGACGAGCTTACGCATCACGCGCCAGTCCTGGCTGAACACGACCAGGCCCGAGGCCATCGTCTCGAGCGGCGTCGCCAGCGCCAGCTTGAAGAGGTGCCGGCGCAGGAACGGCTTGCCGAAGCCATTGTCCAGCACTTGCGTGTCGGCGCCGATCGCGGCCAGCAGCGCGTCCTGCGGGACGCCTGCCGGCTTGTGCAGCAGGATGGTGACCGGTTCCGGCTCGACCGGGGTCGCGCCCGGCAGCAGGACGACGGCCTGCGCCGGCGTCACGCGGATGGCCGGATCCTCGGCCAGTGCGCCATCGACGCTGACCCAGCCGCCGGCGATATAACGTTCAGCCTCGGCGCGCGAGCACCCCGCCACTTCGGAGACGCGCTTGGCCAGGCGAATTCCTTCGTCCGTCATACGCGCCAATCCGCAAAGAAGGCCGTGAACACCTCGACCGTGCGCTTGACGTCGGCGTTCGAGATGTCGAGGTGGGTCACCAGGCGCATTTTCGGGCCGACCGTGGCGCGGATGCCGGCGCGCTCGAGCGCCTGGCGCAGCGGTGCACAGGCGGCTGCCGGCACGTCCATCCAGAAGATGTTCGTTTGCGGCATGCCGACCTTCAGCTGCTCGATTTTCGCCAGGCCCTGCGCCAGTTCGGCCGCATTGTCGTGGTCGTTGGCGAGCAGCGCGACGTTGTGCTCCAGCGCATAGTGGGCCGCGGCGGCGATCACGCCGGCCTGGCGCATCCCGCCGCCCAGCATCTTGCGCCAGCGCTTGCCCTGCTCGATGAAGGATCTCGGTCCCAGCAGGACCGAACCGACCGGCGCGCCGAGGCCCTTGGACAGGCACACCGACACGGTATCGAAACCTTTGACCGCGTCAACCAGGCTGATGGACTGCTTGACGGCGGCGTTGCAGATGCGCGCGCCATCGAGGTGGGTCGCCAGGCCCTTGTCGTGGGCGAGCGTGGTCGCGGCGGCGATGTACTCCTGGCTCAGCACGCGGCCACCGATGGTGTTTTCCAGCGCCAGCAGCCGGGTGCGGGCGAAGTGCATATCGTCCGGCTTGATATAGGCCTCGATATCGGCCAGGGCGATGCTGCCGTCCGGCTGGTTCGCGATCGGCTGCGGCTGGATGCTGCCCAGCACCGCGGCGCCGCCGCCTTCGTACTTGTAGGTGTGCGCTTCCTGGCCGACCAGGTATTCGTCGCCGCGGCCGCAATGGGTCATCAGGGCGATCAGGTTCGTCTGGGTGCCGCTCGGGGCGAACATGCCCGCTTCGAAGCCGAACAGCTCGGCCGCGTAGTCCTGCAGGCGGTTGACGGTCGGGTCGTCGCCGTAGACATCGTCGCCGACCGGGGCGGCCACCATGGTGGCGCGCATCGCTGCGCTCGGCTGGGTGACGGTGTCGCTGCGCAGGTCGATCCAGCGCTGTTGGTCTTGGCTCATCTTCTTATTCCGTGGACTCGGCCTGGGTGTAAAAACGGCTCTTCATTTCTTCAAGGCCGATCTCGTGCAGCACTTCGTGCAGGCGTTCGCTCGGCCGGCGGCGCGGCAGGTTCTTGTAGGTGGCGACGATCAGCTCGTTCTTCATCGAGTGTTCCCAGCCCACCAGTTCGGTGACCGTGACCTGGTAGCCGTGGGCCTCGAGCTGCAGGCAGCGCAGCACATTGGTGATCTGGCTGCCGAATTCGCGGGTGTGGATCGGATGGCGCCAGATCTCGGTCAGCGCGCTGCGCTTGATGTCCTTGCCCTTGTTCTTGCGCAGCACGGACGCGACTTCGGCCTGGCAGCACGGCACCAGCACCATGTGTTTCGCCTTCTTCTTGAGGGCGAAGTCGATGGCGTCGTCGGTAGCGGTATTACAGGCGTGCAGCGCGGTGACGATGTCGATCGTCTCGGGCAGCGCGGTCGAGGTGGTCGACTCGGCGACCGACAGCGGCAAAAACGACATCCCATCGAAACCAAGGCGCGCGGCCAGCGCGGTCGATTTGCTGACCAGCTCTTCGCGGGTCTCGATGCCGTAGATGTGGGAGCCTTGCTCCTGCCCCTTGACGAACAGGTCGTACAGGATGAAGCCGAGGTAGGACTTGCCGGCGCCGTGGTCGACCAGCGAAACGTTGCCCGAGGGGTTGTCACTGCGGTCCTTGACGTCGCGCAGCAGCGGCTCGATGAAGTTGACCAGGTGGTAGACCTGCTTGAGCTTGCGGCGGCTGTCCTGGTTCAACTTGCCGTCGCGGGTCAGGATGTGCAGCTCCTTGAGCAGCTCGATCGACTGGCCGGGACGGACCTCCGGCGGCAGTTCCTGGGGTGCCGGGATTTTCCGGGCTTGCTCAAGACGCTTCATGGACGGCTCAGTGGTTCTTTTCGGCGGCGTGGTTGATCGTGTATTTCGGGATCTCGACCACCAGGTCTTCGTCCGCGACGATCGCCTGGCACGACAGGCGCGAATTCGGCTCCAGGCCCCAGGCCTTGTCGAGCATGTCTTCTTCCTTCTCTTCCTGCTCGTTCAGCGATTCGAAGCCTTCGCGCACGATCACGTGGCAGGTGGTGCAGGCGCAGACGCGGTCGCAGGCGTGCTCGATCTCGATGTCGTTGTCGAGCAGGACGTCGCAGACCGACTTGCCGCTTGGCGCTTCGAGCACGGCGCCGTCCGGGCAGAACACCGGGTGTGGGAGGATGACGATTTGTGGCACTTGGTTTACCTCGGTTGGTTGGATAATTCGATTATCCGTTGTTCTTCATATTGCGTATTCAAGCCGTTGGGGGAGATTCACACCTCGTCCAGCGACTTGCCCGCCAGCGCCTTGCGCACGCTCTTGTCCATGCGGCGGGCCGCGAATTCCTCGGTGCCCCTGGCCAGTGCCTGCACCGCACTGTGCAGGGCGTCCTGGCGCTGGCCCGGCGCGATCGACGCGTCGTTCGACGCCGTCACCGCATCGCGCACCGCCTGCAGCTGCTGGCCGATCGCGGCCTGCTCCTGCGCCGACAGCAGTTCGACGTCGGCATCCAGCGCCGACTGGGTCGCCAGCAGGATGCGTTCGGCCTCGACCTGCTCTTCGCGCAGCGCGCGCATCTGCATGTCTTCGGACGCCGAGCTGTACGATTCCTGCAGCATGCGCGCCACGTCGTCATCGGCCAGGCCATAGGATGGCTTGACCGTGATCGACGCTTCCACGCCCGAACGCATCTCGCGCGCGGCAACCGACAGCAGGCCGTCGGCGTCGACCTGGTAGGTGACGCGGATGCGCGCCGCGCCGGCCGCCATCGGCGGAATGCCGCGCAGCTCGAAGCGCGCCAGCGAACGGCAGTCCGACACCAGCTCGCGCTCGCCCTGCACCACGTGCACCGCCAGCGCGGTCTGGCCGTCCTTGAAGGTCGTGAATTCCTGGGCGCGCGCGACAGGGATCGTCGAATTGCGCGGGATGATCTTCTCGACCAGGCCACCCATCGTCTCGATGCCCAGCGACAGCGGCGTCACGTCCAGCAGCAGCCAGTCGTCGCCCTCGGCGCGGTTGCCGGCCAGTTGGTCGGCCTGGATCGCGGCGCCCAGCGCCACCACGCGGTCCGGGTCGATATTGGCGTGCGGGATGGTCTGGAAGAATTCCGAGACGGCGCGGCGCACGTGCGGCATGCGCGTCGCGCCGCCGACCATCACGACGCCGTCGACGTCGTCGACATTCACGTTCGCATCGCGCATCGCCTTGCGGATCGCATTCATGGTCTTGCCGACCAGATGCCTGGTGATCTCGGAGAACACCGCGGCGGTGACCGTCACCTGCACGATCTCGCCCGACTTCAGGATGGCCTCGACCGTCGTTTCCTCATTGGTCGACAGCAGTTCCTTGGCCTGGCGCGCCTTGACCATCAGGGTCGCGGTGTCCTGTTCGGACAGCGGCGCCAGCTTGGCCTGCTCGGTGATCCAGCAGAACAGGCGGTGATCGAAATCGTCGCCGCCCAGGGCCGAATCGCCACCGGTCGACAGCACTTCGAACACGCCCTTCGAGAGCTTGAGGATCGAGATGTCGAAGGTGCCGCCGCCCAGGTCGTAGACGGCGTAGACGCCTTCCTTGCCATGGTCGAGGCCATAGGCGATGGCGGCGGCGGTCGGCTCGGACAGCAGGCGCAGCACGTTCAGGCCGGCCAGCTGGGCCGCGTCCTTGGTGGCCTGGCGCTGGGCGTCGTCGAAATACGCCGGCACGGTGATCACGGCGCCGACCAGGTCGTCGCCCAGCGAATCCTCGGCGCGCTGGCGCAGGGTGGCCAGGATCTGGGCCGACACCTCGACCGGGCTTTTCACGCCGGCGACGGTGTTCAGCTGGACCATCCCCTCGCCTTCGACGAAGTCGTAGGGCAGGTTCTCGGCGTGGGCGATGTCCTTCAAACCGCGGCCCATGAAACGCTTGACCGAGACGATCGTGTTCTTCGGGTCGGTGGTCTGGTGCACGCGCGCCTTGTGGCCGATGTTGGCGTGGCCGTTCGGCAGGTAACGCACGATCGACGGCAGCAGCGAACGGCCCTCCTCGTCGCTCAGCACTTCGGGGCTGCCGCTACGGACGGTAGCGACGAGCGAGTTGGTGGTGCCCAGGTCGATGCCCACCGCCAGGCGGTGCTGGTGCGGGGCGGTGGACATGCCGGGTTCGGCGATTTGGAGGAGTGCCATAGTCGTGTTACCAATATTGTTTTTCTGCGCCGGGAGCCGAACGGTGGACCGTCCGACCAGCGATCCGCAGCGGATCAGGCGTCGATCGCTTCGAAGGCGTACTGCACTTCGTCGCCGAATTTATCGAGGAACATCAGGCCGCGCACGCCTTGCGCGGCGCCGCTGAAGTCGCCCGCGTCCAGCTGGCTTGCAACGGCGGCCAGCATGCTCTTGCGCTCGGTGCGCAGCTGCGCTTCCAGGCGGTCGAGCGCGATGGCGTCCTTGGCCGCGCGCGCGTCTTCGAGCTCCTCGCGCCATTCCATCTGCTGCATCAGGAAGCTTGGCGGCATGGCCGTGTTCGACTCGGTCTGCAGGTCGACGCCGTTCAGTTCGCACAGGTATTGCGCGCGCTTCTGTGGGTTGCGCAGCGTTTGATAGGCCTCGTTGGCGCGGGTCGCCCACTGCATCGCAACGCGCTTCTCGGCGTCGGTGGCATTGACGAAGCGGTCAGGGTGGACGCGGCCCTGGACTTCGCGGTAGGCGGCGTCGAGGGCATCCTGGTCGACCTCGAAACGGGCCGGCAGCTGGAACAGGTCGAAGTGATTCTGCATCGCTTAGATACGGAAGCTCTCGCCGCAGCCGCAGTTGTCCTTGACGTTCGGGTTGTTGAAGCGGAAGCCCTCATTGAGCCCTTCGCGGGCGAAATCGAGCTCGGTGCCGTCGATGTAGGCCAGGCTTTTCGGGTCGACGAAGACCTTGACGCCGTGCGACTCGAACACCGCGTCTTCGGCGGCGCTCTCGTCGACGTACTCGAGCTTGTAGGCCAGGCCGGAGCAGCCGGTGGTGCGCACACCGAAGCGCAAGCCGACGCCCTTGCCCCGGCGTTCGAGGTAACGGTTGACGTGCTTCGCGGCTTTTTCGGTCAGGGTGATTGCCATGTGCTTCTCCAGCTCTGTTCTACTAAAAAATTACGCTGCTGCCTTCTCGTGCTTCGCCTTGTAGTCGGCGACGGCGGCCTTGATCGCGTCTTCGGCCAGGATCGAGCAGTGAATCTTGACCGGCGGCAGGGCCAGTTCTTCAGCGATCTGCGTGTTCTTGATCGCCAGCGCCTCGTCCAGGCTCTTGCCCTTCACCCATTCAGTGATCAGCGAGCTCGAGGCGATGGCCGAACCGCAGCCATAGGTCTTGAACTTGGCGTCTTCGATCAGGCCCTGGTCGTTGACCTTGATCTGCAGTTTCATGACGTCGCCGCAGGCCGGCGCGCCGACCATGCCGGTGCCGACTGCATCGTCGCCCTTGTCGAAGGCGCCGACGTTGCGCGGGTTTTCGTAGTGGTCGAGTACTTTGTCCGAATATGCCATGGTGATGCTCCTTAATCTTGATTTAGTGGGCTGCCCATTGGATCGAGTTCAGGTCGATCCCTTCCTTGAACATGTCCCACAGCGGCGACAGTTCGCGCAATTTGCCAACCTTCGCTTTCAGCAGGTTGACGGCGAAGTCGATCTCTTCCTCGGTCGTGAAGCGGCCGATGGTGAAGCGGATCGAGCTGTGCGCCAGTTCGTCGCTGCGGCCCAGGGCGCGCAGCACGTACGATGGTTCCAGGCTGGCCGAGGTGCAGGCCGAACCGGACGACACGGCGATGTCCTTGACCGCCATGATCAGCGACTCGCCTTCGACATAGTTGAACGAGACGTTCAGGTTGTGCGGCACGCGGTGGTCCATGTCGCCGTTGATATAGACTTCTTCGATCTCGAGCAGGCCCTTGGCCAGGCGGTCGCGCAGCGCACGCACCTTGACCAGTTCGCTCTCCATCTCTTCCTTGGCGATGCGGAACGCTTCGCCCATCCCCACCAGCTGGTGGGTCGGCAGGGTGCCCGAACGCAGGCCGCGCTCGTGGCCGCCGCCGTGCATCTGCGCTTCGAGGCGCACGCGTGGCTTGCGGCGCACGTACAGGGCGCCGACGCCTTTCGGGCCATAGACCTTGTGCGCGGTGAAGGTCATCAGGTCGACCTTCGATTTTTCGAGGTCGATGACCACCTTGCCGACGGCCTGCGCGGCGTCGCAGTGGAAGATGATGCCTTTCGAGCGGCACAACGCGGCCAGCTCTTCGATCGGCTGGACCACGCCGATCTCGTTATTGACCAGCATGACCGAGACCAGGATGGTGTCCGGACGCAGCGCGGCTTCGAGCTGCGCCACGGTGATCAGGCCGTTGTCTTGCGGCTCGAGATAGGTGGCGTCGAAGCCGACGCGCTCGAGTTCACGCACGGTGTCGAGCACCGATTTGTGCTCGGTCTTGACCGTGATGATGTGCTTGCCCTTGGTCTTGTAGAACTGGGCCGCGCCCTTGAGCGCCAGGTTGTTGCTCTCGGTCGCGCCCGAGGTCCAGATGATCTCGCGCGGATCGGCGCCGACCATGTTCGCGACGTTCTGGCGCGCCTCTTCGACCGCGGCTTCGGCACTCCAGCCATAGGCGTGGCTGCGCGAGGCCGGATTGCCGAACTGCTCGCGCAGGAACGGGATCATGGCGTCCGCGACGCGTGGATCGACCGGCGTGGTGGCCGAGTAGTCCAGGTAGATCGGGAAATGGGGCGCAGTCGCGAAGCTCTGCTCGGTTTTCTTGTCCAAAGGCGCGTTCATCAATTCACTCCAGTAAGCTTCAGTTTGTTCCGACGGCGGCGGGGGCGCCACGGTGCACGTGCACGACGTTCTGTTCCTTTTGCCGCTGCTGGTCGACCAGGTCTTGCAGCGATACCGAATCGAGGTAGTCGACCATTTTTTCGTTCAGCGTGGTCCACAATTCGTGGGTCATGCAGCGGGCGCCATCGGTATGGGCGCCATGGCAATTTTCTTTGCCACCGCACTGGGTCGCATCCAGCGGCTCGTCGACGGCGATGATGATGTCGGCCACCGTCACCTTGCCCGCCGGACGGGCCAGGCTGTAGCCGCCACCCGGGCCGCGGATCGATTCGACGATCTCGTGGCGGCGCAGCTTGCCGAACAGCTGCTCCAGGTAGGACAGCGAAATGGCCTGGCGCTGGCTGATGCCCGACAGCGTGACCGGACCATTGCCTTGACGCATGGCAAGATCGATCATCGCGGTAACAGCAAAACGGCCTTTGGTGGTCAGACGCATTACAACCCCGGTTAATGTTAAAATATTCCTCTTGTCCAACTAGCTCGTCCTGCCGCCACTTCTCTCGCGGACCAGGCTAAAAACCCGATTAGTTGAACGATTTAGTCAAGTATAGCAAATCGCGGACATCTTGTCTCGAAGGCCCTCAAAATGGGCCTCCCGCCCCCTCTTCCTCCCGGATAACGCCGCAACGCTGGCCGTTATCGCTTGCGCAACAACTCCATCGGACCGAACAGCTGTTGCATCCCGGCATGCCCGATGAAGCTCAGATTGTAGGGATGCTCTGCCAGCGCCTGCGGGAAGGCGGCCGTCTCGGGGAGCTTCTTCAGCTGCTCGGCGATCTTACCCCACAGGACCAGCGTCGGCGGTTGCGGCCGGTCGGCCAGCGCCGCCAGCACCGTTTGCAGGAACGGCAGCCAGGCCCGCGCATCGATCGCCGGCGCGACGTGCTTGCGGAACACCAGCGCCGCATTCAGCAACAGGAAGCCGTGGCTGGTGAGGTTGTCCTGCAACTCGGCCAGGGTCTGGATCGAGCCGTCGCCACGCGCCGCCAGCGCGATCGGCGCCAGCGCCGCGCCGCCGGTCGCACCAGGCTGCAACTGGCCGCTCGCCACCAGCAGCATCTTCATGAAGTTGCGCAGCGAGGTCGCGCGGTTGACCGTCTTGGACAGGCCGCTCTCGCTCCACAATTCTCCTACCGCGCCATCCATGAAGCAGACGCCGGTGGCGCTGGCCGCCCGCGGGTATGGGCCCTCGCCCACCAGGACGTAGCGCACCTTGTCCAGCGGCTGGGCGAAGGCGGCGAACAGGCGATGCTCGGTGGGCAGGTAGTCGTCGACGGCGAGCGCCGGCAGGTAGCCGGGATTGGCGCGGGCGACGGCCTCGAGGCCGGCTTCGAGGACGGGGCGCCAGGAGGCGTCGGCCAGGTCGAGGGCTTGCAGGATCGGAGCGGGAAGCGGGGTGGGAATGCGCGCGGAAGGCGTACGGGCGGCGGTAGAGTTCATGGCGTACCGGTAAAAAGACGAGGCCGGATTGTATCCCGCCCCGTCGATCCGGTTCGCCAGCCTGTTGCTGGCTGTCGATCAGGCCATCGGAGTATGCCGCGAGCGGCGGCGCGCCATCCAGCCCAGCATGCCGAGACCGCCAAACATCAGCGCGACGCTCGACGGTTCCGGCACCTCGGCCACCCCGGCGCTGACCGAGATATTGTCGATCGCGATATCGAAGTCGGTGAAGCCGTAGAACCAGCCGGGAACGAGCGTCGAGAAGACCAGTTCGTCCACGCTGGACAGCACGTCGGCGAAGGTGCGGCCGGGCGGGAGACCCGGGCCCTGGGCGTCATCGGTCGTACCGTATCCGCCCCAGCCGGCCGGCAGGGCCGCCATGGTGGTATCTTCGATCGTCACCGACAGGTGCTGCCAGCCGAGCGTGGCATCGATGACGCCCAGGTCGAACCAGACGCTGGTATAAGGCATGCCTGCCGGCGTATTGTCGTAATCACGCAATTCGACGACCAGGTTGCGCGACACCTGCTGGCCGACATAGCTGATCGAATTGGCGATGATGTCCAGGCCGATGGTCACGCTGCCGAGCTTCGAATAATCCCCCACGTAATTTTCGCTGCGGTTGCTGAAACCGATGCCGAAGTTTTCCATCACCGTGTGCAGGGCGGGAGCGCCATTGCCCAGGGTGGTGTCGATCCATGACCCGCCCACGCCATTGGCGGGCTGCGACCCTTCCCATCCTTGGGCGCCGTTGGAAAAGTCGACGAATGACGTGGCCGGTGCGGCCTTGACGACGGTCGCCGCCAGAGAAAGCGCCAACACAAACATTAATTTATGCAAGGTCATGATCTTCCCTTATGAATATTAAAAAAAAGGCGAATATCCACCCCTTCCAGCCAAAACCGGAATCGATTTAAAACACGCTGAAATAATGCAGGGGAAATGGATGAGTGATTCTAGGGCCGCCATATTTCTCGGTCTATGGCGTAACGACACTAAATTGTCATAATTATGTAGCAAATTTACTATTGGAAATTTAATTATTCTCCATAGAAATCATTACTGTGATCGAGAACCGATTAATAAAGTTCGGGCAGAATCATCGCACTAGTTTAGTAAAAACTAATTCCTTGTTTAGCGCGTTTATTAAATGAACTGGCGATCCCGAATGTCGACAATTCGGAATGTCATGCTTATCCGGCGGAGGGAAATGCGAGGATGTGCTGCGCGGAGCCGATACCGGGCAGCGTGGCTGCCCGGCACGATTTACTCGGTATCCGGCTGGTGCGACGGATGCGCCGCCCTGAACGCCGGCAGCTCGATGCACAGCGAGTTGATGCGGTCGATGTTCGGATAGGCCGAGACGTCGATATTGAAGCGCTGGGCATTGAAGACCTGCGGCACCAGATAGCAGTCGGCGATGGTCGGATGGTCGCCATGGCAGAACGGTCCGGCGCCCGGATCGCGCGCCAGGTGCGCCTCGAGCGACTGGAAGCCCTCGATGATCCAGTGGCGGTACCACTCGGTCTTGGCCTGGTCCGACAGCCCCATGTGCTTGACCAGGTAGTTCAGCACGCGCAGGTTGTTGATGGGATGGATGTCGCAGCCGATGATCTGGGCCAGCTCGCGCACCCTGCCCCGGCCCGGCGCATCCCTCGGCAACAGCGGCGGCTCGGGATGGAGCTCTTCGAGGTATTCGATGATCGCCATCGACTGGGTCAGCGTGATGCGGTCGTCCTGGAACGACGGCACCAGCCCGCTCGGATTGATCTTGCGGTAGTCGTCCTGCAGGTGCTGGCCGCCGTCCGTGAGCAGGTGCACCGGCACCGCATCGTAGGCTAGCCCCTTCAGATTGAGCGCAATGCGCACCCGGTACGCGGCCGAGCTGCGAAAATAGGTATAGAGCTTCATCGCTGCCTCTCTTGCTGTCTCATTTGCTGCGTTCGTGATAACGCATCACTTCCTGGTCGATGGCGCCGAAGATGCTGGCGCCATCGGCATCCAGCATTTCGATGCGCACCGTGTCGCCGAAGCGCAGGAATGGCGTCTTCGGCTTGCCCTCTTCGATGGTTTCGTACATGCGCACCTCGGCCAGGCAGCAATAGCCGACGCCGCCGTTCT
The DNA here is from genome assembly GCF_003143515.1 of Massilia oculi. Classification (NCBI taxonomy): domain Bacteria; kingdom Pseudomonadati; phylum Pseudomonadota; class Betaproteobacteria; order Burkholderiales; family Oxalobacteraceae; genus Massilia; species Massilia oculi. The sequence goes on along the minus strand of NZ_CP029343.1, from coordinate 4,701,433 downwards.
CGACGCTCGAACCGTGCAGGCTGCCCTGCTTGTTCGACACCGTGCCCGAACCGATGATGCTGCCCGCGCACAGCTCGCGGGTGGCGGCCGCATGCGCGACCAGCTGGGCGAAGCTGAAGGTCATGTCCTCGCCGGCGTTCGGACGACCGAAGGCGTTGCCGTTGAGCGTAACCAGCAGCGGCAGGTGCAGCTTGCTGCCCTGCCAGGCGTCGCCCAGCTCGTCCGGCGTGACGGCGACCGGCGAGAAGGCGCTGGCCGGCTTCGACTGGTAGAAGCCGAACCCCTTGGCCAGTTCGTTCGGAATCAGGTTGCGCAGCGAGACGTCGTTGACCAGCATGACCAGGCGGATCGCGCTCGCGGCGCGCTCGACGCTGGCCCCCATCGGCACGTCGCCGGTGACCACCGCCACCTCGGCCTCGAGGTCGATGCCCCAGTCCTCGGACAGCGCCGCGATCGGGTCGCACGGCCCGACGAAGGAATCGCCGCCGCCCTGGTACATCAGCGGATCGGTATAGAACGAGGCCGGCACTTCGGCATTGCGCGCCTTGCGCACCAGCTCGACGTGGTTGATGTAGGCCGAACCGTCGGCCCACTGATAGGCGCGCGGCAGCGGCGAATGGCATTCCTGCTCGATGAAGGATTCGGCGCCGTCGGCGTTGCCGTCGTTGAGCTGGTCGTAGACCTGCTGCAGGCGCGGCGCGACCGCGTCCCAGTCGTCCAGCGCGGCTTGCATGGTGCGCGCGATGTCGGGCACGGCTTGACAGGTGACCAGGTCGCGGCTGACGACGACCAGGGCGCCGTCGCGCCCGCCGGACTTGAGGGTGGCGAGTTTCATGAGTAATCCCTTCGATATTGCTGAGTAGCCACCATTACAAATCAAAAGCCACTATCATACAAACAGTATTTTCAACCCGATTTATCAGGTTTTCTCATGAATCCAACCTTGCGCCAGATGCGCGCCTTCGTCGCCCTGGCCAAGACCGGCAATTTCACGCTCGCGGCGCAGGCGATCCACGTGACGCAGTCGGCGCTGTCCGGGCTGATCAAGGAACTCGAACAGACCCTCGGTGCGCGCGTGGTCGACCGCAGCACGCGCAGGATCGTATTGACCGACATCGGCCGCGAATTGTTTCCCCTATTTAGCCAGATGATCGATGACCTGGACGGTGCGCTGGCTAACGTCGCCGATCACACGCAACTCAAGAAGGGGCTGGTGCGGATCGCGGCGCCGCAGCTGATGTCGTGCACGCTGCTGCCGCAGGCGATCGCGGCCTACCGGGCCGAGCATCCCGCGATCGAGCTGCGCCTGGCCGACACCGAGGTGGAGGGCGTGATCGCGCGCGTCCTGTCGGGCGAGGCGGACGTGGGTATCGGGCCCGAGCGGGTGCCGGCGCCGCCGCTGGAGGCGCGCGAGCTGTTCGAAATGCCGTTCGCGCTGGTGTTTCCACAGGATCACCCGCTGGCTTCGCTGTCGCGCCTGAGCTGGCGCGACGTGGCGAGCTTCCCTTTCATTTCTCTGCAGGGCCAGTTCACAGAGCGGCTATTGGACGATATGCACGCGTCGCTGCGCGAGACACCCATCAAGCCGGCGCACGAGGTGACCTTCATGACCACGGCGCTGGCGATGGTCAGCGCCGGGCTTGGGGTGACGGTCTGCCTGCCGTATGCCGAGCCGCTGGTGAAGCTGCATGGGCTGGTGTTACGGCCGCTCGACGAGCCGGTGCTGACGCGGCGTTTCTTTATCTACACCCGCCCCGGCCGCTCGCTGTCGCCGGCGGCCGAGAGTTATATCAATTTCCTGTTTGGATATGTAAAACGGTCGCAACGCTGACGATGCTGACCGCGCTACAATGAGCGGCATCTGTCTTTGCTCCGACCTCACGATGTCCCACGATACGATCGCGATCAACCAGCGGATGAACAAGTTCGACAGCCATCAGAGCGTGTGGCTGTTCGGTTACGGTTCGCTGATCTTCAAGGCCGATTTTCCCTATCTCGACCGGCGCCCGGCCCATATCGGCGGCTGGTCGCGGCGCTTCTGGCAGGGTTCGCACGACCATCGCGGCACCGAGACGGCGCCGGGGCGCGTCGTCACCCTGGTGCCGGACGCCGGCGCGCATTGCCATGGCATGGCCTACCTGGTGACGCCGGAAGAATTCGCCCACCTGGACCACCGCGAAAAGAATGGCTACCTGAGACTGGCGACCGAGATGCATTTCGACGACGGCAGCAGCGACGAAGGGATCGTCTATATCGCCACGCACGAGAACGAGGCCTATCTCGGCCCGGCCGACGAAGTCGACATCGCGCGCCAGATCGCCACGGCCCGCGGACCGAGCGGTCCGAACAGCGAATACCTGCTCGGCCTGGCCCATGCCTTGCGCGAACTCGGCAAGCCCGATCCGCACGTGTTCGCGCTCGAGCAGCACCTGGCGGATTTTGGCATCACGCAGCTGCGCGCGTAAGCTCCCGGTCCTGGCCGATCGTGGCCAGGACTTCCATCACCTTCGCGGCGCGCTGTTCCAGCGCGCCCGTCAACACCGTGTAGTCGATGCCGCGCCGGTCGAGGTCTTCCAGCACCAGGCGCTGGATATGCGTGCGCCAGCCGGCGTTTTCGCGCACACCCGGTTCTTCTTCATACGGGATGTCGTCGGCACAGACGAAATGGTGCAGGTAGCGGGTGCGGCAGTCGTCGGCGTAATGCAGCAGCGCGGGCGGGACCGGTTCGGTGACCTGGCCGAAGCACAGGCCGAGCAGCAGCGTGGTCAAGGCATTGGTGTCGACGAAAACATGGGAGCCGGCTTCGTGCGCGAGGGCGGCATCCTCGGCATCGCGGTGCCGTTCGGCGATCTCGACGTAATCGTCGGCCGTGAGCCTGCCCTGCTTTTCTTCCCAGATGAAGCGGCCGATCTCGGGAACGAAGCCGGCCCGCTGGCGTTCTGCCAGATAGCAGGCCAGCGTCGACTTGCCGGTCGACTCCGCGCCCACGAACACGACCATCCCGGCATCGCGCCGCCCGCCCTGCTGTTCCATATTCGTATCCAGTGAGAATCAGCCCGCTATCGTAGCCGAGCCGATCCAAACTCTCAACAGCCATGCCGGGCCGGCGCTCTGGCGCTCAGTCGAGCGCCCGGTTGCGCGACTCCTGATCGACGCACATGATGGCGATCGCACCGACGACCAGGAAGGCCGACAGCATGACCAGCGACAGCGTGAACTGGGTCGCCATCACGGGTGCGATGATCATCGGCGCGAACAGGCCGCCGAAGCGTGCGATCGCGCCGGCCATGCCCATGCCGCTGGCGCGCAGGTCGGTCGGATAGACCTCGGGCGTGAAGGCATACAGCGCGCCCCAGGTGCCCAGCAGCGCAAAGCTCATCAAGAGCGTTGAGCCCACCACCACGGCGGTCGAGGTTCCCAGGCTGTACAGCAGGCAGCCGCAGGCGCTCAGCAGCAGGAAGCCCACCAGCGTCGGCTTGCGTCCCCAGCGTTCCACACCATAGGCCGACAGGGCGAAACCAGGCAGCTGGACCACGGCCAGCAGGATCAGGAATTCCTGGCCGCGCATGAAGCCGAAGCCTTCGGCGCTCAGTTTCACCGGCAGGTAGACGAACACGCCATAGTACGCCACCGAGATCAGGCCCCAGGCCACCATCAGCGCCAGGCTGCGCCGGCGCAGGCTGCCCGAGAACAGCGCCGACAGCGATTTGCGCGGCGTCGTTTCAGGCTGCAGTTTCGGGATCTCGACGTCGCGGCCGTTGACCTTGGCCACCCGCGCCAGGATCGCGCGCGCCTGTTCCGACTTGCCGTTGCGGTTGAGGTACATGGGCGACTCGGGCACGTAGAAGCGCAGGACCACGCCGATCAGGGCCGGCAGGCCGGTGACGAAGAAGATCACGCGCCAGGCGTCGTCGCCCCACTGCACCGCATACAGGGCCAGGATCGCCAGGAAGATGGTGCCGAAGGCCCAGAACGATTCCAGCAGCACCAGCCAGCGGCCGCGCCGGTCGCTTGGAAGAAACTCGGCCATCATCGTGTAGTCGACCGGCAGGGTCGCGCCCACGCCGATGCCGGTCATGAAGCGCAGCACCAGCAGCCAGGTGAAGTCGGGCGCGAACGCCGACGCCACCCCGAAGCAGGCGTCGATCACGACCGCCATCATCAGGACCGGACGGCGGCCGATACGGTCGGCCAGGCGGCCGAACACGAAGGCGCCGATCAGCATCCCCACGAAGAAGAAGGTGCCGGTCTGCAGCGCCTGCGGCATCGTGATGCCGAAGGTCTTGGCGATCGACGGCGCCGAAAAGCCGATCGATAGCACCTGCATCGCGTCCGCCAGCCAGACCAGGCCGAAGATCACGAACAGACGATACTGGAACTTGCCCACGCCCGCGGTCTGCAGGCCTTTCTCCACCGACGCCGGCGCTACGCCGGGATTGCTTGCTGGCGCCGCCATGCCGCCGCCATCTGCCGTGACTGAAGTAACCATGTCATTCATCCTCACTTTACCGTCATTGTATTGTCGTCCCTACGCGCCCGGGAACAGCCCTGCCCTGGCGCGATCCTCTCGCGAGAATCGCGCCACGGTCACCACCCTCAGGCCACGGCCCTCGCCTGCGGCGTCACCAGCTCGATATCGAACACATCGTAGCCGAAGCACCAGGATGGGTCTTCGTTCGTGCGCAGCCAGGTGTTGTCGTGCGAGATGCGCTGCACCTTGCTGGCGCGCTCGGCGCGATTCGCCTCGTACAGGGCGAACGCGTCGCCGTAGTGGCTGACGCCGACCTCTTTCAGGCAGCGCGCCAGCATGGCGCCGTCCTCGATCGCCATCGCGGCGCCCTGCGCCATGTGCGGCTTCATGGGATGGCAGGCGTCGCCCAGCAGCACCATGCGGCCGCGGCTCCACAGCGGCAGCGGATCGCGCTCGAGCAGCGACCACTTGGTCACCTCGACCGTGTTCTCGATCAACGCCTGCACCGTCGGATGCCAGCCGCGGAAGGTTTCGCGCATCTCGTCCTTGCTCGATTCCAGCCAGCGGTCCTTCAGGTCCCAATGCGTGGCCGGCACGCCGGTGACGTAATAGATCTCGTCGGCCTTGCCCGTCACGAAGTAGACCATCATGTGGCGGTCATCGCTCCACCACTTGACGCACTGGTCGAACGGCAGCATGCCGCGCTCGAGCACCGGCGTCGGAAACACCGCGCGATGCGCCAGGTAGCCGGCGTACTTCGGTTCCTCGGGACCGAGCAGCGCCTCGCGGATGCGCGAATTGACGCCATCGGCGCCGATCACGATGTCGGCGCTCTCGCTGCTGCCGTCAGCGAAATGCATCAGCACGTCGTGCCCGCGGTCCTCGACGCGGGTCAGGTTCTTGCCGAAGGCCACCGCTTCGGTCGGCAGCGCCTTGACCAGCAGTTCGTGGAAGTCGCCGCGGTGCACCGTCAGGTAGGCGGCGCCATAGTGTTTCAAGGCATATTCGCCGAGCGGGATGCGGGCCAGGATGTCGCCCGTTTCCCAGTGCCGGCTATACCAGGCATCCGGGTGCGAACCCTGAGCCGCGAGCGCATCCTCGATGCCGATGCGGCGCAGGATCTTCATCACGTTCGGCCCGACATGAATGCCGGCGCCCAGGCGGGCGAAGGCAGGGGCTTGTTCATAGACGCGGACGTTGAAACCTTCCTTGATCAACAGCGCGGCGGTTGCTGCGCCGCCAAGACCGGCGCCGACGACGGCGATACGGGGGGAACTGGACACGTTTATCTCCTTGCAAAATGTGAAAGCACTTGAAATCTGGCCCAGCGCAGGCCCCGCCAGGAGCGCCGCGCCGGGCACTGGAAACCTTGGCGCAGGACCATTAATTTCGAGTGTACACGCTACTTTATTTAAATCATAGCCTTACTCTGCATATATTTATTCATGCTGCAGCGCAGTGCGAAAAGTCCCGTTTTCATGGATGAAAGTGCCAATATGGCGCGTTCCGTCCGGGCCATGACAGGGACGGAACCATTCACCGCATGTGCACATTTTTTAAAGTGCACACACTATATTTTGACGATCAGAACAAGTGCCTGATCCCGAACTGCACGCCATCGACGTTGCCGCCCGCGGCCGGCACGTTCTTCGGGATCGGCGCGGCGGCGCTGAAGGTGAACGCGGCGCCGCCGTCGTTGACCAGGTGCGCGAGGGTCGCGTACAGCATGGTGCGCTTGGACAGGTCGTGCATGGCGATCAGGCTGATCTGGCGCGCATCCCGGTCATTGCTCGTGCCGTCGACGCCCCAGCCCAGCCCTGCGCCGATGGTGGTGCCGCCGCCGAGCCGGAAGTTGGCCGACAGCGAGTACGCGCTGTAGTAGGAGCCGCGCACATTGGTCGCGGGGGCCGCGCCCAGATTGTTGCCGCGGTAGTAGCCGAGGTAGACCACGCCCCGGCCGTAGTCGTAGGCGCCGCCGGCGAAGGTCGACTGGGTCGTCTCCTGGCCGTTGGCGCTCTTCTGGCGCGACGAACTCACGCCCAGGTAGAGCGGCCCTTTCTCATACTCGCCGGCCAGCACGGCCGTGCTCATCCCGTCATGGGGATCGCTGCGCTCGCCCAGGCTGTAGTAGGCCTGCAGCTTGAAGCCGCTCACCACCGGCGACAGGTAGCCGACCACGTTGTCGTAGCGCGGCGTATAGGCGGAGACGTTGTTGAGAAAGGAGCCGTAGGTGGCGCCGGCAAACGTGTCGAGGCGCGCGATCATCAGGAAGTTCGATGAGTTCTGGCGGCCCACACGCAGCTCGCCCCAGTTTCCGCCGAGGCCAACCCAGGCCTGGCGGTTGAACACGCGCCCGGCATCGTGCTGGGCGCCGGTATCGGAGGCCAGGCCGCTCTCGAGCTGCCAGGTGGCGCGCAGCCCGTCGCCCAGGCTTTCCGCGCCGCGCAGGCCGACGCGGCTGGCCTGGTAGGCGCCGCTGTCGAGCGACAGCACATTGCCGGCGCCCTCGGCATTGGTATAGCCCATATACGTGTCGAGCACGCCGTACACGACGACGTTCGACTGGGCGGCCGCGCCGCCCGCACAAAGAATGCCAACCGTCCCTGCTGCCAATATCTTCTTCATCGATGCGATCCCTGACTATGGTGTGGTGAACTGGAATGCCGCGTACTACACATTGATTTTATGGTGTATACACTCTTTTCAACACACTTTAGCAAGTCTCGTACCAGCACTTTTTGGCGCGCCATTGCAGCGCACAACCGCGATGTTTAATCGGTCAATCTTGGATTCAACGCTGAAATTCGCGCATCGTCGGGCTATTGCCGACATGCTGGCAAGGCGAATGATTTATAATGTGTGCACTATATTTTTTCTGTTGCAGCGCGATTGCACCCATCTTGTGCGCATGGCGTTGCGCGCTTGCACCAGATTGGACGCCGCGGGCGCTTCGCGGCGGCACGCAGAAGAACGCGAGGGCAGCCTCAGGCCGGTCGCGACAGGGTGAAGTTGGCTTGCGCGCCGGTGCTGCCGTACCAGTCGCCGCCCATCCTGAACAGCAGGTCGACCTTGCCGGGATCGAGCACGCCATCCGGGCCGAGCAGGGTGTCGTCGACGTGCACGGCCAGCACCTCGCCGAACACCAGGTGGCACGACGGCGCCTCTGGCGGATACGGTTCGAGCCGGGCCAGCCGGCATTCGAAGCTGGCCGCCGCGCCGGCCACGCGCGGCGGCGCCACCAGGCTGCTGGCAGCGGGATCGACGCCGCAGGCCGCGAATTCGTCGACCCCGGCCTCGAAGGCCGACGAGGTGGCATTGAGCGCCTGCGCCTGTGCCGGGCCGGCCAGGTTGACCACGAACTCGCCGGTGGCGCGGATGTTCGCCAGCGTGTCCTTGGGCGCGCCGCCGCGCTGCAGCAGCGGACAGACCAGCAGCGTCGGCGGCTTGCTGGTCACCATCTGGAAAAAGCTGAAGGGAGCGAGGTTACGCACCCCGTCGGCGCCGATCGTCGACACCCAGGCGATGGGCCGGGGCACGATCAGCGACGCCATCCAGGCATAGGCTTGCGCGGGCTTGACGTCCGCGAAATTGATCAACATCGTTTTACCTCACATTCATATGAACCAGCCAAAACAGCCGTCCCGAAGGACGCTTCCCTCCCGCCAGACGTCGCGCCAGCCGGGTCCGCCAACAATTTGTCGCCCTTTGCACAGCGGCGATGGCACACCGGCGCAAAGCCGGGATAACATGGCGGCCATGAACAAGAAATCAACTACCAGGGACTATCAGTTCTCCGACCAGATCGGCCATCTGCTGCGGCGCGCCTACCAGCACCACGCCGCCATCTTCCAGCAGCACATCCTCGACTCCAACCTGACGGCGGCGCAATTCGTCACCCTGTGCGCGATCCGCGACATGCGCAGCTGCTCGCTGAGCGACGTGGTGAAGGTGACCGCGATCGATCAGGGCACGATCCGCGGCATCGTCGAGCGCCTCAAGTCGCGCGACCTGATCGTGCTGTCGCACGACGAGACCGACCGCCGCAAGGTGCTGGTGTCGCTCAGCGCGAGCGGCAGCCAGCTGGTCGCCGAGACCGTGCCGCTGGCCACCGAGATCACCGAGGCCACCTACGGCAAGCTTAACCCCGCCGAGCGCCTGGCCCTGGTGTTCTTGCTACGCAAGATGATCGACGACTGATCCCAGCGCGCGAAGTATCTTCTCGTGCGTGAACGGCGGCTGGCGAAAGCGCACGCCGGTGGCGTCGAACAGGGCGTTCGCCAGCGCCGCGGCGCTCGGCACCGAAGCCGATTCGCCGGAGCCCAGCGGCGGCTGGTCGGGGCGCTCCATCAGCACGACCTCGATCGGCGGCACCTCGGTAAAGCGCAGGATCGGATAGGCGCCCCATTCCAGGCTCGTCGTGCCCTGGCTGTCGAAGGTCACCTCCTCTTTCAGCGCGCGGCTTAGCGACTGGACGATATTGCCGTGCACCTGGTGGCGCACGCCGGCCGGATTGACCATCAGGCCGGTGTCCTGGCCGACCACCAGCGACGTCACTTCAAGGTGGCCGTCACGCGGGTCGACCGCGACATCGATCACCCAGGCCGACCAGGCGGCCCCGAAGCCGGGAAATTTGCTGTGCACGTAGCGCGCATAGGCGACGCCGCGCCCGCGCAGCTTGCCGTCGCTGCCGACCTTGCCGCGCGCGCCGGTCGCGCCGTGCTCCCAGTCCGCCCTGCGCGCCACCGCGCGCAGCAGCGCGCACGCCCGCTCGTCCGGGAGGTGCGCCAGGCGATAGGCCAGGCGGTCTTGCCCGGCCAGTTCGGCCAGTTCGTCGATGAAGCAGTCGTGGGCGAAGCTATTGGGCAGCGCCGACACCCCCCGCAGCCAGCCGGCGCGCACGATCGGCGCCACGTCGTCGCAGGCGACCAGCGCATGCGGATAGGCGTACGGCGGCACCGCGGTGCGGTCGCCCATCTCGAGCACGCGCGGTTCGGACGGGATGCGGCCGGTCAGCAGCAGGGCCAGCACCGGCGCGTCATTGGATGGGTAGCGGGTAGTGAACTCGTAGGCTGCAGGGGCGCCGTCGGCGCCGATGCCGCCGCGCACGTCCATCAGCTGCGCCGCGCCCTTGGGCTCCCAGGCATGCTCCTGTTCGCGCGTGAGCTGGACCCGCACCGGGCGCCCTACCGCGCGCGACAGCAGCGCGGCGTCGGCGCCCACGTCGTCGGCGCAGTTACGGCCATAGCAGCCGGCGCCTTCCATCCGCACCACCTCGATGCGCCCTTCGTCGAGCTCGCACAGGCGCGCCAGGTCGATGCGCATGACGTGTGGATTCTGGGTGCCCGACCAGACGGTCAGGCCATCGGCGCGCCAGTCGGCGACGGCGCAGGATGGGCCGATCGAGGCGTGCATCTGGTATGGCCAGACATAGGTCCGCTGCAGCACCGCACTGGCGGCCTCCAGCGCCGCCGTGGTGTCGCCCTGGCGCACCAGCTCGCGCCGGGTCGCGGGAATCTCGCGCAGGCGAGCCTCGAGATCGTCCATCGGCGCCAATGGCGGCGCCGCCTTCCAGTGCACCTTCAGCGCGCGCATCGCGCGCTGGGCCTGCTCCTCGCGCTCGGCCACCACGCCGACGAAATCGCCCTCGACCACGACCGCGACGATGCCGGGAAGGTGCGCGATCGAGTCGCGCTCGACCGCCAGCAGGCAGGCGCCCACGAAGGCGCCGCCGTCGCGCCCCGGATAGGGCGGACGCACCACGCGCGCGTGCAGCATGCCGGGCACCCGCATATCGTGCACATACACGGCCTGGGCGCGCACCTTGGCGGGAATGTCAACCCGCGGCGCCTCGCGGCCGACGATGGTGTAGTCGGCGCTCGGCTTGAGCGGCACCTCGCCCTGCGCCAGCGCCAGCACGATCGTGCGCCCCGCCAGCAGCGCCGGGTAGCTGGTGCAGCGCCCGGCGTCGGCGCGCACCTGGATTACCCCGTCGTTGATCGCCAGCGCCGCGCGCGGCGCCTGCAGCTGGCTCGCCGCGAGAGCGAGCAGGTGCTCGCGCGCCTGGGCTGCCGCCTTGCGCAGCGGGATGGCCGAGATCTGGATGGTGGCGCTGGCGATGGTCGGGCCCTGATTCGGCGCTTCCTCGGTGTGACCCAGCACCATGGTGACGCGCTCGAGCCGCACGCACAGCTCTTCGGCCACGATCTGGGCCAGCGCGGTGCGAATGCCGGTGCCCAGGTCGACGTGGCCGTTGAAGGCGAGCACGCGCCCATCGTCCTGCAGCGCGACGAACACGTCGGGCAAGGGCTGGACATAGTCCGACGCGGTGCCGGGCTGGCCGGGCGCAGGCCGCGCCCCCGGCTGCGGCGCCCGCGTGACCAGCAGCACGCCGCTGCGCTCGAACAGCGCGCGGCGCGCATCCTTCGGGGTGGTGCTGGACTCGTTCATTGACCTCATCGCGGCTTCATCGTCTCCATCATAATGCCATGGCGGCCGCTACGCCGCCATGGCGGCGCCCACTAGCGCGTCGTGAGGGACAGCGCCTCGGCCAGCGGCGCCACGGTGGCGTATTTCTGCGCCATGTCGAACAGGCTGGCGTCGTGCGGCGCGATGGCGCGGTCGCCCACGCAATCGGATACCACCAGAGGCCGAAAGCCCCAGGACATGGCGTCGACCACGCTGGCGCGCACGCATCCGCTGGTCACGGCCCCGGCCACCAGCAGCGTGCGCACGCCTTGCTGCGTCAGCCACGGTGCGAGCGCCGTGCCGAAGAAAGCCGACGGCACCGTCTTGCGCACCACCAGCTCGCCTGGAGCCGGAGCCAGCTCGGGCACGATGGCGCTGGCCGGATCGTTTTCCTTGAGCGTCACCATGCCCGGGACCTTGAGACCGAACACATTACGATCGCTGTCATCGTCGGCGAACACGATGCGGCTGTGCGCCACCGGCCAGCCCTGGACGCGCGCATGCGCCAGCAAGCCCACGGTGCGCGCGATCGCTGGCGGGATGTTGCCGCCGCCGAAAATTTGCGGATCGGCGAAGCTGTTGACGAAATCGACGATCAGCAGGCCGAACGGCGGGATCATCTCGAGCGACTGGCCAAAGCCCTGGCGCTCGTAGGTGGCTGCCTCGTGGTGACTCATGCACCCTCCTTCGCCGTCGAATAGGTGAAGCCGTCGAGCACCTTGCCGTCGCGGACCACGGTGTCGCCATCGAGGCTGACCGTGCACCGGCGCAGCGGAATGTCGATATGGCAGGCCGTGGTGCGCGTGCCGCCGGCTTCGTTGTTGGGACCGAACGAGAACAGGAAGTTGCCCTCGAAGGCGCGCGCATCCATGCCGATGGTCGCCTCGCGGTCGTACATGGCCAGCGTGGTCCATTGCGCGCGCGGCTGCAGGCCCCAGCCGATGTGCGACATGGCATACGCTTCCGGGTCGTCGAACGACGCCATGTATTCGCTCAGCAGCTCGGCATCGAGCCCGCCTTCGATGCTGCGCACGAAGCCCTGCTCCACCGTGACGCGGATCGGCTCCTGCGCGTAGCGCTTCATCGGCAACAGGATGTCGCCGCGGTCGATCACCAGGGTGCCGCTGGTCTGGCGCTCGTTGGGCCAGGTCAGCACGAAGCCGCTGGGCCAGTGATCCCAGCGCCCCGGCGCGTCGACGAAGCCGTACTCCTGGATCACCGGGAACTCGCCCAGCGGGCAGCGCAGGTCGGTGCCGGCGGCGGACGTGACGCGCATCTCCTTCTTGCCCTCGAAGCGGCGCGCGGCCTGCGCCACGCGCTCCTTGTCGTCCAGGCGGGGCACCATGCGCACCAGCACCTCGGGCGGCTCGACCGCGAGCAGGATCTTGGTGCCGCTCGCCAGGATGTCGTGCTGCTCGGGAGAGAACAGCAGCGTCATCAGGTCGAGCACAAGATCGCTTTCCTTGAGCGCGGCGATGGCGGCGCGGTTGCCGGTCAGCGGCGTGGTGCCGAGGTAGGCCAGCGCGTCGCGGCTCAGCGCCTTCTCGCCATTCACCGGCGGCAGGTCGAGCCGGTTGACCATCGCGCCCATCAGCTGGGCCGCGGTGAGCGCGGTCGACAGCGTCTGCGGATGTGTGGTGCTGCTGGTGAGCACGGTCACGATCTGCCCCGGTTCGAGTTTCGACAGGGTCAGCACATGTTTCCAGGCGTCGATCAAGTCATGGTCGCTCACGGCCATTGCATTCTCCTTAGTTTGCGGTTGGTTTGCACACTGCCGGCATCACAGCCGCGCTCCCAGGAAGTCGCCGAACGCGGCGTAGAAGCCTTCCTCGTTATCCCAAGGGATCATGTGGCCGGCATCCTCGACCCGGCTGACGGCCAAGCCAGGCACCAGCGCGCGCAACTCCTCGATGTCCTCCGCCAGCAGCACATCCCCGCGCGCCGCCACCATCAGCATCACGTCCTGCGCCAGCGCCGGCAGGTACTGGTGGATGTCGTCGGCGTGGAAGCCCTCGAAGCTGGCGACCACGGCGCGCTCGTCGCAGGTATGCAGCCATTCGGCGCGCAGGCGCAGCTGCTCCTCGGTCCAGGTCGGGCAGAAGTCGCGCATCTGCTGCGGCGAACAGCCTTCGCGCGCCAGCCGCATCGAGTCGACGTACCACGGCAGCTTGGAGGGATAGGCGCGCCGGCCGGGGCCGGATACCGGCGGATCGATGATCACCAGCTTGCTCAAGCCGCGCGGCCTGCCGGCGGCGGCGCGGATGCCGATGCGGCCGCCCATCGAGTGGCCCACGACCGCGTAGCGGTCCAGCCCGAGTGCGTCGGCGAAGGCGACCAGGTCGGCTGCCTGGGCATCCAGGCCATAATCGAGTTCGTCCGAGGCCGACGACAGGCCGCGGCCGCGCACGTCCAGCACATAGGTGTCGAAGTGCCGGCCGAAACGCTCGCCCACGAAGCCCCAGGTGATGGCCGGGCTGGTGATGCCGGGGACGATGACGACCGCGTCGCGCGCGGCCCGTTCGCCGCCGGCGCCGCCGTAGCGCAGGTAATGCTGGCGGATGCCGTTGGCGTGGACATTGCCGCCATACAGGAAGGTGCTCGGGAAGGTGCTCGGGAAGGTGCTGGTCATGCGCCCCTCCTCAGTACGCGCCGGACAGCAGGGCGCCGGCGCCGGGCACGATGCGGTCAAGCTGCAGGCGCTTGAGCATGGCGTAGGTGGTGGCGACGGCGGCGGTGATCACCGGCTTGCCGGTCATCGCCTCGACCTGCGCGATCACCGGCAGTGACGGCATCTGCACGCAGGCCGACAGCACGATCGCATCGACCTGGCTGGTATCCATCTGGGCCACGATGGCTGGGAGGTTGGCCGGGTCGTGGCGCGCCACGTCGAGATTGTCGGGAATCTCGAGCGCGCGGTAGTCGAGCACGTCGAAACCTTCGTGGCGGATGTAGTCGACCACCAGTTCGGTCAACGGTTTCATGTAAGGGGCGACGACCACGATCTTGTTGGCGCCAATCACCTTCAGGGCGTCGATCAGGGCGCCGGCGCTGGTGACCACCGGCGCATCGGCGCCGTTGGCGGCGGTGTGGGCGGTCAGGCGCTCTTCGGAGGCGCGATGGTAGCCGCGCCCCATCGCCATGATCGCCACCAGGCAGGCATAACCCAGCACGTCGACCCGGGCGTCGCTCAGCTCGACGGCGCAGCGGTCGGATTCGCCGTCCATCGCCGCCAGCTCTTCCTTGACCACTTTCTTCATGCGCATGCGGCTGGAGTGGAAGGTGAAGCGTTCGGGGCGGATCGCCTGGCGCGCCGTGAGCATGGCCGGGATCTCGGTTTCCATGGTGGTGTTGGAACTCGGGACGATTTGTCCGATACGGTAAAGACGCTGCTGCATACGATGATCTCCTTGGTGGTGCACGCCCTCCACCGGAAGGCGCGATTTATAGTGCACACACTATAGTTAACCACTTTCCGGAGTTTTGCAATAAGGATTTCGCGGGTACGGTGCGCGTGGCCTGAGATTCCCTATTTCCATGCGGCGAAGCACCATTTTCGGGATCGATGGCCATCGATCCGCACTGCATTACAGCATGATGCGGCACGCTGGCATCTATCCATTGTGCTGGAATTTTCCATCGTGTACACTCGTTTTCATCTTTTGTGCCAACCCATTGCGCCGCCGTGCAATACACTGTCGCTGCTCATGACTCTACACACCACCAACCCGATCGCGCTCGTCGTCAACGGCCAGCCGCACACACTGGACATTCCGGGTGACGCACCCCTGCTGTATGTCCTGCGCAACGACCTGTGCCTGAACGGTCCCAAGTTCGGCTGCGGCCTGGGCGAGTGCGGCGCCTGCACGGTGCTGGTCGACGGCGTCGCGGCGCGGTCCTGCGTGATTCCGCTGGCGGGCGTGGCGCGGCGCTCGGTGACGACGCTCGACGGCCTGGAACAGGATGGCCGGCTCGACCCGGTGCAGCAGGCCTTCATCGACGAACAGGGCGCGCAATGCGGCTACTGCATGAACGGCATGATCATGACGCTCAAGGCGCTGCTGCTGCGCTCACCCGACGCGAGCGAGCAAGAGATTCGCGCCGAACTGGATTTCAACCTGTGCCGCTGCGGCACCCATGTCGAGATCATGCGCTGCGCGCTGCGCGCCGTCGAACTGACCAGGGAAAGCGCACGCTGATGCCGTCCGTCGCTGAACCGGTACCCGTTTCTGGCGCCCTGCCCGGGCTGCACGCGCGCCTGATCCTGCCGCCCGTGCTCGACTGGAACGGCGAACGATATTGCGGCGCACGCCTGCAGCGCATCGATACGGCTGCGGCGCTGTCGCGCCCCGGCGTGCGCGAGGTCTTCGTGCGCAGACACCTGGTGGCGGTGATCGCCGAATCGGATGAGGCGGCGCGCGCCGCCCGGCCGCTGGCGCGCATCCGCTGGCGGTACGCGCCCCCCGGCGACGGCTTGCCGCAACAGCGGCAACGCAAGGTCCTGCTGCAGCGCGGCATGGACGCCGGCGACGCTCCCGACCTGCTGACGGCGCAATACCGCTGGCAAGGCGCGCCAGCCGCGAGCGGGGCGGCCACGCTGACCATCCTGGCCAGGCCGATGGGGCCGGGCGTCTGCGTCGATCTCCCCTACGGCAATCCGGGCCAGATCGGGCCGGCGCTGGCCGTGCTGCTGCAGCTGCCGCCCGACCTGGTCCAAGTGCGCAGCCCGCGCCCGCCGCAATCGGACCAGGAAGCCCGCGATGCCGCCAATGGCGCCGGCGTCGCGGCCCTGCTATCCCTGCATTGCAGGGCCGCGCTGTCGCTGGTGCTGGAGAGCGGCATCGACGCCGGCCAGCCCACGCTGCTGCAGGCCGGCGCGCGCGTTGGCGTCGGCGCCGGACGGCTCGAGCGCTACCGCCTGAACCTGGTCCAGGCCAGGCCCGCCCCGCCGCTGGCCTGGCTGCTGACCGAGCGCCCCCATCCGATCGACGACGCCGACATCGCACCGCTGGACGCGCTGCAGCCGCCCTACGCCTGGGATGCGGTCGAGATCAGCAGCAGCGGCGACGGCGCGGCCACGCCCGCCGCGGCGGCGGTCTTTGCCCAGGAATCCTTCTTCGACGAGGTGGCGCGCCACGGCGGGCACGATCCGGTCGCCTACCGGCTCGCGCACCTGCCCGACCCAACCGGGGCGCGCCTGATCCGTTTGGTGAGCCAGGCCGCCGCCTGGCAGGCGCGGGGCGCGCGCAGCCCCAGCCCATCTCCTGGCCCGGTGATGCACGGACGCGGCTTCGCCTATGCCAGCACGATCGAGCAGGCGCCGCAACCGGTCCAGAGCTGGTCGGCCTGGGTGGCCGAAGTCGCCTACGATCCGGCCTCGGGAGAATTGAGCGTGACGCGCGCCATCGCCGGCCACGATGTACAGGACGCGGCGGCCGACGCCGCCCTGCCGCCGGCCGCCCGCCGCGCGCTCGACGAACAGGCGCGCGAGGCCATGGCGCGGCTGATCGCACCGGATGCCGGCGTGGACGCCTGGGCGAACAACGATGCGCGGGTGCCTCCGGGCGCCATCACCACCCACCGCCCTTCCGTTCCTGACACGCCAAGGGAAGCCGCGTCCCTGCCGTCACCCGAGGTTCAGCTCAAGGCGGGCGGCGCCTTCACGCTGCCTGCCGCGGCGGCGGTCGCGAACGCCATTTTCGATGCCACCGGCGTGCGCCTGCGCGAGGCGCCATTTTCCGGCGCCCAAGTCAGGCTGGCCCTCGCCGAGCGCGCAGCGCCGCCCGCGAAGCGCCGCTGGCGCACTGCCGGCTGGCTGGGCGGCGCGGCCGCAGCGCTCGGGGCGACGCTGTCGCTGGCCCTGCCCTGGCGCCCGGCCATCGCCCCGATCCCGCCGCCCGACCCGAACCTGTATTCGGCGGCGACCATCGAACGTGGGCGCCTGGTAGCCCTGGCCGGCGATTGCATGGTATGCCATACAGCGCCCGGTGGCGGCATCCCGAATGCCGGCGGACATGCGCTGGACACGCCGTTCGGCACGATCTACACCACCAATATCACGCCGGACCCGGCCACCGGCATCGGCAACTGGTCGTACGCCGCCTTCGAGCGCGCCATGCGCGAAGGCGTGCATCGCGACGGCCGCAATCTCTACCCGGCCTTTCCCTACACCGCCTACGCGAAGATGACCGAGCCCGACATGCAGGCGCTGTATGCCTACCTGATGGCGCAGCCGGCGGTCGAGAGCAAGGTGCCCGAGTCGAGCCTGCGCTTCCCCTTCAACCTGCGTCCGCTGCTGTCGGGATGGAAGCTGCTGTTCCACAAACCCGAGGTGTACCAGCCAGACCCCGACCGCTCGGTGATGTGGAACCGCGGCGCCTATCTGGTCGAAGGCGCCGGCCATTGCGCCGCCTGCCATTCTCCGCGCAATGCGTTGGGCGCCGAAAAAAAAGGCTTGTATCACTTGAGCGGCGGCGTGGTGGACGGATGGGACGCGCCGTCGCTCACGGCATCGTCGAAGTCGCCCCAGCCCTGGACCGAGGACGAACTGTTTGCATATTTGCGCACCGGCTTCTCGGCGCGCCACGGCGTTGCCGCTGGACCAATGGCGCCGGTGGTGAGCGAGCTCGGCCAACTGCCGGCCGAGGACGTACGCGCGATCGCGCACTACATCGCGTCGCTTGGCCGGCCTCCGGCGGCCAGGGCCACGGCCGCGGACAGGCCCGAGCCGGCTCCGGCTCCAGTCCCGGCGGCAGCCGGCGCGCCTCAATCGATCGACACCGCCAGCGGCAAGCGCCTGTTCACCGGCGCCTGCGCCGCCTGCCATATCGAGGGCAGTGGCCCCGCCCTGTTCGGTGTACGCCCGTCGCTCAAGGTAAACACCAACGTCCATGCCGACACGCCGGACAACCTGGTCAAGGTGATCCTGCACGGCATACCGGAGCCGGCAAATGCCGACCTGGGCTACATGCCGGGCTTCGCCAACAGCTTGAGCGATGCCCAGGTACGCGACCTGCTGCACTACCTGCGCACTACCTTCGCGCCGGACAAGCCGGCCTGGACCGACGTTGAAGAACGGGTCGCGGCAGGGCGCCGCCAGCCGAAACACTGACCAGGCCAGACCGCATGGCGCAAGCGAGCGCCACGCGGATCGATCCCAATCCCGGCCTCGGCCTCGGCAAGACCACACTCGCTGCAAGTGGACTGAAAGCGACTCTCGCACAGCGCGCTGGCGATGACTAGAACAGATCCAGCTGGCCGCCAGCGCCAGCACTCTGCCTGCCGGCCGCTGGTGGCACCACCAGCGGCCGCCTGAACTGCGACCCATCGAGCCGTCCGAATCGCCCACGCAGGTCCGAAAACCCGAGCCGCTCGGACGCCTTCTCGAAACGCTGCCGGATCAGGTCGGCCCACACGCCGTCGCCCTTCATGCGGGTGGCGAAATCGCTGTCGTAGTCCTTGCCGCCCCGCATCTCGCGGATGCGGTTCATCACCCGCTGCGCGCGGTCCGGGAAGTGCGCCTGCAACCACTCCTGGAACAGCGGATTCACCTCGTGCGGCAGGCGCAGCACCGTGTAGTGGGCGCCGACCGCGCCGGCGTCGCGCGCCGCCTCCAGGATGCGCTCGATCTCGGGTTCGGTCACGAAAGGAATGATCGGCGCCACGCTCACGCTCACCGGGATGCCGGCGTCGGTGAGCGTGCGGATGGTGCGCAGCCGCCGCATCGGCGCGGCCGCGCGCGGTTCCAGCGTGCGTGAAATCTCCGCGTCGAGCGTGGTGAGCGTGATGGCGGCGCAGGCCAGACCCTTCGCGGCCATCGGCGCCAGGATGTCGATGTCGCGCTCGATCAGCGAGGATTTGGTGATCAGCCCGGCCGGATGGCGGCATTCGGCCAGTACTTCAAGCACCGACCGCGTCAGCTTGCGCTCGCGTTCGCACGGCTGGTAGGCATCGGTGTTGACGCCGATGGCGATGTGCTCGGGCACGTAGCCGGGTTTGGCCAGCTCGCGCCGCAGCAGCTCGGGCGCATTGACCTTGGCGAACAGGCGGCTCTCGAAATCGAGCCCGGGCGACAGGCCGAGGTAGCTGTGCGTCGGCCGCGCGAAGCAATAGATGCAGCCGTGCTCGCAGCCGCGATAAGGATTGAGCGAGACGCTGAACGGGATATCTGGAGAAGTATTGCGCGACAGGATGCTTTTGGCGGTCTCGTCAGTGACCACGGTCTTGAAGACAGGCGCTTCATCGTCATCGACCGCCCAGCCGTCGTCGAAGCGCTCACGGCCGTTGACCTCGTAGCGGCCTTGCAGGTTCGACACCGCGCCACGCCCCTTGCGCGCGAGCGGCGGCGGCGACGGCGCAGCGGCGACGTCCCCGTCGTCGAACGGTTCGCGCTGGAGTGGAAAATCGATGGTGCCCATGGCTGGCGCTCCAATACTGTATGTTTGTACAGTATATTACGCCGCTGCGGTCCCGAATTCAAGCGCGCGCGTACAATGCCTGTTGCGAAACAAACCCATCGAAGGCATCCAGCAGCGCCCCGTACCGCCCGCCATCGCCTTCGAGCTGGCCCAGCGCCTGCGCCGCCGCTTCCAGGCTCGACAGCTGATGCGGCGCATGCGCCTTGCGGATGCGGTAACTGGACGGCGCCACGTCGCTCAGCGCGAGTCGCGGCAACCTCTGCAGAGCCGGATTCAGGTACAGCATCTTGCGGCTCTTGCGCCAGGTGGCGTCGAGCACGACCAGGCGCAGCGAGGACGGCGGCAGCGAAGGAAGCGCCGGCGGGGGTGGCACATTCCGGTCATCCGGCGTCTGCGGATACAGCAGTACCGGCGTGCGTCCATCGGCATGCAGCAGGCCTTCCAGTACCTCCGCATCGAATATTTCACCGACCGCCAGCCCGCTGCCGGCCACGCTCAGGTGCAGCAATCTCCCGCTGTTCTTGGCATTGCCGACTTCGAGCGGATGCAGCAATACCAGCAGCGCGGCCTGGGGCGACACCGGCGCGATCCAGTGGCAGATGCAGGCCGACTGCGCCCGCAGGCAGGTCGGGCAGACCGCACGCTTGGTCGCCATCATTGCGTCGTCATTGCGCCGGCGCCCATCCGCCGCCCAGCGCGCGGTACAGGTCGACGTGCGCCGCCAGCAGGCTGGCGCGCAACTGCAGCGCGTTCAGGTCGGCATTGAAGGCCGTGCGCTGCGCGTCGAGCTCTTCCAGATAGGAAGCGTAGCCATTGCGATAGCGGTTGGCCGCCACCCGCAACACCTCGCCCGCCGCCCGCCGCCGCGCCTCGGCCTCGACCAGTTGCCGCTGCAAGCCGTCGATCGAAGCCAGCGCATTGTCCGTCTCGGCGAACGCCGTGCGCACCACCGATTCATAGGTATGGACCGCGCGGTCGCGCACCGTGCCCGCGATCTCGGCCTGGGCGCGCAGCCGGCCCGCGTCGAACAGCGGCGCCAGCACGCTGCCGCCGATGCTCCACAACCCGGTCGGATCGCGCAGCAGCTGCGACAGGCTGTGCCCCTGCGCGCCCAGCGACGCCGTCAGGCGGATCGACGGCAGCAGCGCATCGCGCGCCACCGCCAGGCTGGCGTCGCTGGCGGCCACCAGGCGCTCGGCCTGGGCGATGTCGGGACGCCGGCGCAGCAGTTCGGACGGCAGCCCCGGCGCCGGCCGCGGCTCGCGCAACGCCTCCAGTTCGGCGCCGCGCGCCACCGGGCCGGGGCTGGCGCCGAGCAGCAGGTTCAGCGCCTGCTCCTGCAGCGCGATCTGGCGCTCCAGCTGCGGCACGGTGGCGGCGGTCGCGTGCAGCTCGGCCTCGGCCTGCGACATCTCCAGGCGCGAGCTGTAACCGACCTCGAACTGGTGGCGCGCGAGGTCGAACGAGCGCTCGCGCGATTCGAGCGTCGCGCGCGCCAGCGCCAGCTGGGCATCCAGCCCGAGCAGGTTCAGGTAGCCGGACGCCGTATTCGCCGCCACCGCCAGCGCCGCGGCCTCCAGCGCCGCCTCCTGCGACAGCGACTCGAAGCGCGCCGCCTCGACGCTGCCGGCGATGCGGCCGAACAGGTCGAGTTCATAACTGGCCTGCACCGCGCCGGCCACCGAAGTGGTCTCGACCGGTTCGCCGAATGGTCCGATCGTGCGCGCGCGCGTCGGCCCCAGCGACAGGTTCAATGCCGGCAGCCGCGCGCTGTCGGCCACGCGAATGCGCGCCTGGTATTCCTGCAGGCGCGACCTGGCGATCTTGAGGTCGCCGTTGTTGTCGAGCGCACGCCGCACCAGCGCGTCGAGCGCCGGATCGCCGAAGGCGCGCCACCAGTCGCGGTCGATGGCGGCGCCGTCGACGGCGCTGGCCGTGCGCCAGGCCGGAGGAACGGTCAGCGAAGGCTCCGGCGCCAGCTGCGGCGCCATCGCGCAGGCAGACAACAGCAGCGGCAACGCCGCCAGAGCGAAGCAACGCCGGCTCACCGCGCGGCTCCGGCTTGCGCCGTATCGATCGTGGTCACCACCGACATGCCCGGGCGCAGGCGTCCGGCCAGCGGCTGGTTCGGATCGATGCTGATCCGCACCGGAATCCGCTGCGCGATCTTGACGAAGTTGCCGGTGGCGTTGTCCGGCGCGATCACCGAGAACTCCGAGCCGGTCGCCGGCGAGATGCGTTCGACGTGGCCGCGCAGCCGGGCATTGCCCAGGGCGTCGACGGTAAAACTCACCGGCTGGCCGACGGCCACGTTGGCCATCTGCGTTTCCTTCATGTTGGCGATCACCCACATCGTGTCGGGCACCAGCGCCGTCAGCTGCGCGCCCGCGTTCACATAGGCGCCCTGGCGTACCGTCACCTGCCCCAGCTGGCCGTCGCGCGGGGCGGTGATGCGGGTGTTGGCCATGTCGATCTCGGCCAGCTTGACGGCCGCTTCGGCGTTGGCCACCGCCGCCTCGAGCGCGGCGCGGTTGACGTCGACCGAGCGCAGGTTCTGGCGTGCGATCTCGATCGCGGCGCGCGACTGGTCGCGGCTGGCGGCGGCCTGGGCCTGCGTGGCGCGCGCGGCGTCGAGTTCGCGCGCCGACAGCGAGCCGTCGGCCGCCAGCTCTTCCACGCGGCGCAGGTCCGCCTGGGCGCGCCGGGCCTGGGCCTCGTTCGACGCCAGCAAGGCCTGGTTCTGGGCGATGGTGGCGCGCGCGCTCGACTGGCTCTGGGCGAAATTGGCAAGGGCCGCCTGGCGGTTCGCCAGTTCGGCGCGCGCCTGCGCCAGGCGCTGGGTCGGGATGCGCTCGTCGATGCGCATCAGGAGTTCGCCCTTCTTGACCTGCTGGAAATCCTGCACCCGCACCTCGACCACGTAGCCACTCAATTGCGGACTGATGATCGTCACCTGGCCGCGCACCAGCGCATTCTCGGTGCTCTGCAGGGTGCTGCGAAACGGCGGCAGCTTCCAGGCATACAGCACGATCAACACGCCGGCAATGGCGATGGCGCCGAACGCGAGCGCGCTCAGCAGGATGCGGCGGCGGGAACGGGATGGGACGGTCGATGGTTCTGGCATATCAGTCGGTCACAGGGTCGGGTGGTGGTGGGGTTCCCGGCGTGGGCGCAGGGGTCGGCACGGCTGTCACCGCCGGGAAGTAATGCAGCCACACGGCATGCAGGAAAATCCAGGCTGCGCTCGCGGCGGCCAGGATGGCCAGCACCAGGAACACATCGTTGTAGGCGAGGATGTTGGCTTCGCGCGTCGCGCTACTCGATAAGGACTGCAGGCTCTGGCGCGTGGCGGCGGCGGGATCGGCCAGCAGGCGGCCGGCGGCGGCGGCGCCGGACTGGATGCGGCTGGCCACCAGCGGATCGAGCGAGCTGAGCTGCTCGACGATATGCGACGAGTGAAATTTCTCGCGCCACGTCTGGAAGGTGCCGACCAGCGCCGAGCCGAGCAGCCCGCCCAGGTTCTGGGTCAGGCCGAACAGCACCGAGAAGCTGATCAGTGCGGCAGGATTGCCGACCACGGTGAAGATCAGCGAGACCAGCGACGGCCCGATGAACAGCGTGCCGCCGAAGGCAAGCAGGCTCTGGCTCAGGTACATCTGCTCGGCGCGCGTCTGGTTGCTGGCGTGCGCATCGAGCCAGGCGCCCAGCGCCATGCACAGCAGCGCCACCACCCGCGGCCAGGTCAGGTGCTCGATGTTCAGGCTCAGCGCCGACACTGCGATCCCGGCCACGGTGGCCGCCAGCACGCAGGCGAACAACGCCTGCATCTGGTCGTTATCGAGACCCACCGCGCGCAGGAAACCGACCGCGCCCACGCTCTGCTCGGACAGCACGATGCGCACCAGCATCAAGGTCAGCGCCACGTGCAGGATTTTGCCGGTGGTCAGCCAACGAATGTTCAGCAGCGGATTGGCGCGGTTGTGCTCGACACAGATGGCGGAGGCCAGGAGCACGATGGAGGCCGCCAGCGCGACGCCGATCCATGGCGTTTCCTGCCACCACAGAATGCGCCCGAAGGTCAGCGCCGCGCACAGCAGCGCGATGCCCGGCGCGAACAGGGAAAAGGTGAGGAAGTCGGCCGGACGGAAGGCCTGGAACCGGTCGCCGGGCGGCAATTTGAGCAACAGCACCGCGCCCAGCGACACCAGCGCCAGGCCCAGCTCGAACAGGTACAGCCCATTCCATTCGGCGAGCTGCAGCAGGTCGCTGGAAAAGATATAGGCCAGCGGCAGCGATAGCTGCGCCACGCCGAGCGCGATCGTGATGCCTCTCAGGCGCCAGACCTTCTTGAACGCCTGCAGCGTGTAGTACAGGCCCAGGGTCGACAGCGCGGCGGCCAGCATGCCGTGGGCGGCGCGCACGGCGATGGCGGAGCCGAGGCCGCCCACCAGCAGGTGGGCGAAGGTCACCAGCGCGTACAGCACCAGGAAGAATTCGGTAAACAGGCGCAGCCCGAACTGTTGCCGGAATTTCACCAGCAGCAGGTTCATCGAGGCATTCGCCATCACATAGGCGGCCGGCAGCCAGGCAACCTCGGTCTGGGTGGCGCCCATGACGCCCTGCAGGTGCAACAGGTTGACCGACACCAGCGCGTTGCCCAGGCCGCCCGTAATGGTGACCAGGATGCCTACCACCAGGTAAGCGATGCGTATGCGCGTCGGATGGGCGGGCGTCGACGGCGAGCCGGGCAGCATCGGCTTTTCGTCGGGGGCCCATTCCCGGGGCGCGTACTTGCTCATCGATTAAATGACCTGCTGGTTAGTAATTTTCGAGATCATACTCTTCTGTATCACGCTTTGCTGAATGGCTATTTTTACCACACGCGAAAATTTAGTGTCGGATGCTGTCAACCCGATATTGCTCTAGAGATTCTCTCGACCTAGACTCAATTATTCCATGCGGAAATTGTTCCGTACGGCAGTAAATATGCACCACCGAGTCCAGAGTCATCCATGCCGAGATTCCAGCCTTTTCCTCGCCTGATTTCCGCTTCGATCGCCGTGCTGGCCATGCTGCCTGCCGTGGCCCAGCTCCAGGAACTGCCGGGTTCCGTCTCCCAGGGCGCGTCCGCCCGGGGCTTGTCCGCCCGAGGCTTGCCCGCCCGACTCGATCACCGCATGAACGAGCACATCGTCCAGGTGCCGGCCGGCGATGGCAGCGTCACCCTCGAGACCACCGTGTTCCAGCCGGACGGTGACGGACCGTTTCCCCTGATCGTCATCAACCACGGCAAGGATCCCGGCCGCCCCGGCCTGCAGCCGCGCGACCGCTTCTATCACATGGCCAGCGCCTTCGTGAAGCGCGGCTATGCGGTGATGGTGCCGATGCGCCAGGGCTTCTCGCAATCGGGCGGCCGCTACCGCGACCATGGCTGCGACATGACGGCCAACGGCTATACGCAGGCCAAAGACATCCGCTCGACCCTCGACTACGCGCGCCGGCAGCCCTGGGTCGATGGCGAGCGCATGGTGGTGGCCGGCCAGTCGTATGGCGGCCTGGCCACGATCGCCCTCGGCACCGAAGCCCTGCCGGGCGTGCGCGGCCTGATCAACTTCGCCGGCGGCCTGCGCGACGACAGCGACCGCTGCGCCTGGCGCTCGCAACTGGTCTCGGCCTTCGCCGAATACGGCGCCAAATCCAAGCTGCCGAGCCTGTGGATGTATGGCCAGAACGACTCGCTGTTCGGCCCGGAACTGGCCGGACGCATGCATGCGTCCTACGTCCAGGCCGGCGGCCGCGGCCGCCTGGTCGAGTTCCCCTCGTTCAAGCGCGATGCCCACGGCATGCTGGCCAGCCGCGACGGCGAGAAGGTGTGGCTGGCCGACACCGAACGTTTCCTGCAGGAGGTCGGCATGCCGACCGAGGTCGTGGTCGACGTCGCGGCTCCGCCCAGCCAGCCGCGCACCGATTTCGCCGGCGTCGACGACGTCGACGCCGTGCCCTTCCTGTCCGAGCACGGCCGCCGCGCCTACCGCGAATACCTGACCAAGATGACGCCGCGCGCCTTCGCCGTGTCGCCGAGCGGCGGCTGGACCTGGGCCGAGGAAGGCGAAGACCCGGAAGGCCGCGCGCTGGCCACCTGCTCGGCCAAGAGCAAGGACCCGTGCCGCCTGTACTCGGTCGACGACTACGTGGTGTGGACCGACGGCCGCCTGGAGCAGGCCGAGAAGGCGGCGGCCACCGCCTCGGCCACGCCGGCGCCGGGCGCCACGCCGGCGACGGCGGTCTCGGAGCCGACCACCTCGGTCGGCAGCACCACGGTGCGCTGATCCTGCGACTAGTCGAGTGGAGAAAACCATGCGAGGAATGTCACACCGGCTTGTCAAGCGGCATGCGCATGTTTCCGCGCGTGAAGTTTAATTCCCTCGCCGCGAGTCGACGCAGCGCAAACCCGACCGTCGTCCTACCTCCGACAATGTGCTTGACGCATTTATCGGAGAAGCCAGATGGTTCGGTTCTATCGCGCCTGCGCCGCCCTGTTGACGGCGCTGGCCATGCTTGCCGCCCCGCCTGCAGCGCGGCGAATAACTATCCCGTCATCCTCGTCCACGGCTTCCTCGGCTTCGGGCCCGAGGAGTTTCAGCACAGCGGTTTCAACTACTGGGGCGGCTATGGCGACATCGCCTCGCAGATGCAGATCTATCGCGGTCCGCGCGCCGTGTTCGCCGCGGCGGTCGGCCCCATTTCGTCCAACTGGGACCGCGCGGCCGACCTGTATGCGCAGATCAAGGGCGGCTGCGTCGACTACGGCAAGGCCCATGTGCGCGACCACGGCTTGCCCGGCCAGGTACAAAAGCCGCCCGGCAAATGCTGGGCCGCCGATCCGCGCAACAATCCGCAAGACTATCCGCTGGCCCTGTATCCGGCCTGGGACCAGGACCACCCGATCCATATGATCGGCCACAGCCAGGGCGGCACCACGATCCGCGCGCTGGTCGAACTGCTGGAACACGGCTCGCCCCAGGACGAAGGCGACGGCGAACTGTTCAGGGGCGGAAAGGTCGGCTGGATCCGCAGCGTGACCACGATCTCGGCGCCGCACAACGGCACCACCCTGACCGATGCCGTGTTCAACATCCTGCCGGGCATCCGCCTGCCGCTGCGCGACGTGCTCGGGCACCGGGTGGCGGGCTGGGAACTGGCGCCGGACGGGGCGCGCGAATTCAATCTGTGGGCCCGCACTTCGCCGCACATCTATTATTTTTCGGTCGGCACGGTGGCCACCGAAGGCGGCGCCTGGTGCTGCAACGGCACCGACCGTGTGATCGCTCCGGTCCAGACCACCCTGTTCCAGTATGCGCGCGCCGACATGATCCCCTATTTCAAGTCGTTCGCCGGCGAGTGGATCGTGCCGTCGGTGGCGCAACGCGGCATGGGCAGCTATACCCTCGACCGGCCCAACCGGGTGCGCATCGACAGCGACTGGTTCTCGAACGACGGCGTGGTCAACACGATCAGCATGCGCTCGCCCAATGGCCACCCGGCGCGCGACTACGACGGCACGCCCGTGCGCGGCGCCTGGAATTTCCTCGGCAACTACAAGGGCTACGACCACTTCGACATCCTGAACTGGCCCAACCAGGGGCCGTCGGCCGACAAGCTCTATGAGCAGGTCAGCGACATCATCTTTGCCTTGTAGGCCGTCCCGGAGGCCTCAGGCGAGGCTCTCGATGCGCACGATGTGCATGCGGCCGGGCCGGTCGACCAGCATGCACACCTTGCCGCTGCGCTTGCAGCGGTCCTGCACGCGCCAGTAGTCGCCATGGCTCAGGCAACCGGTCTGGCAGATCACCAGGTCGGCAGCCTCCAGGCTGGCTTCCAGCGCATGTGGCAACGCGTCGCCGGCGCGCGCGGCATGGTCCGCCAGTTCGCGCACATGCAGCCGGCGCGTGAGCTCATGCACCCGCGCCTGCAAGGCCTCGACCTGGCGGCCCATGGCGGCGCGCCGCTGCAGGCCAGGCGCCGCTTGTTCGAGCGCGGCGCGGTCTTCGCGTTCCCAGGCCAGCGCGCTGAGGCTGCGGATGGCCGCCGCGCGTGTGCGCATCAGCTCGGCATCGAGCCGGCGGAGGCGCTCCGCCTGCTCGCCCAACAAGACCGTGCAGCGCGCCTGGAGCCGGGCGTGGGCCCGCAACAGCACCCCTTGCTCGCTCAGCAGTCGATCGACGTCCCGTTCGCCCAGCATCGGCACCCCCCTGAGAAACCGTGGCGCACCGCGCGCCACGGCCTCCATATTAGATGAGAATGATTCTCATTTCAATACAAACTCTTCGTCAGCCGCCTAGTGGGCGCTGCGCAGGCTCCTGGCCAGGTCCGACAAGCGGTACGGCTTGCTGACGAAGGCGAACTCCCCCAGCCGCTTGCGGTCGAGCTTCAATGCCGGCTGCGGATAGCCCGAGGCCAGCATCACCTTCACGTTCGGGTAGTGGTCGCGCGTGTAGGCCGCCAGCTCGATGCCGTTCATCCCGTTCGGCATCACCACGTCGGTGAACAGGATGTCGACATCGCGGCTGGCCAGCAGATGCATTGCGTCGTTGCCGCTGGCCGCCGTCATCACGTCATAGCCCATGCTCAGGAACAGCGAGGACGCGACGTCCAGCAGGTCGGGCTCGTCCTCGACGATCAGCACGGTCTCGGTCTCGATCTGCGCCAGGTCGTGCGCGTGCGAGGTCACGGCCGGCAGCCAGATGGCAATGCTGGTGCCCTCGCCCACCGTGCTCTCGATGGTCACCTCGCCGCCCGACTGCTTGATGAAGCCGTACACCTGCGACAGCCCCAGGCCCGTGCCCTTGCCGACTTCCTTGGTGGTGAAGAAGGGTTCGAAAGCGCGCGCGATGGTCTCGGGCGCCATGCCGGTGCCGGTGTCGCTCACGCTCAGGCGCAGCCAGGGGCCGGCCGCCAACCCCGCCTGCCCATCCTCGGCCAGCGTCACTCCCGCCGTCTCGACCACGATGCGCCCGCCGCCGGGCATCGCGTCGCGTGCATTGACCACCAGGTTGAGCACCGCCGACTCGAGCCGCGCGGCGTCGATCACGGCGTTCGGCGCCTTGGGGTCGAGCTTGAGCACGAAGTCGATCGACGAATTGGCGGCGCGCCGCAGCACCGATTCGAAGCCGCTCAGGATGCGGTTGACGTTGCGCGTTTCCGGTTCCAGCGGCTGCTGGCGCGCGAAGGCCAGCAGCTGCTGGGTGAGCGTGGCGCCGCGGTCGATCGCACGCCGCATGCTGTCGAGCGTCTTGGCGTCGCCGCCCGGACTACGCTGCATGCTCAGGATCTCGAGGCCGCTCGAGATCACCGACAGCAGATTGTTGAAATCGTGCGCGATGCCGCCGGTGAGCTGGCCGATCGACTCCATCTTCTGGGCCTGGAACAGCGCCGCCTGGGCCTTGTCGAGCGCCTCGGCCGCCGCCTTTTTCTCGGTCAGGTCGCGCGTGATCTTGGCATAGCCCAGCAGGCGCCCATCGTCGCCGCGGATGGCGTCGATCACGACGTTGGCCCAGAAGCGGGTGCCGTCCTTGCGCACGCGCCAGCCCTCGGCCTCGTAGCGGCCGACGTCGCCGGCCGCCGTCAGCGCGCGCGCCGGCAGGCCGCGCAGGCGGTCCTCGTCGGTATAGAACAGCGAGAAATGGTGGCCGACGATGTCGTCCTGGCTGTAGCCCTTGATGCGCTGGGCGCCCAGGTTCCAGTTCGACACCACGCCCTCGGGCGTGAGCATGTAGAGCGCGTAGTCGGTCACCCCCTGCACCAGCAGGCGGAAGCGCTGCTCGCTCTCGCGCAGCAAGTCCTCGGCGTGCTTCTTCTCGGTGACGTCGCGCGTGATCTTGGCGTAGCCGATCAGCTCACCGCGGTCGTCGCGGATCGGATCGATCACCACGTGGGCCCAGAAGCGGCCGCCGTCCTTGCGCACGCGCCAGCCTTCCGATTCATAGCGGCCTTGCTCGAGCGCTTCGGCCAGGGCCTGCGCCGGCAGGCCGGCAGCGCGGTCCTCCTGGGTGTAGAAACGGGAGAAATGCTGCTGCAGGATCTCGTGCTGGACGTAGCCCTTGAAGCGCTGGGCGCCCGCATTCCAGCTGTTGACGTATCCCTGCGGATCGAGCATGTAGATCGCGTAATCGCTGATGCCGGCGATCAGGTACTGAAAGCGCCGTTCGTCGGTCAGCGGCTGCTTGACGGGTAAAGAGGTGTCCATGGGGGCAGTACGACTTCCTGTCTGGCCGATAAAGTGGCCTATCATACATCTGCATTGCCGCAATTCGCCACGCAACTGCCTATGCTTCTGCAAGATTTACCAGTATCGGGACATGGCACCAGCGATGACACAAAGCCCAGTAAATCGCGCAAATTAACAAGCTGTGTATAAATGGCAGCAAGCTTTCACGCTACAATGGAGGCCTGTTTCACCCGCTCGTTTCCTCACAGCATCATGACCCAGGCACTCCCCGACAACCACCTCGATCTCACCGGCTGCGACAAGGAGCCGATCCGCACGCCCGGCAGCATCCAGCCGCATGGTTTCATGCTGACGCTGTCGCCCGCGCTCGACGTGTTGCAAGCCAGCGCCAACCTCGCCGACTGGTGTGGCGTCGATGCGCAGGCCGCACTCGGCAGGCCCCTGGCTGAGGCCATCGGCGCGCAGGCCGGCGAGCGCCTGGCGCTGGAACTGGGCGGCGGCACGCTGGGCCAGCGCCCGGGCTACCTCGGCACGGTCACGCTGCCCAACGGCCGCCACTTCGACGTGCTGGGCCATGCCTGGGACGACCTGGTGATCGCCGAGTTCGAATCGGTGGGGCGCGCCCAGCCGGCCGACTTCCGCCACCTGTACCCCCTGATCAGCGACTTCCTGGCCCGGGTGAACGATCACACCTCGATTCCCGCGCTGTCCGACCTGGCTGCGCGCCACGTGCGCTCGGTGACCGGCTACGGCCGCGTGATGGTCTACCAGTTCGATCCCAGCGGCCATGGCCGCGTCGTGGCCGAGTCGAAGGCGGAAGACTACGATTCCTACCTGGGCCAGTCGTTCCCCGCCAGCGACATCCCGGCCCAGGCGCGCGAGCTGTACACGCTGTCGCCGATCCGCCTGATCCAGGACGCGAACTACGAGCCGGCACCCCTGGTCCCGGGCGCCAACCCGGTCACCGGCGGGCGCAACGACCTGTCCTTCGCCGCACTGCGCAGCGTCTCGCCCGTGCACCTGCAGTACATGCGCAATATGGGCACGCTGGCCTCGATGTCGGTGTCGCTGATCGTCAGGGGCAAGCTGTGGGGCCTGATCTCCTGCCACAACGCCGAGCCATGCGCGGTCGCGGTCGAGAAGCGCACCGCCTGCGAGCAGCTGGGCCAGATCCTGGCGCTGTGCATCGAGACGCGCGAGGATGGCGCCGAGCTGCAGTTCCGCCTCGACGTGCGCCGCATCATGGTCGAGATGCTGGGCCGCCTGACCAAGGGCGCCGACTTCATCGACAACCTGTCCGGCGTGTTCCCCGCGCTGCTGCGCTTCGCGCGCGCCGGCGGTGTGGCGGTGGTGGTCGACGACCGCATCCTGACCTATGGCGACACCCCGGACGAGGAGGCCATCCGCGAGCTGTCGACCTGGCTCGCCGTGCACGGCCATACCGAGCTGTTCCATACGAACCACCTGGCCGGCATGTACGCACCGGCGGCCGGCCTGACGCACAATGCCAGCGGCCTGCTGGCGCTGCCGATCTCGCGCATCCACCAGCATTACCTGCTGTGGTTCCGCCCGGAGCTGGTCCAGACCGTCGAGTGGGCCGGCAATCCCTACGAAAAGCAGGCGCCCCCCGGTGCCCCTACCCAGTTGTCGCCGCGCCAGAGCTTCGCCGCCTGGCGCGAGACCATCCACGGCCACAGCCTGCCCTGGCACGCGGCCGAGATCGAGCTGGCGATCGAGTTTCGCAGCGCGCTGCTGGGTATCGCGCTCGAACGCGCCGAACAGATGGCCGAACTGGCCGAGGAACTGGGCCGCGCCAACAAGGAACTCGAAGCGTTTTCGTATTCGGTGTCGCACGACCTGCGCGCGCCGCTGCGCCACATCGTCGGCTTCTCGGACCTGCTGATCGAATCGGCCGGCAGCGAGGACGCCGCCATGCGCGAACGCTTCCTGAAGAACATCAAGCAGTCGGCCCGCCTGGCGGGCAAGCTGGTCGACGACCTGCTGTCGTTCTCGCAGATGGGCCGCGCGGCCCTGCGCCCGACCCAGGTCGACATGCTCGAACTGGTATCGGGCTGCATCGACAAGCTGGAGGTGGAGATCGGCCAGCGCAAGGTCGACTGGCACATCGACCGCCTGCCGACCGTGTGCGCCGATCCGAGCTTCCTGCACCTGGCGATGTTCAACCTGCTGTCCAACGCGGTCAAGTTCACCGGCGCGCGCGAGCAGGCCGTGATCCGCGTCTGGCACGAGGACGCCGGCGACAGCTATGTGTTCCACGTGGCCGACAACGGCGCCGGTTTCAATATGGACTACGTGCACAAGCTGTTCGGCGTATTCCAGCGCCTGCACCGCATGGAAGACTTCCAGGGTACCGGCATCGGCCTGGCCAACGTGCGGCGCATCGTCGAGCGCCATAACGGCCGCGTCTGGGCCAACTCGACACTTGGCGAAGGGGCAACGTTCTCCTTCAGCCTTCCGAAACAACTCTCATCCAACTAAGGCGATCTACCCATGCTCAAGCCCATCCTCCTGGTGGAAGACAATCCCCATGACCTGGAGCTGACACTCATTGCACTGTCGAAGAGCCAGCTGGCCAACGAAGTCGTGGTGGTGCGCGATGGCGCGGAAGCGCTCGACTACCTGCACCGCCGCGGCGAGTTCGCCGACCGCCAGCTCGGCAGCCCGGCCGTGATCCTGCTCGACCTCAAGCTGCCCAAGGTCGACGGACTCGAGGTGCTCAATGAAATCCGGACCACCGAGGGACTCAAGTCGGTCCCGGTGGTCATGCTGACCTCGTCCAAGGAAGAACAGGACGTGGTGCGCAGCTACCAGCTCGGCGTCAATGCCTACGTGGTCAAGCCGGTGGATTTCAACGAGTTCGTGCGCGCGATCGGCGACCTCGGCATCTTCTGGGCGGTGCTGAACGAACCGCCGCCAGGCTCGCGCCGCTACATCAAGCCGAAGTGAGCCGGCGCTGACTGCGGCTTGGCGGCGCGCTTGGCGCGCCGCAACAGGTGACGGATGCGCGCGCTGAGCGCGTCCGGGTGATAGGGTTTCTGCAGCAGGTGGACCGACGAGTCGAGTTTGCCTTCATGCGCCAGCACGCCCTCGGCATAGCCCGAGGTGTACAGCACTTGGCATTCCGGCAGATGGCGGCGCACGATCTCGCCCAGCTGCAGACTGCTGACCGGCCCCGGCATGATCACGTCGGTGAACACCAGGTCGATGTGGCGGCCGCCTTCGATGATTTCCGCGGCCTCGGCCGCGCTGCCGGCCTCCAGCACCTCGTAGCCCAGCACGGACAGGATGCCGCAGGTCGATGAGCGCACGTCGGCTTCGTCCTCGACCACGAGAATGGTCTCCAGGCCGCCGGCCAGCGGCAGCTGCGACGAAGGCTCGTCGCTCGCCACCGGCGCCGAGCGGCTGCGCGGCAGGTAGATGCGCACGCTGCTGCCCTTGCCCTGCTCGCTGTGCAGCACGATCTCGCCGCCCGACTGCTTCACGAAGCCATAGGCCATCGACAGGCCCAGCCCTGTGCCCTGGCCGGTCGGTTTGGTGGTGAAGAAAGGCTCGAAGGCGCGCCGCAGCACGTCGGGAGGCATGCCCTTGCCCGTATCGGCGATCTCGAGCATCACATAATCGTTGTCCGGCACTTCCGGCGGCACTTCGTCGCCATGGTCGATGTTGGCGCCGCGGATGGTCAGCGTGCCGCCATCGGGCATGGCGTCGCGCGCATTGATGACCAGGTTCAGCAGCACGTTATTGAGCTGGTTCGGGTCGATCATGGTGCTGCCCAGGCCATGCGCGATCTCGGTGCGCACCAGCGTGCTGGCGCCGAGCACGCGGCGCGCCATATCGTCCATCTCGCGCAGCAGGTGGCCGGGATCGATCACCACCGATTGCAGCGGCTGGCGGCGCGCGAAGGCGAGCAGGTGGGCGGCCAGCTTGGCGCCGCGCTCGACGCCCGACAACGCCATCTCGACCCGGGCTCGCGCGGCGTCGTTCAGGTCGCCGACCAGCTTGAGCAGTTGCAGGTTGCCGCCGATGATCTGCAGCACGTTATTGAAATCGTGGGCGACGCCGCCGGTGAGCTGGCCGATCGCTTCCATCTTCTGCGCCTGCTGCAGGGCCGACTGGCTCGCCGCCAGCTCTTCCTGGCTGCGCCGCAAGGAGGCAAAGGCCTGGTCGCGCTCGCGACGCGCGATGCAGGCGCCGCTGTGGTGACGCACGCGCGCCACCAGCTCGCGCGGATCCGGCCACTTGACCATGTAGTCGCTGGCGCCGACGGCAAAGGCCTTGGCCTTGATGTCGGGATCGTCCTCGGACGAGAGCAGGATGACCGGGATGTCCTGGGTGTCGGGATGTTCCCTCAGTCGGGCGATGACGGCGAAGCCGTCGAGGCCGCCGGGCATGCGCAGGTCGACCAGCACCACGGTCGCGTCGATCTGGCGTGCTACATCGACAGCGCGCTCCGGGCTGGATTCATACATCAGCTGATGACCGACACAAGCTCTGAGACCGTGGGCAATGATGTCCTGGGCAAACGATTCATCGTCAATCAACAGCACGGAACAGCGGGTGTCGTCTTCGATCATTGCAACTGCATCGCTTTCAGGCTGGAGTGGAACGTATTGCAAAAGAATACCAAGCGTTAATTCTACACCATACCATTTAACAAGGGCTGAGCTGAACTTTGCAAATTGAAATTATCGGGTCAAGCCTTGTACCGGCATGGCATGCCCACCATATCGTATCCAACAACCGAACACAACCAGGAGTATGACGTGCCCGACATCTGCTGCCCGCTGTGTGGACGCATCCTGGGGACGTCCAATATCGACCGTCACCACCTGATCCCGAAGACGTTCAAGGGCAAGGAGCAATTCCCGATCCACAAGATCTGCCACCGCAAGATCCACTCGGCGCTGACCGAGCGCGAACTGCTGCAGACCTACCATACCTGGGACGCCCTGCGCGGCCACGAAGAGATCGCCGCCTTCATCGACTGGGTCGCAAAAAAGCCGCCCGAGTTCCACACCCGTACTTACACATCCAACAAGAAGAAGAGCCGCTGAGCGATCGGCCGCCGACAACTTTTGAACGCATCCGCAGTCCAAGGTGGATCGAGGGGCGCGCGATGCACATTGGGTCGATTTCACGCCGTGGCCGGCGCTGGCTGGTGGACCGCCGATCGGCCGATGGTGGCGGGATGGGCACTGAAGCCGCCAGGCGCGGGGGCGTGAGGGCGCCGCCAACGCAAAAAGGGCCGCATTCGCATGCGGCCCTTCTCTTGTTCTGGCTCCCCGACCTGGACTCGAACCAGGGACCTGCGGATTAACAGTCCGTCGCTCTACCGACTGAGCTATCAGGGAATTGAGGCAATATTATAGCCGGGCGTTTGCAGTTTGACCAGTGCATCTTGTGAACGGACTCGCCGCCAGCGCAAGGCATGCCCGGTTTGCTATAGTTTCGGCTTCTCCGGCGCCCGCGCCAGCCACTCCATCACTGACAGACCATGACCACTTCTTGCACCCTCGGCACCCCGCTCTCCCCTTCCGCAACCAAAGTCATGCTGCTCGGCTCCGGCGAGCTCGGCAAGGAAGTGATCATCGCCCTGCAGCGCCTGGGCGTCGAAGTGATCGCCGTCGACCGCTACCCGAACGCGCCCGGCCACCCGGTGGCGCACCGCGCGCACGTGATCGACATGACGGACGGCGCCGCACTGGAGGCCCTGATCGACCGCGAGCGCCCCGACCTGGTGGTGCCCGAGATCGAGGCGATCGCCACCGACAAGCTGGCCGAACTCGAAGCCGCGGGTCGCATCACCTGCATCCCGACCGCGCGCGCGGCCCAGCTGACCATGAACCGCGAAGGCATCCGCCGCCTGGCGGCCGAGGAGCTGGGCCTGGCGACCTCGCCCTACCGTTTCGCCAGCAGCCTGGCCGAGTTGCAGGAAGCCTGCGAAAGGGTCGGCTTCCCCTGCGTGGTCAAGCCCGTGATGTCCTCGTCCGGCAAGGGCCAGTCGAAGCTCGATTCCGCCGCCGACGTGGCGGACGCCTGGGCCTACGCCGCCGCCGGCGGACGGGTCGATGCCGGCCGCGTGATCGCCGAAGGCTTCATCGATTTCGACTACGAGATCACCCTGCTGACGGTACGGTCGCTGGGCGCCGACGGCAAGATCGAAACGCGCTTCTGCGAGGCGATCGGCCACAAGCAGGTGCAGGGCGACTACGTCGAATCGTGGCAGCCGCACCCGATGCAGCCGCTGGCGCTCGAGCGTGCGCGCGACATCGCGGCCAAGGTCACCGCCAGCCTCGGCGGGCTGGGCGTGTTCGGCGTCGAGCTGTTCGTCAAGGGCGACATGGTGTGGTTCTCGGAAGTGAGCCCGCGTCCGCACGATACCGGCATGGTCACCATGACGAGCCAGGTGCAGAGCGAATTCGAACTGCACGCGAAAGCGATCCTCGGCCTGCCGGTGAACCCGGCATTGCGCGGCCCCGGCGCTTCCGCCGTGATCTATGGCCAGCTGGACGAAGCCGGCATCGCCTTCGAGGGCGTGGCCGAGGCGCTGCGCGTGCCGGGCGCCGACCTGCGCCTGTTCGGCAAGCCGGAATCGTTCGCGCGCCGCCGCATGGGCGTGGCGCTGGCGACCGCCGACGACGTCGAGACCGCGCGCCAGCGCGCGCTCGAGGCGGCGTCGAAGGTCAGGCCGGTGTCCGGCAAGCGCTGAAGCAGGATTTCGGCGGCACGCGGCGCAGCGCCGAACAGGTGCACCTGATGGCGCCGGCCAATCTTCACGACGACTATGCCCAGGTACGTGGCACGGACGAGATACTGGCGGCGCTGCGGGCCGGCCGACCGGCCGCGCAAACAAAAAGGGCCGCATTCGCATGCGGCCCTTCTCAATTCTGGCTCCCCGACCTGGACTCGAACCAGGGACCTGCGGATTAACAGTCCGTCGCTCTACCGACTGAGCTATCAGGGAAAGGAGGCCGCATTATACCTGCTGTTTTCGATTTCGCAAGTGTTCACACGACGAAAAAAATGCGGAACTAGGTTGCCGCCCGCCCGACCAGGCGCCTCAGGGCGTCCAGCACCAGCTGCGGCTCGGTCAATTGCGGGAAGTGCGCGCTGCGCTGCGCCTCGATCCGCTCGCCCAGCGGCGACAACGCCGCCAGGCCACGCTGGGTACGCTCGCGCTCGCGCACAAGGGCCGCAGGCACCATCCAGCGCGGCAGGCGCTTCGTGCCCGACAACACCGTCACCGGCACCGGCGGGAACGCCGGCGCTTCCTGGATGTCCTTCACGGTCTCGAGTTCATGGCGAATCTCGTCGAACTGATCGCGCGGCGACATCCGGTCGAGCAGCCTGACAAAGCCGCGCTGCAGCGGCGACTGGAATTGCTTGAGCATGGTGACGTCTTCCGGCGCCGTGGCTTCCAGGAACAGCACGCCGGCAACCTCGTCCGCGAAGACGCGCGCGAACAGGTTCGCATGCAGGCCGCCAAAGGAATGGCCGACCAGGACGAACGGCGGCTGGACGCCGGCCGCCTGCAGCAGCAGGCGCAGTTGCGCCACCACGGTCTCGCCATACTGCGCCTCGCGCGGCTTGGGGCTGCCGCCGACGCCGGGCCGGTCGTAGGCGAACACGGCGCCCAGCTGCTCGATCTCGGGATACAGCTTGTACCAGCCGTCGAGCGGACCGCCCGCGCCGTTGATCAGCACGATCGACGGCTTGCCCTGCCCCGACTTCATCAAGCGGAACATCTGCCCTTCGATCAGGGTGGCATGGCTTTTCGGCAATTGCTTCACGCGAGAATCTCCTGGGAATCACAAGGCGCCGACAATGCACGCCGAAAACAAAAAAGGCCGCATCCTGAGATGCGGCCTTTCGAATTCTGGCTCCCCGACCTGGACTCGAACCAGGGACCTGCGGATTAACAGTCCGTCGCTCTACCGACTGAGCTATCAGGGAATTGATGCTTGCATTATATGGCTGCTGAAACGTTTCTGTCAAATTTGCACAGATCGCAACCGCCACTCCTGCTGCCCTCCGCACACGCCGTGACGCTTGCGGAGAGCCGGGATTTTAGAGAACTTTGGCAACCGCGTCAACGACGCGATCGATATTGGTCGAATTCAGCGCGGCAACGCAGATGCGGCCGGTGTCCACGGCGTAGATCGATTCGTCGCGCAGCTTGCCCACTTGTTCCTTGGTCAGGCCCGAATACGAGAACATGCCGACTTGCCGGCGCACGAATTCGAAGTCGTGGCCCGGGGCCTTCGCCTTCAGCTTCTCGACCATCGCGCCGCGCATTTCGCGGATGCGCACGCGCATGCCGGCCAGCTCTTCTTCCCACAGCTTGCGCAGCTCGGGGGTCGACAGCACGGTCGCGACGACCTTGCCGCCATGGGTCGGCGGGTTCGAGTAGTTGGTGCGCACCACGCGCTTCAGTTGCGACAGCACGCGGGCCGCCTCTTCGCCACTGGTGGCGACGATCGACAGCGCGCCGACGCGCTCGCCGTAGAGCGAGAACGACTTCGAGAACGAGTTCGACACCAGCAGCGGCATGCCGGTCGCGGCGAAGCGGCGCACGACGGCGCCGTCTTCATCGATGCCGTTGGCGAAGCCCTGGTAGGCCATGTCCAGGAACGGCACCAGGCCGCCGGCCTGCACGGCGGCGATGACTTGATCCCACTGCTCTTGCGACAGGTCGGCGCCGGTCGGGTTGTGGCAGCAGGCGTGCAGCACGACGATGGAACCGGCCGGCATGGCCTTCAGCGCGGCCAGCATGCCGTCGAAGTTCACACCACGGGTCGCCGCGTCGTAGTAGGCGTAGTTATGTACGGTGAAGCCGGCACTCTCGAACAGCGCGCGATGGTTTTCCCAGCTGGGATCGCTGATGTAGACGTCGGCGTGCGGCAGGAATCGCTTGAGGAAGTCGGCGCCGATCTTGAGCGCGCCGGTGCCGCCCAGGGCTTGCACGGTGATGGCACGCTTCTCTTGAATTACGGCGCTGTCGGCACCAAATACCAGTTCTTGCACGGCCTTGTCGTACGCCGCCAGGCCGTCGATCGGCAGGTAGGTGCGCGGCGCAGGCTGCTCCATCAGTTTCGCTTCCGCTTTCTGTACGCACGCCAACAGTGGCACCTTGCCCTGATCGTCATAATAGACGCCCACGCCGAGGTTGATCTTGGCGGGATTGGTGTCGGCATTGAAGGCTTCGGTGATACCCAGGATCGGGTCGCGCGGGGCCATCTCAATGGCACCAAAAAGGCTGGCAGAGGCAGTGGAAGTCATCGTGATAAACTCAGTTGTGTCGGCTGGGTTGGCAGCGGCGGGTTAGCAATTGTATAGACAGCGGCCCTTGTACTGTAAGGCCGCGAGCGGATTCTCATTCTAACAAAGGTCTGTAAGTATGGCTGATTTATCCATCGCAACTTCTCCCGAATCTACAACTGAGCCCACCGTCCTCACCTTCCCGGATTCACCGTTCAAGCTGCACCAGCCCTTCCCGCCGGCCGGCGACCAGCCGACCGCGATCGAGGGCCTGATCGAAGGCATCAACGATGGCCTGTCGTACCAGACGCTGCTCGGCGTGACGGGTTCGGGCAAGACCTACACGATGGCCAACGTGATCGCGCGCGCCGGCCGTCCGGCGATCGTGTTCGCACCCAACAAGACGCTGGCGGCCCAGCTGTATTCGGAGTTCCGCGAATTCTTCCCGCAGAACGCGGTCGAGTATTTCGTCTCGTACTACGATTACTACCAGCCCGAAGCCTATGTGCCGCAGCGCGACCTGTTCATCGAAAAGGACTCGTCGATCAACGAGCACATCGAGCAGATGCGCCTGTCGTGCACCAAGTCGCTGATGGAACGTCGCGACGTCGTCATCGTGGCCACCGTGTCGGCGATCTACGGTATCGGTAATCCGAACGAATACCACAAGATGATCCTTACCCTGCGCCACAAGGATAAAGTGGCGCAGCGCGACATCATCGCGCGCCTGATCCAGATGCAGTACACCCGCAACGAGATGGATTTCTCGCGCGGATCGTTCCGCGTGCGCGGCGACACCATCGACATCTTCCCGGCCGAGCACGCAGAGCTGGCGATCCGCGTCGAGATGTTCGACGACGAGATCGAATCGCTGCAACTGTTCGATCCGCTGACGGGCCGCGTGCGCCAGAAGATTCCGCGCTTCACCGTGTATCCGGGCTCGCACTACGTTACCCCGCGTTCCACCGTGCTGCGCGCGGTCGAGTCGATCAAGGCCGAGCTGCGCGATCGCCTCGAGGAATTCCGCCAGCAAAATAAACTCATCGAAGAGCAGCGCCTCGAACAGCGCACCCGCTTCGACCTCGAGATGCTGGCCGAGATCGGTTTTACCAAGGGCATCGAGAACTACTCGCGCCACCTGTCCGGCGCGATGCCGGGCGAGCCGCCGCCGACGCTGATCGACTATCTGCCGAAAGACGCGCTGATGTTCATGGACGAGTCGCACGTGATGATCGGCCAGCTCAACGCGATGTACAACGGCGACCGTTCGCGCAAGACCAACCTGGTCGACTATGGTTTCCGCCTGCCGTCGGCGCTCGACAACCGGCCCCTGAAATTCCAGGAGTTCGAGGGCAAGGCGCGCCAGACGATCTTCGTTTCGGCAACGCCGGCCGAATACGAGCAGCAGCGCGCCGACAACGTGGTCGAGCAGGTGGTGCGCCCCACCGGCCTGGTCGACCCGCAGATCATCGTGCGCC
This sequence comes from Massilia oculi, assembly GCF_003143515.1. Lineage (NCBI taxonomy): Bacteria > Pseudomonadati > Pseudomonadota > Betaproteobacteria > Burkholderiales > Oxalobacteraceae > Massilia > Massilia oculi. Next base: position 4,661,098 of record NZ_CP029343.1, on the reverse strand, counting down.
CCGCCCTGTCGCAGGTCGACGACCTGATGAGCGAGATCAACGACCGCATCGCCAAGGACGAGCGCGTGCTGGTCACCACGCTGACCAAGCGCATGGCCGAGCAGCTCACCGAGTACCTGGGCGACCACGGCATCAAGGTGCGCTACCTGCACAGCGATATCGACACGGTCGAGCGCGTGGAAATCCTGCGCGATCTGCGCCTGGGCACCTTCGACGTGCTGGTTGGGATCAACCTGCTGCGCGAGGGCCTGGACTTGCCCGAGGTGTCGCTGGTGGCGGTGCTCGATGCGGATAAGGAGGGCTTCCTGCGTTCCGAACGTTCGCTGATCCAGACCATCGGTCGCGCGGCGCGTAACCTCAACGGCGTGGCGATCCTGTACGGCGACCAGATCACCGATTCGATGCGGCGCGCGATCGACGAAACCGAACGGCGCCGCGCCAAGCAGATCGCCTTCAACGAGGCCAATGGCATCACGCCGAAGGGTGTGCAGAAGAAGATCAAGGAAATGATCGACGGCGTGTACAGCAGCGCCGCGCAGAAAGCCATGGTCGAGGGCGTGCACGAGGATGCGGCGACGGCCAAGGTCGAGTCGATGAGCGAGAAGCAGATCAGCAAGGAGATCAAGCGCCTCGAGAAGCTCATGGTCGATCATGCCAAGAACCTCGAGTTCGAGAAGGCGGCGCAGGTGCGCGACCAGCTGCATGTGCTCAAGCAGCAGGCGTTCGGGGCGCCGGGGGCGGACAATGTGGTGTCGATGCTGGGCAAATAAGGCCCCCACCAGTTCGCAACGTTCGCACGTCGTTTCCGCGCAGGCGGGAACGACGGTTTCAGGCTGCGGGCAGCAGCAGCTTCCCACGGTGCGGACGCCTTACACCGCCACTCCCGCCAGCAATTCCAGCAGTTTCGCCAGATCCGCCGGCTTGGCCATGTGATGATCGAATCCGGCATTGTGCGCACGCTGCCGGTCTTCGGCCTGTCCGTAACCAGTCAGCGCCACCAGCATTGCCTGCGTGGTCTCTGGCATCGCGCGCAGCCGGCGCGCCAGTTCGTGGCCATCGATGTCGGGCAAGCCGATATCGAGCAGGGCCACGTCCGGCGGCGCCCGCACCGCGCTCGCCAGCGCGCCCTGGCCGTCGTATTCGATGGCGACCTCATACCCGTTCATCTCCAGCAGCGTCGCCAGCATCTGGGCCGCGTCGACGTTATCATCGACCACCAGCACCTTCAACCCGCTCGTGCCACGCGACTGCATGTCGAGCTGCGGCATGCTCGCTTCGGGCGCCTCGGCCAGGCATGGCAAATAGACCACGAACTCACTGCCCTTGCCAAGCCCGTCGCTGTGCGCCTCGACCCGCCCTCCGTGCAGCACGGCCAGGCTCTTGACCAGCGCCAGGCCGAGCCCAAGGCCGCCCTGTGAACGGTCCGGCGTGCGCTCGGCCTGGATGAACAGGTCGAAGATGTAGGGCAGGATCGGCGGATCGAGGCCCTGCCCGTTGTCGCGCACCGCCACCCGCACAGAACCCGACTCGATGCGCGCGCTGAGCACGATGCATCCGCCCGGCGCCGTGTACTTGGCGGCGTTATTGAGGATATTCGAGACGACCTGGATCAGGCGCGTGCGGTCGCCCTCCACGCGCAGCGTGCCGGATGCGATCTCGCAATGCAATTCATGGCGCCGCGCATCGATCAGGGGACGCACCTGCTCCACCGCCTCATGCACGACCTCGCGCACATCCAGCGCGTCCTTCGTGATGGTCACCAGGCCGCGCGTGACGCGCGAGACGTCCAGCAGGTCGTTGACAAGGGACGTCATGTGCTGGGCCTGGCGCGCGATGATGTCGCTGGCGCGCTGGATGCCCGGCGCGTCCATCTGGCCGCGCTGCAGCAGCTGGGCCGCCGTCGTGATCGGCGCCAGCGGGTTGCGCAGCTCATGCGCCAGCATCGCCAGGAACTGGTCCTTCTGGCGGTTGGCGGCGCGCAGCTCGTCCTCGATGCGCTTGCGCGCCGTGACGTCGCTGCCTTCCATGAAGATGCCCGAGACCTTGCCGTGCTGGTCGTGGATGGGCTGGTAGACGAAATCGATGAAGCGCTCTTCCAGCAGCGCGTTCGGGTCGCGCTGCACACGCAGCGGCACCGCGTGGCCGACGAATGGCTGGCCGGTCTGGTACACGTGGTCGAGCAGCTCGAAGAAGCCCTGCCCCTGCACCTCGGGCAGCGCGTCGCGCGCGGCCTTGCCGACCAGCGCGCGGTGACCGACCAGCTGCAGGTAGGAACGGTTGGTGAGCTCGAACACGTGTTCCGGGCCGCGCAGCACGGCGATGATGCCGGGCGCCTGCTCGAACAATGTTACCAGGCGCGCGTTCTCTTCCTCGCGGTAGCGCTGCGCCATCACCTCGCCCGTCATCTCGAGGCAGGCGCAGAACATGCCGGCCACGGTGCCGTCCTCGTCGCGCACCGGAGAGTAGGAAAAGCGGAACCAGGTGTCTTCGTCATAGCCATGGCGGCGCATGCGCAACGGCAGGCGGTCCATGTAGCTGGCCTCGCCCCTGAGCGCGCGCACGATCAGCGGGTGGATGTCATGCCAGATCTCGGCCCAGACATCATGGAAGCGCTTGCCGAGCGCACCCGGATGCTTGTCGCCCAGGATCGATATATAGGAGTCGTTGTACAGGAAGCCGAGCTCGCCACCCCAGGCGACGAACATCGGAAACTTCGAGTTGAGCATCAGGCCGACCGTCGTGCGCAGCGCCTGCGGCCAGGTGCGCGGATGTCCCAGCGGCGAGGCCGACCAGTCGTGAGCGCGCATCATGACCCCCATCATCCCTCCTCCGCTGAGGAAGGGCAGCCATTCGGTCGGAGACGCGGGTTCCTGTTTCATGCATGTGCCGGGAGTCGCGTACAGTCTACGCAATGGTAGTGTGCCAGATTTGTCCGGCGACTCCCGCACGGCTGCCTGGAACAGGCCGCTTGCCGCTCAGGATGGGCGTGCGCGCCGCCACCTGCTCAGGCCCAGGCAGCCGACCGCCATGCCGATCAGCGACAAGGTTCCGGGCTCCGGGATCTGGCTGACCGCCAACTCGACCGCGACGTCGTCGAAGAAGATCCCCGAAGGATCATGGTAGCCGGACAATTGCAGGATGGTCGACGCCGATGTGGCCAACAGGTTGCGAACGATGATCTGCGTGGACGGGCCGCCCGTCGTGATATCGGTGGACGTGTTCGTGGTCGGGAAGTTGTAGATGGCCGTGGCCAGCGCGTCTCCGAACATCACCTGTATTCCATTATCAAACTGAAATATCGGAAAGCCATCCGGGCCGATCACGCCGTCCGCGTACAGCCAGAAGCTCAGATCGTAGCGCTGGCCGATCGTCGTCGGCAGGACCTGGCTGGCGAAGCAGGAGAACCCGGGCCCGAAGCAGCCGGTACTGAGCGAGTTGACGCCGCTGTGCGCACCGCGGCCGGCGTCTCCCAGAAACCAGCCATCGGTGAGCTCCCAGGTGCCATCGTTCAGTTCAAAGCTGCCGTCGCGGACGATATTGGCGCTTGCCGGCACGGCGAGTGCGACCAACAGCAGGATTGCCGCGGCGACACGCATTACGGAATTCATCGAGACCTCCTCTGAGCACATCGGGAAGTTAACGATGATTGATTTTCGCGAGGTCGAAGTCAAGGAAGGCCATCTGACCGGAGTCAATGCGGTGGCGGGCGCCTGTTACCCGCCGCCTGCTTACAGGCTCTGCACGAATTCCCGGATACCGCCCAGCAGCATTTCGATCGACATCGCCGTCAGGATCAGGCCCATCAGGCGCTCGAAGGCGGTCATGACTTGCGGGCCGAGTTTTTGCTGCAGCTTCTCGGCGCTCAGGAACACCGCCAGCCAGACCACGCCCACGGCAGCCAGCGCGGCGACGTGCACCATCGTGTCGGTGAAGCTGGTCGACGAGAACAGCAGCACGGTGGCCAGGGCCGACGGGCCGGCCAGCGCGGGAATCGCCAGCGGCACGATGAAGGGCTCGCCGCCTTCGCTCTTGCCCAGCACGCCGTCAGGGTGCGGGAAGATCATGCGGATCGCGATCATCAGCAGGATCACGGCGCCGCCGATGCGCAGCGCGACGGGGCTCAGGTGCAGCGCCTCGAGGAAGTGCTTGCCGAAGAACATGAACACCAGCAGCAGCAGGAAGGCGATGCCGCACTCGCGGATCACGATCTTGTTGCGGCGCTCGAGCGGCGTGTCTTTCATGGCGGCGGCGAACAGGGGGACGTTACCAAAGGGGTCGGTGACGAGGATGAGCAGGATGAAGGTCTGGAAGAAGCTTTGGGTCATGGCTTGTTATTGTTGGGATGCCAAAAGTTTTGGTGACGCAATATTATCAGTTCATGGAAGACCAATAAAAAAACAGGGAAAGGTTTTCACCCTCCCCTGTCTTGCGTCGATCGTGCCGATCGGATTACTTCTCGAATTTCTTCAGCCACGCCGCCAGCTGATGCGGACGCAGACCGTCGTACTCTTCGAACGGCTGGTGGATCCACGGATTGTGCGGCAGGTCGTCCAGGTAGTAATCAGGACGGATCGACGACGTGCCCTTGACCCAGATAACGGCCGACTTCACTTCGGTGACGTCCTTGTAGTTCTCGGTCAGGTGCTCGCTGACCTTGCGCAGGGTGACGCCCGAATCGGCCAGGTCGTCGACCAGCAGCACGCGGCCGGACAGCGGGCCCTTGGTCATGGTCATGTACTTCGAGATGTCCAGGTCGCCCTGCTTGGTGCCGGCTTCTTCGCGGTACGAGCTGGTCGACAGGATCGCCAGCGGCACGTCGAAGATGCGCGAGAACACGTCGCCGGGACGCACGCCGCCACGCGCCAGGCACAGCACCTGGTCGAACTTCCAGCCCGATTCATAGACCTGCAGCGCCAGGCGCTCGATCAGGCGGTGGTATTCATCCCAGGAGACCCACAGGTCCTTGTCGGTCGATACGGGGGTATTCATCTTCTACTCCAGATTCTTCTTGGTTTATGCTGCGAACGGGTGACGCAGGACGATGGTTTCTTCACGGTCCGGGCCAGTCGACACCATGTCGATCGGCACGCCCACCAGTTCTTCGATGCGCTTGATGTAGGCGCGGGCGTTGGCCGGCAGCTCTTCCATCGACTTGGCGCCGACGGTCGAGTCAAGCCAGCCCGGCATTTCTTCGTACACCGGCTCGCAGCGGGCGGCGTCTTCGGCGCCGACCGGGAAGATGTCGACCGCGCGGCCGTCGATTTTGTAACCGGTGCAGAGTTTGAGCGACTCGATGCCGTCCAGCACGTCCAGCTTGGTCAGGCACATGCCCGACACGCCGTTGATCTGGACCGAGCGGCGCAGCAGCGCGGCGTCGAACCAGCCGCAACGACGGGCGCGGCCGGTCACGGTGCCGAATTCATGGCCGACGCGCGACAGGTGCTCGCCCACGCCTTCTTCGGTCGACAGTTCGGCCGGGAACGGGCCCGAACCGACGCGGGTGGTATAGGCCTTGGTGATGCCCAGGATGTAGTGCAGCATGTTCGGGCCGACGCCGGCGCCGGCGGCGGCATTGCCCGCCACGCAGTTCGACGAGGTGACGAACGGATAGGTGCCGTGGTCGACGTCGAGCAGCGAACCCTGCGCGCCTTCGAACAGCAGCTTGCCGCCCTGCTTGTGGGCCGCGTACAGCAGCGACGAGACGTCGGCGACCATCGGACGCAGGCGCGGCACGAGGGCCATCGCGTCGTCGTAGGTCTGCTGGAAGTCGATCGCTTCGCCGCCCAGGTAGTTGACCAGCACGTGGTTGTGGTAGTCCAGGTTTTCCTTGAGCTTCTCGGCGAAACGCTCGGCGTTGAGCAGGTCGGCGATACGGATCGCGCGGCGCGCGACCTTGTCTTCGTAGGCCGGGCCGATGCCCTTGCAGGTGGTGCCGATCTTGTTCTCGCCGCGCTTGGCTTCGCGCGCCTTGTCGATGGCGACGTGGTACGGCAGGATGATCGGGCAAGCCTCGGAGATCTTCAGGCGCGACACCACTTCGATGCCGGCGGCCTGCAGCTTGTCGATCTCGCGCATCACGTCCGGCACCGAGACCACGACGCCGTTGCCGATGTAGCAGGCCACGCCTTCGCGCATGATGCCCGACGGGATCAGCTGCAGCGCGGTCTTCTGGCCCTTGATGACCAGGGTGTGACCAGCGTTATGGCCGCCCTGGAAACGCACCACGCCGGCGGCGTGGTCGGTGAGCCAGTCGACGATCTTACCTTTGCCTTCATCGCCCCACTGGGTGCCGATGACAACGACGTTCTTTGCCACGTTAGTATTTGACATCACTTAACCTAAGTTTTTGAGAATCCAATTTCCGTTTTCGAGGACGAGCACGCGGTCGCACTCGAACTCGTCCTGAATATTGTCGTGACCAGGCATGCTCTGGATCACGACTTCGCCTGCCTTGCGCAGGTCAGCGATTTTTTCCTTCAGCTCGGGGGCATTGCCCCACGGCGCGCGGATGGAATGCTTGCGTTCGGCCGTCGGCAGCAACCGGGCCAGTTCGCGCAGGTCGAGCGAGAAGCCGGTCGCCGGACGCGCGCGTCCGAAGGCCTCGCCCACATGATCATACCGGCCGCCACGGGCGACGGCGTTCGGCAGGCCCGGCACGTACAGCGCGAACATGGCGCCGCTTTCGTACTGGTAGCCGCGCAGGTCGGCCAGGTCGATCGCCACGTCGGCGCGGCCAATCGCGCCGGCAGCCAGCGCCGCCAGCTCGGCCAGCGCGCGCTGAATGCCCGGCAGCGCCGGCAGCTGTTCGCGCGCCTTGGCCAGCACCTCGACGTCGCCGTACAGGTGCGGCAGCGCCAGCAGCGCCTGGCGGGTCTGCGGATAGTAATTCTTCGAGATCTCGTCCAGGCCCGGCGCATCCTTGGCGCGCAGCAGGCAATAGATCTGGGTCTCGTCGCGCTTGGCGGCCGGATCTTCGTTCAGCAGCGCGCGCAGCACGCCGACGTGGGCCAGGTCCAGGCGCACATTGGTGAAGCCGGCCAGGGCCAGCGAGCCGAGGGCCAGTTCCTGGATCTCGGCGTCGGCTTCCAGGCCGGCATGGCCGTAGATCTCGGCGCCGATCTGCACCGGCTCGCGGGTGGCGTGCAGGCCCGATGGACGGGTATGCAGCACGCTGCCGGCGTAGCACAGGCGGGTGATCGATTCGCGGTTCAGCAGGTGGGCGTCGATGCGCGCCACCTGGGTCGTCATGTCGGCGCGCAGGCCGAGCAGGCGGCCCGAGAGCGGGTCGACGACCTTGAAGGTCTTGAGGTCGGTATCGTCAAAGGCGCCTGCCAGCAGCGACTCGGTGTATTCGAGCAGCGGCGGCATCACCAGCTCGTAACCGTAGAGCCGGAAGTTATCGAGCATCAGGCGGCGCAGCTCTTCGATCTTGCGCGCTTCGGACGGCAAGACATCGGCAATATTCTCAGGCAATAGCCAGTTCGGCATGGGCAACAGATGGGAGTTGGGATAATTAGCTGCGACCGGCAAGGGCGACGATGGGCGTGCCAGCGCATGGCGCGAACGCCGAATCGGTGATTTTACCCGAAAACAGCGCGGGTGAGGCATGGAATGCTGGTTCGACGGCTTGCCGGGTTAACAATCTGCCACGGCCGGGATGCCTATACAAGCTGGCAACTCCCATGAAAAACGGGCTCCCGTTTTGCGGGAGCCCGTCCTGGGCGATGCCTGGGGGATCGACTTAACGACCCGACGCCGCCGGCTGCTTCATGTACTTGAAGAACTCCGAGCTCGGATCCACCACCAGCACGTCGCTGCGGTCCTTGAAGCTGGCGCGGTAGGCTTCGAGCGAGCGGTAGTAGCGCGCGAACTCCGGGTTCTTGCCGAAGGCTTCGGCGTAGATGGCCGATGCTTTCGCGTCGCCGTCACCCTTGACCTTCTCTGCGTCGCGGAAGGCTTCGGCGATGATCACGGTGCGCTGGCGGTCGGCATCGGCGCGGATCTGCTCGGACTCGGCGGCGCCGGTCGAACGCAGCTCGTTGGCGACGCGGACGCGCTCGGCGCGCATGCGTTCGTACACCGAGTTGTTGATCTGCTCGATGTAATCCACACGCTTGAGGCGCACGTCGACGATGCCGACACCGATCTCCTTGGCCTCGGCCACGACCTTGGCCTGCACCGCCGCCATCACCGCGGCGCGCTCGCCGGAAATCACTTCGCGCACGGTGCGCTTGGTGATCTCGTCGTTCAGGGCAGCCTTGATGATCTGCGACATGCGGTCGCGGGCACGGCTTTCATCGCCGCCGAAGCTGACGTAGTACAGGCGCGGATCTTCGATACGCCATTTCATGAAGGCATCCACCAGGATGTTCTTCTTCTCGGCCGTGATGAAGCGGTCGGCGTCAGGCGTGTCGAGCGTCAGGATGCGCTTGTCCAGGTAGATCACGTTCTGGAACGGCGGCGGCAGCTTGAAGTGCAGGCCCGGTTGGGAAATCACTTCCTTCACCTGGCCGAGCGCGAACACGATCGCGAAGCGGCGCTGGTCGACGACGAAGATCGTGGACGACAGCAGCATCAGTGCGATGAAGCCCGCGACGAAAAGAGTTACGAGGCGGTTCATCAGCGGGTCTCCCTGTCACGTGAGGAATCGCGGCTGCGCTCGTCTCGCTGGCGCACCGCTTCCATGGCCTGGGTCACTTCGGCCGGCTGGCCGGTCTGCGGCAATTGCACCGGACCCGACTTGCTGCCGATCTGGGCATCGTTGGCTGCCTGCTGCTGCATCAGCTTGTCGAGCGGCAGGTACAGCATATTGTTGTTGGCGCGCGAGTCGATCATCACCTTGGTGGTGCTGGTGAAGATCTGCTGCATCGTATCGATGTACATGCGGTCGCGGGTCACGGCCGGGGCGCGCGCATAGGCGGCCACCACCTGGTCGAAACGGGCGGCGTTACCGGTCGCGTTCTCGACCACCATCGAGCGATACGCTTCGGCGTCCTGCTGCAGGCGGAAGGCCTGGCCGCGCGCAGCCGGAATGATCTGGTTCGCATACGCCTCGCCTTCGTTGCGGGCGCGGGCGCGGTCCTGGCCGGCGCGCACGGCGTCGTCGAAGGCGCTCTGCACCTGCTCCGGCGGCTGCACGCCCTGCATCGTCACGTTGGTGATCAGGGCGCCCAGCGCATAGCGGTCGCCGATCGCCTGCATCATCGCATGCACGTCGGCGGCGACCTTCTCGCGGCCTTCGTACAGGACGAAGTCCATCTTGTTGCGGCCGACCACTTCGCGGATCGCGGTCTCGGCGATCTGGCGCACGCTGTCGTCCTGGTCGCGGTTGTTGAACAGCCAGGCGACTGGGTCCTTCAACGTGTACTGCACCGCGAACTGGATGTCGATGATGTTCTCGTCATCGGTCAGCATCAAGGACTCTTGCGGCTGCTTGTTGCGCACATTGGCGCGGTAGCCGATCTCGGCAGTGCGGATCTGCGAGGTGTTGACGGTCTCGTGGGCCTGGAACGGATACGGCCAGCGCCAGTTGAAACCCGGCGTGGTCGTGTGGCTGTATTTACCAAAAGTGGTCACGACGCCGACCTGGCCCTCCTGCACGATGAAAGCGCCGCTGGCGAGCCAGATGAAGCCGACGATGATGGCGATCACGCCGGCGCCGATGCCGGCGCCGCGCATTTCGCCGCGCGGGCCGCCATTGTCGCCGCCGCCGTTATTGTTGCCGCGGCCGCCGAACATGCGATTCAGGCGCGCATTGAAATCGCGCCACATCTGGTCGAGGTCGGGAGGACCGTCACCGGGGCGGCGACCATCCTGGGCCTTGCGGTCGTCTTCGGGGTTGCGTCCCCAGCGTGGGTCGTTCAGCGACAGTTTGACGCCGAATCTTTTTAGTAGAGAAACAAGCATAGGCTAGTTGGGCCTGACATGGGTGGAAGTTGGCATATTGTCGGCAAGACCGCCGGGGTGCGCGTCCACCGACGCGTCGTCCTCAACGAGCCCGAAGGCTTCGTCCTGCTCTTCGTTTTCCGGGTCGCAGTACCCGCCTGCGCCGGGCGCGGAGCTGGCCGCCTCGGCGATTGCCGAACGCAGCAGATCCAGACCGGCGCCACTGTGGGCGCTGATGAAAACCCGGTTGATCTTATCATACTCATCACGCTCGACCCCAGGTTCCAGGCCGGCGGCATCGATCTTGTTCCACACTAAAATTTGCGGAACATGATCTGCGCCAATCTCGCGCAAGACTTCATTGACCTGTTCGACCTGTTCCATGCGCGTCGGGGAGGCGCTGTCGACCACGTGCAGCAGGAGGTCGGCATGGATGGTTTCTTCCAGCGTGGCGCGGAAGGCCGCCACCAGCTGGTGCGGCAATTCGCGCACGAAACCGACGGTGTCCGAGATCACGACGCTGCCCACCTCGTCGTTCAGGTACATGCGGCGGCTGGTGGTGTCGAGGGTCGCGAACAGCTGGTTCGCCACGTACACGCCGGCTTTCGTCAGCGTGTTGAACAGGGTCGACTTGCCGGCATTGGTATAACCGACGAGCGACACCGAGAAAGTCTTGTTGCGGCCGCGCTGGCGGCGCTGGGTCTCGTGCTGCTTGCGCAGTTTGCCCAGGCGCGCGCGCAGCATCTTGACCCGTTCGCCGATCAGGCGGCGGTCGGTCTCGAGCTGGGTTTCACCCGGACCGCGCAGGCCGATACCGCCTTTTTGACGTTCCAGGTGGGTCCAGCCGCGGATCAGGCGCGTGGCCAGGTGCTGCAGTTGAGCCAGCTCAACCTGCAGCTTGCCCTCGTGGCTCTTGGCGCGCTGGGCGAAGATGTCGAGGATCAGGCTGGTGCGGTCGATCACGCGCAACTGGAGGCGACGTTCCAGGTTGCGCTGCTGGGCAGGAGAGAGAGCGTGATTGAAGATGACGATCTCGGCGCCAAGTGCCTTGGCGTCGAGGGCAATTTCGTCGGCCTTGCCGCTGCCGACGAAATGCGCGGGGTCCGGGCTGCTGCGCTTCGCCGTGATCGTGGTGATCGGATCGGCGCCGGCGGAGCGCGCAAGCAGTGACAGCTCGTCGAGACTGGCGGCAAAGTCGCCAGTCCCGAAGTCGATGCCGACCAGCGCTGCGCGCAGGGTTGGAGTGCCGGGGGCGTCAGCCATCGGCCTTACTCGGCTTCGTTGGAGTCGAGGTTAAGGTTGACGGCACGTGCCGGCACGACGGTGGAAATGGCATGCTTGTAGACCATCTGAGTCACGGTGTTGCGAAGCAAGACGACGTATTGGTCGAAGGATTCGATATGACCCTGGAGCTTGATACCGTTGACGAGGTAGATGGAGACAGGGACGTGTTCCTTGCGCAAGGCGTTGAGGAATGGGTCTTGTAACAGTTGCCCTTTGTTGCTCATAACAGCTCCGTAATGTTGTTGTAGTTAAAAGTTTGAGGCGATTTGCCGGTTTTCAAGTAGCTAGAGCCATATTCTGCGTGAGCGAATGCAGCCCTAAGCCTACTGTAACCTGTTTTGCGGGTTTTTGTCGTACTGCTAAGGTTAAAAGCCGCTTAATCGTTCTCGTCGATCAGTCCTTGGCAAACGGATTTTTGCCGCTGCGCAGCTCGATTCGCAGGGGGGTGCCGACCAGGTTGAACGTGTCACGGAAGTGCTTTTCCAGATAGCGCTTATAGGGTTCCGTGATCCCCTCCAGAGCATTACCGTGGATGACGATGATCGGCGGATTCTGTCCGCCCTGGTGGGCATAGCGCATCTTCGGACGCGAGGTGCCCTTGCGCTTCGGCTCCTGCTTCTCGACCGCCTCTTGCAGCGCGCGCGTCAGGCGCGGCGTCGACAGGTTGGCGGTGGCGGCGGCGTAGGCCGATTCCACCGACTTGAGCAGCTGGCTGATGCCGGTGCCGCGCAGCGCCGAGACGAAATGGGTCTTGGCGAAGCCCAGGAAGTCCAGCTTGCGGTCGAGGTCGTTCTTGACCTGGTCGCGCTGGTCGGTCTGCAGGCCGTCCCACTTGTTGACGGCCACCACCAGCGCCCTGCCCGACTCCAGGATGAAGCCGGCGATGTGGGCATCCTGCTCCGAGATGTCTTGCTGGGCGTCGAGCAGCAGGATGACGACGTTGGCATCCGAGATCGACTGCATGGTCTTGACCACCGAGAACTTTTCGATGGCTTCGAAAATCTTGCCGCGGCGACGGATACCGGCGGTGTCGATCAGCGTGTACTTCTTGCCGTCGCGCTCGAACGGCACTTCGATCGCATCGCGGGTGGTGCCCGGCATGTCGAAGGCGATCACGCGCTGCTCGCCGACCAGGGTGTTGATCAGGGTCGACTTGCCCACGTTCGGACGGCCGACAATGGCGATCTTGAAGCCGTGGTCGGCCGGTTCCAGCTCTTCCGGTTCGTCCGGGCGCTGGGCGAAGGCGATGTCGAGCGCCTCGTTGACCAGGTCGTGCACGCCGTCGCCGTGGGCGGCGGAGATCACGTAGGGGTCGCCCATGCCGAGTTCATAGAAGTCGGCGGTGACCGAGGTGTACTTCATGCCTTCCGACTTGTTCACCACCAGCATGACCTTGCGGCCGCTCTTGCGCAGGTAGTCGGTGATCGTCTTGTCATGCGGGGTCAGGCCCTGGCGGCCGTCCACGATGAACACAACCACGTCGGCCTCGGCCACGGCCTGGCGCGTCTGCAGCGCCATTTCATGCATGATGCCTTCTTTGGCGACCGGCTCGAAACCGCCCGTGTCGATGACCAGGAATGGCCGTTCGCCAATCCGGCCTTCGCCATAGTGGCGGTCGCGCGTCAGGCCAGGGAGGTCGGCCACCAGCGCGTCACGCGAACGGGTCAGGCGGTTAAATAAGGTCGATTTCCCGACGTTGGGACGACCTACGAGTGCGATTACCGGCTTCATGTTTTATTCTATTCGACCGCGATGGCGGTCACAGTTCCATTTTGTGTTTGAAAAATCAGGTTCGTGCCGGCCACCAGCGGCGTGCCCATGATCGGGCTGCCATCGGTCGCTGCGCGCGCCAGGAAAGATCCGTCCTCGCGCGACAGGAAGTGCACATAGCCTTCGAAGTCGCCGACCGCGACGGCGCGGCCATACGACAGCGGTGTCGACAGGCGGCGGAAGGCCAGCTTGTCGTTCTTCCAGCTGGAAGAACCGGTGTCGCGGGTGAAGGCATGCAGGGCGCCCTTGTCGTCCGGTGCGAACACGTACAACTGGTCGACGGCGACGCCGGCGCTGGAGGACAGGTCGCGGGTCCACTTGGCCGAACCGGTGACCAGGTCGAAGCAGCCTACGCGGCCCTGGTAGGACACGGCGCACACCTCGTTTTCGAACAGCACCGGCGCCCCGCCGATATCGGTCACGCGCTCCAGTTCGGTGGCGCCGCGCGCGACGCCCACTTCGACGTCCCAGCGCGGCGCGCCGGTGGCCAGGATCATCGACGACAGCTTGCCGCCCGGCTGGGCCACGATGACGTCGCCGCCGGCCACGATCATGCCCGGCGCATTGCGCAGGGTGAGCGGCGGCGCGACTTTTTGCACGGTCCACTTCGTCTTGCCGTTGGCGGCATCGATGCCGACGATGCGGTTGTCGATCGAGCGCGCCACGACGACGCCCTGCGACACCACCGGCGCCGACAGGATCTCGCTCGACAGCTGGGTGTTCCACAGTTTCTTGCCATCCATGTCGAAGGCCAGCAGCTGACCTTTCTCGCCGCCGACCACGATCAGGTTGCCGTCGGTGCCGACGCCGGCCGACAGTTCGGTGTCGGCCTTGATGCGCCACAGCTGCTTGCCGCTCTCGGCTTCGACGCGCGCGATGGCGCCGTCGCCGCCGGCCACGACCACGGTGTTGCCGGTCAGCGCGGGCGAGAAGGTGTAGCCGCGCGCCTTGCCGATATCAAGTTTCCATGCGGTACGCACGGCCATGCTGCCTTTCAGCTCGACCAGCTTGGCCGGCTGGTCGCCCTTCTTTTCCGACGCGAATGGATTAAGCGAATTGAGGGTCGAGCAACCCGTCATCAGGGCCAGTACGCCGACACCAACAAGCTTGCTGCAAATACGCATTTTGTTCTACCTTGTTCCTGGACTATAGAGGACGCAAGGCCCGCGCCGCCGTCAGGCGTGCGCGGGCCCTCTCATGGGGGAGGTTTACGCGGCTGCCTTTTTCTCGGCAGCTTTTTCTTGTTCCGATTTCTTGTCGGCCGGCACAGTGCCGCCGATCGCTTCCAGCTTGATCTGCACCAGCTGGCGGCCAGGCGCATTCGGATCCATGGCGGCGATCGCCGCGACATAGGCCGCGCGCGCTTCGTTCAGCTTGTTCTGCGCGACCAGCACGTCGCCCTTGCGGTCGTTCACTTCCGAGGTGAACTGCGGCAGGAACTTGCCGTTCAAGACCTTCAGCGCTTCGTCGAACGCCTTCTCGTCCAGCAGCACGCCTGCCAGGCGCAGGCTGGCGATCGACTTGTACTCGTCGTTGCCGTGCTCGGCCGCCCACTGCAGGTGCGCCTTGGCGCTCTTGAGGTCGTTCGCTTCGAAGGCGGTCTTGGCCGCGGCCAGGGCCGCCATCGGCGCGTAGGCCGACGATTCGTACTTGGCGCGGATGTCGCCCGCGACGCGCTGCACCTTGGCATTGTCGTTCGCCAGCAGCGAGGTCTGCAGCTCGTCATACAGCGCCGACGCCTCGACCGACTTGTTGCGCTGGTGGGTTTTCCAGTAGTTCCAGCCGGCGTAGGAGCCGAGCGCGAGAATCAGGACCCAGATGATGATATTGCCGTACTGCGACCAGAACGCCTTGAAGGAATCAAGCTGTTCCTGTTCCTGGTGATCGTATGCCATGTGCGTATTCTTGTAGTGAGTGGTTCGAAAATGTGGCCAGTGCCGGGATCAATGCCGGTGCACGTGGTCGTGGTCGTGGTCGCAGTCGGGGCCGTGTACATGTCCACCGACGATCTGGTCGACCAGATAGTCGACCACTTCCTCGAACGGCACGCTGGCCTGCTGCTGTTCGCCAATCTCGCCGCGCATCGTTTTCACTTGCGCGGCATTGTTCGCGATCTCGTCCTGGCCGATGATGACGGCAAAGGCGGCGCCGCTGCCATCGGCCTTCTTCATCTGGCTCTTGAAGCTGCCCGCACCCGTTGGCGTTGCGCAATGTAACACAACATCCAGGCCGGCATCCCGAATCCGCTCGGCCAGGATGAAGGACTGCAGCTGCGCCTCTTCACCCTGGTGGACCATGTAGACGTCGCACACGTTCGGCTCGGCCGGTTCGCCCAGTCCTTTCATGAGCTCGATGATGCGTTCCATGCCCATCGCGAAACCGACCGCCGGGGTCGGCTTGCCGCCGAAGGTCTCGATCAGCGGATCGTAGCGGCCGCCGGCGCAGATCGTGCCCTGGGCGCCCAGCTCGTCGGTGACCCACTCGAACACCGTGCGGTTATAGTAATCCAGGCCGCGCACCAGGCGCGGGTTGACGGTGTACTGCACCGCGTTCTTGTCCAGCAGCGCCTTGACGCCGTTAAAGTGGGCCAGCGATTCCTCGCCCAGGTAGTCCAGCAGGCGCGGGGCGGCGTTGACCATCTCCTGCATCGCCGGGTTCTTGGTGTCCAGGATGCGCAGCGGATTGCTGTGCAGGCGGCGCTTGGCTTCGGCGTCGAGGATGTCTTCGTGTTTTTCCAGGTAGGCGATCAGGTCGGCGCGGTGGCGGTTGCGCTCCTCGGCATTGCCGATCGAGTTCAGTTCCAGACGCACGTTCTGCAGGCCCAGGTCATCCCACAGGCGGCGCGACATCATGATCATCTCGGCGTCGATGTCCGGGCCCGAGAAGCCGATCGCTTCGGCGCCGAACTGGAAGAACTGGCGGTAGCGGCCGCGCTGCGGACGCTCGTGGCGGAACATCGGACCCTTGTACCACAGGCGGCGCGGGCCGTCGTAGACCAGGTTGTGCTCGAGCACGGCGCGCACGACGCTGGCCGTGCCTTCCGGACGCAGGGTCAGCTGGTCGCCGTTCATCGCGTCTTCGAAGGAATACATTTCCTTCTCGACGATGTCGGTGACGGCGCCGATGGCGCGCGAGAACAGGCCGGTCTGCTCGACGATCGGCGTCACGATCTTCTGGTAGCCGTAGCTTTTGAGGATCGTCTCGGTGGTGTTCTCGAACAGCTCCCACAGCGGCGCATCTTGCGGCAGGATGTCGTTCATGCCTTTGATGGCGACGATTTTTTCTGGTTTGGACATGGTTTTCTTTCTCAATTCTTGGCGCTGCTCGTTGGCGCGGGTCAGCCAGCTCTCCCAGCCCCAGGCTTACGCCCGGGTCGCTGCGCCGGCGAGCGGCATGTCGCTCGCAACCCCGGCTCGCCCGTAATTCTTCTTCACATAATCGAGCACGATGGTCTTGAATTCATCGACGATGCGCTCACCGCGCAGCGTCGCGAATTTCTGGCCGTCGACGAACACCGGCGCGGCCGGCGATTCGCCGGTGCCGGGCAGGCTGATGCCGATGTTCGCGTGCTTCGATTCGCCCGGACCGTTGACGATGCAGCCCATCACGGCCACGTTCATCGCCTCCACGCCCGGATACGTTTTCTTCCATTCCGGCATCTGCTCGCGCAGGAAACTCTGGATGTTGTCGGCGAGTTCCTGGAACACGGTCGAGGTCGTACGGCCGCAGCCCGGGCAGGCGATCACCATCGGGGTGAACTTGCGCAGGCCCATCGTCTGCAGGATTTCCTGGCCGACCACCACCTCGCGGGTGCGGTCGCCGCCCGGTTCCGGCGTGAGCGAGATGCGGATGGTGTCGCCGATGCCCTCTTGCAGCAGCACCGACAGCGCCGCGGTCGAGGCGACGATGCCCTTGCTGCCCATGCCGGCCTCGGTCAGACCCAGGTGCAGCGGATAGTCGCAGCGGCGCGCCAGTTCGCGGTAGACCGCGATCAGGTCCTGCACGCCCGACACCTTGCACGACAGGATGATCTTGTCGCGCGCCAGGCCGACTTCTTCGGCGCGCACGGCGTTCTCGATCGCCGACGTGATCAGGGCTTCGTACATCACCGCCTGGGCGCTCCATGGATTGGCGCGCGCGGCGTTCTCGTCCATGATGCGGGCCAGCAGCGACTGGTCCAGACTGCCCCAGTTGACGCCGATGCGGACCGGCTTGTCGTATTTGGCGGCGATCTCGATCATCTGGGCGAACTGGGTGTCGCGCTTGGCGCCCTGCCCCACATTGCCCGGATTGATGCGGTATTTCGACAGCGCCTGCGCGCATTCGGGATAGTCGCGCAGCAGCAGGTGGCCGTTGTAGTGGAAGTCGCCGACCAGCGGCACGTCGACTTCCATGCGGTCGAGCTGTTCGCGGATCGCCGGCACGGCCGCAGCCGCGGCCGGGGTATCGACCGTGATGCGCACGATCTCGGAACCGGCGCGCGCCAGGTCCTTGATCTGGATCGCGGTGCCGATCGCGTCGGCGGTATCGGTATTGGTCATCGACTGCACCACCACCGGGGCGTCGCCGCCCACCCACACGGTGCGGGCGCCATGCGAGACGGCCACCTTGCGGCTGGCGCGGCGCGCCAGCGGGCCCGAGGGAATGGCTGCGGCCGGCGTAGGCTCTGGGGTGCGGGTTTCGTTCAACGAATTCATTTGGTCTATTCCAGCTTCAGCTTATTTCAGCGCCACGCGCGCGATGGTGCGGCCCGGCTGCTGCGGCAGCGCGACTTCGGCGCCGCGCAGGGTCGCGGTCACGCCGCCCGGCGCGCCGACCACCAGGGTCGCGGGGCCGGCCAGCTCGATCGACTCGGTGCTGCCGCCCTTGACCAGGCGCGAGATCAGCGGACGGCCGCCGGCGCTCGGGCGCACTTCGATCCAGGAATCCTCGCGCACGTTCAGCACCAGGGTATTGGCGCCGGCGACCGGCGCCACGGCGGTGACCGGCGCGGCGGCGGTCGAGACAGTAGGAGCCAGGTTTGCGCCAGGCGCGGCGGCGGTCGGCGTTCCCGCTGCGGGTGCGGTGGCCGGCGGCGGCACGGCCGGCACCGGTGCGGTCGGCGTCGCCGGTGCGGCGCCCGGCGCCGATCCCGGCGCTGCAGCCGGCGCTGCACTTTCTCCGGCCGGCGCCGGCACCGAGATCAGCGGCACCGACGGATTGATCAGGCCTGGGGAGGCGCCAGTCGCAGGCGCCGTGCCCGGCGCAACGACGCCGGCGGCAGGATTCTCGAGCACCGTGGCGTCGCCCGCCTGGTCATCGCGCTGCAGGTTCGGAATCAGGTCGAACTGCCAGGCCGCGAGGGCGGCGCCGGCCACCACCACGGCGGCGGCGATCCAGCCCAGCGGCAGGCGGTTGCGTTTGCCGCCCATGGGAAAGCGGGTCTCGGAGAACGTGGCCGGACGCTGTTCGCGGCGTACGGCGCCGGCATTGATGGGAGCGCCGGCCTGGGCTTCCGGCGGCATGTTCAGTTCGATCATCGACACCAGCGGCGCGGCGTCGATCTTGAGCAGCTTGGCATAGGCGCGCACGAAGCCGCGAGTCACGGCCGGGCTAGGCAGCGCGGCGTAATCGCCCGCTTCCAGCGCCACCACCTGGCGCGGGGCCAGCTTGAGCTGGTCCGCCACCTGTTCCACACTCCAGCCCATCGCTTCGCGCTGGGATTGCAGGGTCTTGCCAGGGATGCCGGGCTGGTTGCCCGGCGTAGCCGGCTGATCTGCTTGCTCGTTCATTGTCCTCGTCCTTGTCCGTGTGAGCTTCTAGTTGAGCTTGTTTTTGGGCTTACTCGTCGAAAGCGCCGCGCTCGAACGCCGCGTATTCGGGCGAACCGGGGAAACGCCGCCGCAGCTGGGCCGCAAGCGTCGCCTCGTGGGTCCGGTCGCCCAGCTTGCGCTGTACGCGCAGCGCGAGCCAGAGCGCATCGGCCGGCAGAGTCTCGATGCTTGCCGTCTCGATCAGGCGATTCACGAAAAAACCGGCGCGCTGCATGTCGCGCCGCTCGTAGTACACCCGCGCCAGGCCGGCATTCACGGCCGGCAGCGACGGGTTCAAGCGCAGGGCCTCGAGCAGGTAGCGCTCGGCCCCGTCGATATTCCCGTTCTTGATGCTGCACGCACCCGCATTGATCAGCGCGGAAAGCGGCGTCTGATAGGCGGGATTCTTGAGCGCGGCATCGAAATAACGCAAGGCCTCGACTGGCTTGTTCACCGACTGGCACAGGAAGGTGCCGTAGTTGTTCGCGAATTCGGGATTACCCGGTTCGAGTTGCAACGCGTGGCGATGGTTCTCGTCGGCCAGCGGGAACTGCCCCATCGAGGTATAGATCAGGGCCCGCAGGCCGTAGGCGTCGGCGTAGTTCGGATCGGCCGCCAGCGCCTGCTTGACTTCGTCGAGGGCGATCTCGTGCTTGCCCTCCTGGTAGTAGCCGACCGCCAGCTGCACCCGGATCGAGGCGCGCTTTTCCAGCGCGGTCTGGTCCGAGGCGGTCCTGAGTTCGCCGTCGCGCGCGGTCGCCGCGCCGCCCGACCCCGTGCCGGCGCAACCGGCCAGCACAGCGAGGGACAGGGTCGATGCGAATGCGAGCCAGCCGGCGGCGAATTTCATCAGGTCGGGATCTCCACGATACGGCCGAAATCGGCGCCGAACTTCTTCTGGTATTCGGCCATCTTTTCCATGCGCTCGGCCACCCGGGTGCGGTCCTTGACCTCGCCCGCCAGCTGGCCGCAGGCGGCGTCGATGTCGTCGCCGCGCGTCTTGCGCACGGTGGTCACGATGCCGGCGTTCATCAGCACTTCGGCGAAGGCCTTGATGCGCGGATTCTTGGAGCGGAACAGGCCCGACTCGGGGAACGGATTGAACGGGATCAGGTTGAACTTGCAGTTCACGCCGACCACCGGATCGTTCACCAGCGCGATCAGTTCGCGCGCGTGCTCGTCGCTGTCGTTGAAACCGTCGAGCATGCAGTACTCGAAGGTGATGAAGTCGCGCGGCGCGAATTCGAGATAGCGCTTGCAGGCGGCCATCAGCTCGCGCAGCGGATATTTTTTATTCAGCGGCACCAGGATGTCGCGCAGCGCATCGTTCGAGGCGTGCAGCGACACGGCCATGGCTACCGGCACGTCTTGCGACAGCTTGTCGATATTCGGCACCACGCCCGAGGTCGACAGGGTCACGCGGCGGCGCGACAGGCCATAGGCGTTATCGTCGAGCATCATCTTGAGCGCGGTGACGGTCGGCTCGTAGTTCAGCAGCGGCTCGCCCATGCCCATCATCACCACGTTGGTGATCTGGCGCTCGCCTTTCGGGCCGGGCTCGATGCCCTTGGTACGGCGCAGCTCGAACTCGGCCATCCACAGCTGGCCGATGATCTCGGCGACCGTCAGGTTGCGGTTGAAGCCCTGCTTGCCGGTCGAGCAGAAACGGCAGTTGACGGCACAGCCCGCTTGCGTGGAGATGCACAGCGTGCCGCGGTTTTCTTCCGGGATGAACACGGTCTCGACCGCGTTGCCGTTACCGACGTCGACCAGCCACTTGCGGGTGCCGTCGCTGGCCGTCTTGTCGCTCACGATGGCCGGCGCACGCACTTCGGCGCGCGTCTTGAGCTTTTCGCGCAGCGACTTGGCCAGGTCGGTCATGCTGTCAAAGTCGCTTGCTCCGAACTGGTGTATCCAGCGTTGCAATTGCTTGGCGCGGAACGGTTTCTCACCCAAGTCGGCGCAGTAGGCGACGAGTTGCGCGGGATCAAAGTCCAGCAGATTGGTGAGAGTTGTCATGGTGTATTCCTATATTCCGAACCTGCTCGCATCGCCCCGCGGGCGCAGGCGAGCAGGTTACTCATTTAAATTAGTCCGGGGGAATCGATCCGGGGAACGCCCGGACTGCGCTCCCCCTTACTAATTAACGCGAGTAGACGTTCAGCGCCGGGAAGTAGTAAGCGATTTCCACAGCGGCGGTTTCGGCAGCGTCCGAACCGTGAACGGCGTTGGCGTCGATCGAGTCGGCGAAGTCGGCGCGGATGGTGCCGGCGTCGGCTTTCTTCGGATCGGTAGCGCCCATCAGGTCGCGGTTTTTCAGGATCGCGCCTTCGCCTTCCAGCACCTGGATCATCACCGGACCCGAGATCATGAAGTCGACCAGGTCCTTGAAGAACGGACGCGCAGCGTGCACTGCGTAGAAGCCTTCGGCTTCAGCGCGCGACAGTTGCACCATGCGGGCAGCCACGATCTTCAGGCCGGCTTCTTCGAAACGGCTGTAGATTTTGCCGATCACGTTTTTTGCAACTGCGTCAGGCTTGATGATGGACAGGGTGCGTTCGATTGCCATGAGAAAAACTCCAATAAAAGTAAGGTTTTGAACTGAGAAATTCGTTTGAACTTTAGGACTCAATCAACCTTTAATTTTACCATACCTGCCCCAGATATCCGATATTGCGGTAGCGGCAAGCATGGTGTTACAGTGGCGGCAAAAGTCCGTCCAATGATCCTTTCTTCATCTTCCGTTAAGAATGATGCGATATGATCAAGATGACGGACCTTGCGTAACACGCGCACGTACCATTTATTTAACCGGAGGCACTATATGTACCCTAGTACCCAACAGCAAAGTACCATCGACCTGAGCAAAGGTGGTCAGGCCACGCGTAACAAAGTGTTACGCAACACGTATTGGCTGCTGGCGCTGTCGATGATCCCGACCGTGCTTGGCGCGGTCGCCGGCATGTCCCTGGGCATCGCCTTCACCGGCATCATGGGTTTCGTGATCTTCCTCGCGGTCGCCTTCGGCTTCATGTGGGCCATCGAGAAGAACAAGGATTCCGGCCTGGGCGTCGCCCTGCTGCTCGGTTTCACCTTCTTCATGGGCATGATGCTGGCCCCGCTGCTGACCCACACGCTCAATTACTCGAACGGCGCCAGCCTGATCATGACCGCCTTCGGCGGCACCGCCGTCGTGTTCGCCGTGATGGCCAGCATCGCCACCACCACCAAGCGCGACTTCTCGGGCATGGGCAGCTGGCTGATGGCCGGCGTCGTCGTCCTGCTGCTGGCGGTCGTCGCCAACATCTTCCTGCAGATGTCGGTGCTGTCGATCGTGATCTCGGTCCTGGCGATCGGTATCTTCTCGGCCTTCATCCTGTATGACGTGCACCGCATCGTCAACGGCGGCGAGACCAACTACGTCACCGCCACCCTGTCGATCTACCTGAACGTGTTCAACATCTTCAGCAGCCTGCTGCGCCTGCTGGGCATCGTGGGCGGCGACGACTGATCGATCGCTGCTTCTCGACAAGAAACCGGCCTGCGGGCCGGTTTTTTCATGGGCGCGTCAAACGCAGCAGGCTGGCGTCGACACCATCCGTAAGGACATAGATCGCGCCGTCCGGGCCGGACTTGACGTCGCGCATGCGCTGATTCAGTTCTGCCAGCAGCGTCTGCTGGCCGACGATCCTGCCGCCATCGCGTACGACGCGGTGCAGGGCGCGGCCGCGCAGTGCCGGCACCAGCAGGTCGCCACGCCAATCGGGGAACCCGTCGCCGCGGTAGACCGCCAGTCCGGCCGGTGCGATCGACGGCGTCCATTCCAGCAGCGGCGCTTCGAAGCCGGCCAGGCGGCTGAATGGCGTCACGCGGCCGAACGGATAATCGATGCCGGCCGTGACGAGCGGCCAGCCAAAGTTCTTGCCTGCCACGATGCGGTTGATCTCGTCGCCGCCGCGCGCGCCGTGCTCGGTAAGCAGCAGCTCGCCCGTGACCGGATCGACGGCGATGCCCTGCGGGTTGCGGTGGCCGAGGCTGTAGACCTCGGGCGCGGCGCCGGGACGCTTGACGAAGGGATTGTCGGGCGGCGCCTTGCCGTCGCGGTCGAGCCGGACGACGGTGCCGAGGTGGTTGGCGACGTTCTGCGCCTCTTCGCGGCGCCAGTTGCCGTCGCCGACCGTCAGCACCAGCGTCTCGTCTAGCAGGAAAGCGATGCGGCCGCCGTTATTGCCGGCGCGCGGCTTCGGCGTGGAGCTGAACAGCACGCGGACGTCCTCCAGCCGGTCATTCTCCAGCCTGGCGCGCACCAGGCGCGTGCCATTGGCGCCCTCCTCGCCATGGCCCATCGTCAGGTACAGCAAGCCATTGCGCGCGAATGCGGGGTCGATCGCGACGTCCATCAGGCCGATGGTGCCGCCGCGCTGGAACACGGGCGGCAGGCCGCCGCTGGCGATCGGCGTCTTCGCGCCATCCGTGCCGATGACCAGCAGGCGCCCTGCCATCTCGGTGACGAGCAGGCGACCATCCGGCAGGAAGGCCAGCGCCCATGGCCGATCGAGTCCCTTCGCCACGGTCTCGATCCGGTACGTGGCGGGATCGACCGCATCGAGCTTGTCGGCCGCGCCGGGAGAGGTGATGAGGAAAAGCGCCGCCGGAGCCAGGACCATCAGCGCCGCCGCCAGCACCTGGCGCCGTGACTGTTCAGCTTGTCGCGACGGCGAGGTCATGCGGGCATAGACCAGGCCGCCGGCAATCCCGCTCATGGCCATCAGCGCGTGCTCGATCCCACCGCGGGTCGCGGCGATCGCCGGCATGGGAATGACGTTGAGCATCAGCCAGAATGCCGCCCACAGGCCGGCGACGGCGGCCGCGGCGAACAGCGGCGCGCGGCGCGCCGGCCCGGCCGCGCGTCCGATCGCGTGCGCGGCCAGCATGGCGGGCAGCAGCGCCGCGAAGGAGATCCCGATCATCACCGGGCCGAAGCCCGCCAGGTCTTGCAGCGTGGTCCAGGCCCGCAGCGACGGCGGAATCGACGCGCCGAGCGCGGTGAGTTCGCCGAGATTGACCTGGGTTTGCACCAGGCTGGCGACCATCCCGGTCGCGACGGCGGCAGCCAGCAGGGCTGCCGCGTGGCGACCGGGCTTCTTCACTCAGGCCGCCGCGTCCGAGGCCGGCACGTCGGCTGGCACATAGGCGGCGCCATCGGATGCCGGCACGGGCTTGGCGCCCAGCTCGAACACGCCGATCGACTCGACGTGGGAGGTGTGCGGGAACATGTTCACCACGCCTGCCTTCTTCATCACATAGCCCGCCTTGTGCACCAGGATGCCGGCATCGCGCGCCAGCGTCGACGGGCTGCAGGAGACGTAGACGATGCGCTGTGGCATCAGGTCTTCGTGGGTCTGGCGCAGTTCGGCCAGCGCCAGCGCCAGCACCATGGCGCCGTCGCGCGGCGGGTCGATCAGCATGCGATCGAACTTGCCCAGCGCCACCAGGTCGTCCCTGGTGACTTCGAACAGGTTGCGGGTCGAGAACGAAGTCTTCCCGGCCAGTCCGTTCGCCTTCGCATTGTCCAGCGCGCGCGTGGTAAGCGCCGTGCTGCCCTCGATGCCGACCACCTCGCGCGCCTGGGTTGCCAGCGGCAGGGTGAAATTGCCCAGGCCGCAGAACAGGTCCGCCACGCGGTCGTCTTTCTGCACTTCCAGCAGGCGCAGGGCCTTCGACACCAGCACGCGGTTGATGTGGTGGTTCACCTGGGTGAAGTCGGTCGGCTTGAACGGCATGCGGATGCCGAACTCGGGCAGCGTGTAGTACAGCTCCTTGCCCAAGGGGTAGAACGGATAGGCGGTGTCCGGACCCTTCGGCTGCAGCCACCACTGGATGCCCCACTGGTCGGCGAAGGCTTTCACCAGGGTCTCGTCGGCAGCGGAGAGCGGCGCCATGATGCGCAGCACCAGTACCGTCGTCTCTTCGCCGATCGCCACCTCGATCTGCGGCATCTGGTTGTAGATCGACAGGCCGCCGACCAGCTCGCGCAGCGGCACCAGCAAGCGCGCGACGTGGTCCGGCAGGATCTCGCAGGTGGTGATGTCGGCCACGTAGGACGAGGCGCGCTCGTGGAAGCCCACCAGGACGCCACCTTTCTTCGCCACGTGGCGCACCGACAGGCGCGCGCGGTAGCGATAGTCCCAGGTCGGGCCATACATCGGGCGCATGATCATCTCGGCCTTCACTTTGCCGAGGTGCCACAGGTTATCTTCCAGCACGCGGCCCTTCATGGCCACCTGCGCGCCCGGCTCCAGGTGCTGCATCGAGCAGCCGCCGCAGTAGCCGAAATGCTGGCACTTCGGCTCGACCCGCATCGACGAGGCGCGCTGCAGGGTGAACATGCGGCCCGCTTCCCAATTCTTTTTCTTGCGCGTCGTCTCGAAGCTGACGCGTTCGCCCGGCAGCGCGCCTTCGACGAAGATCACCTTGCCTGGCGAGCCGTCCTCGTTCTCGAGGTGGCCCACGCCGCGGCCGTCCATGTCGAGGGATTTGATGTCGATGAAGATTTCTTGCATGGTGATGAGAAAGTGGGGTGAAGGCAGGGAGCTGGCCCTGGCCGGCGGCGCATGCTTCAACGGCCGCGCAAAAAGAAAAAATGGCCGAAACGGCCCGGCGGGCATGATAGCAAGGAATCGAAGTGGACGCTACCGGCGGGATTGTCGTTACAACAAGGAGTCGCGCACCACGCCGCGCGCCGCCATCGCGCGCTTGAGCTTGACCAGCGCTTCCTGCTGGATCTGGCGTACCCGCTCGCGCGTCACGCCCATCTCTTCGGCCAGGGTTTCCAGGGTGGCCGGATCGTCGTTGTCGAGGCCGAAACGGCGGGTGACGACCAGGCGCTGCTTGTCGGGCAGCCGGGTCAGCCAGTCGCGCACCAGCAGCGCTACCTCCTGCTGCTCGGCGTGAGCGTCGGGGCTGCCGTCGCCGTCGTCGGGCAGCATGTCCATCAGGCTCGATTGCGGATCATTGTCGAGCGGCGCATCGAGCGAGGTCGCGTGCTCGGACAAGGTCAGTATGTCCTGCACTTCCTCCACCGGACGGCCGACCAGGCTGGCGATGTCCTCGCTCGAGGCTTCCTTGCCGTCGTGCTTCTGGGCCTCGAGGTGGTATTTGGCGCGTAGCACGCCGTTGAGCTCGCGCACCATGTGCACCGGCAGGCGTACGGTGCGGGCCTGGTTCATGATGGCGCGCTCGATGCTCTGGCGGATCCACCAGGTGGCATAGGTCGAGAAGCGAAAGCCGCGCTCGGGCTCGAACTTGTCGATGGCGCGCATCAGGCCGATATTGCCCTCTTCGATCAGGTCGAGCAGGACCACCCCGCGGTTGATGTAGTGCTTGGCGATCGAGACGACCAGGCGCAGGTTATGCTCGATCATCTTCTGGCGCGCGCCGAAGTCGCCGGCCTTGGCCTGGGTGGCGTAGTGGACTTCCTCGCCGGCCGTGAGGAGCGGCCTGGCGCCGATCTGGTTCAGGTAGTGCTGGGTGGTATCGGTTGCGAGCTCGGCCTGCAAGACCTTGCGCAGCTCGTCGACCGTGTCGGCGCTGGCGTGGCGCGCGATGCCTTCCTCGGCCGCCGCGCCGTCTGCACGGTCGATATCGTCATCAGCATGCACGCGCTCGCTTTCCGGCTCATCCGGAAACTCGTCCCTATCGTCCTGGTCCAGCGAGTGCGGCGGCTGCGTCATACCGTTCCTAACGAACGGGCAAGAACCTCGTCGGGTCGACCGGCTTGCCCTGCTGACGAATCTCGAAGTGCAACTTGACCGCATCGGCATCGGAGTCGCCCATCTCGGCGATCACCTGGCCACGGCTGACGTTGTCGCCCTCCTTGACCACGATCTTGCGGTTGTGGGCATAGGCGGACAACAGGCTGTTGCTGTGCTTGACGATGACGAGATTACCATAACCGCGGATGCCGCTGCCAGCATACATTACCTTGCCCGAACCGGCGGCGACGACTGGCTGGCCCATCTTGCCGGCGATGTCGATGCCCTTGTTGCGGCCATCGTCGAAGGTGGCGATGACGCGCCCTTCCGACGGCCACATCCAGCTCAGGCGTGCTTCGTCGCCGGCAGCCGGGACGGCGGGTGCCGCGGGCGTGGCAGGCTGCGTGGTGGCCGGCGGCGTGGTGGTGGCCACCTTGCCTTCGTTGTAAGGGGTCTTGTCGGCGCGCGGCTCGGTCTTGCGCGGCACGCTGGCCGACGGCGGCATCGGCACCGGCTGGGTCTGGACATTGGCGGTCCGTTCGCCACCCGGCTGGCTCACGCGCAGCACTTGGCCGACCTTGATGTCGTCCGGATTGGCCAGGTTGTTCCAGGCCACCAGGTCGCGGTAGTTTTCACCGAAATCGAGCGCGATGCGCAGCAGGGTGTCGCCCTTGCGCACGGTGTACATGCCGCGCTCGTCCTGTTTCGGCGTTTCTTCGACCTTGGTCGGGGCTGGACGGACCGGGGCAGCGGTAACGGGGCGCTCGACGACCGGCGCCTGGCGGGTAGTGGTGGAACAACCGGCCACGAGGCCGATGAGGATCGTCAGGAGGGCTAAACGCGGTGCTTGTGTCATTGGCATTCTATTGTCTTATCGGCGTACGGCGGGCCTGGCGGCCCCTCTTGGGTTTCTAGATGGTGCCCGGGCGCAGCGGCACGAAGTGGCACGCTTCCAGCGTTTCGCTGGTCCACTCGGATTTGCCGGTGCGGGTAATACGGTGCAGGTGCTGCACCTGGGCGCCGACCGGCGCCACGAGATGCGCGCCGATGGCCAGCTGCTCGAGCAGGGCCCGGGGCACCTCGAGTCCGGCAGCGGCGAGGATGATGCCATCGAAAGGCGCGACCTGCGGCAAGCCTAGCATACCATCCCCATACTGCAAACGCAGGTTCGATATCCGCAGCGGTCGCAGATTGGTCTTGGCGAGCTCGTGCAAAGGCTTGATGCGCTCGATCGAATACACGTCCTTGGCGACGAAGGACAGCACCGCGGCCTGGTAGCCGCAGCCGGTGCCGATCTCGAGCACTTTGCCCAGCGCGCCGCCGGCACGCATGGCTTCGATCATGCGGGCGACGATATAGGGCTGCGAAATCGTCTGGTTATGGCCGATCGGCAGCGAGGCGTCGACATACGCCTGGCCCGACATGGCCGGTTCGATGAACAGGTGGCGCGGCACGATTTCCATCGCCATCAATACCTGCGGGTCGCTCACGCCCTGGCGCGCCACGCGGCCCACCATTGCGCGGCGCACCGCCTCGGTCGCCGCCAGGTCGGAACGCTGGGCTGCCGGGGCGCTGCCGGCCACCTGCACATAGCTGGGCGTGCGTGGCGCCGGGCTCGGGGACGGCGGCGTCCTGGCGCCGGTATAGGTGGTGGCGTTGCGGGTGGCGGTCTGCGGCGTCTGCACCGGCGCCGGGGTGCCGGGCTTGCGCACGCCGCTCGTCACCGACGACAGCGGCAGGGGGAAATTCGGGCGCGCATCCTTCATGCCAGGCCTCCCGCCAGCAGCGCCAGCTGGGTCTTGTGGGTCAGGTCGATCTGCAGCGGCGTGATCGACACGCGGCCTTGCGCGGTCGCGTGGAAGTCGGTGCCCTCGCCCGCATCGCGGCAGGCGCCGGGGGCGCCGATCCAGAAGATCTCGCGGCCGCGCGGATCCTGCGCGCGGATCACCGGCTCGGCCTGGTGCCGGCGTCCGAGGCGGGTCGGCGTCAGCGGGCCGATGTCCTCGTACGGCAGGTTCGGGATGTTCACGTTCAGCAGGAAAGGCTTGGGCAGCATGTCGAAGCCGCCGGCGGCGAAACGCTCGACGATGTCGCGCGCCACGCGGGCGGCCGAATCGACATGGGCCCAGCCGCCATGCACCTGCGAGAAGGCGATTGCCGGCAGGCCGAACAGGAAAGCTTCGGTGGCGGCGGCGACGGTGCCCGAATACAGGGTGTCGTCGCCCATATTCTGGCCGTTATTGATGCCGGAAACCACCAGATCGGGCGGCGCATCGGACATGCCGGTCAGTGCGATGTGCACGCAATCGGTCGGCGTGCCATTGGTGAAATAGAAGCCGTTGGACGATTTGAAGACCGACAGCGGCCGGTCCAGGGTCAGCGAATTCGAGGCGCCCGAGCGATTGCTGTCGGGTGCGACGACGACGATGTCGGCGATCGGCGCGAGCGCGTCCGCCAGCGCCTGCAGTCCAGGCGCCAGATAACCGTCATCGTTACTGATCAAGATTCGCATGGCGGAGATTTTACCTGAAGCAACGCCCGTATCGACGCCCGGCAGCAGAAATTCACGCCCGGATTTCATAATCCGGGACGCTCGATGGAACGTCTGATAACAGTGCGGCGACCATGCGACAGTTTACTGGACAGGCTGACAAGCGCGACCGCAATCGGCCAATGCCGTCCTGGCAAGTTGATTGTCACGAGATCAAGTCGCGGCGCCGCACGGTTGGTGGCGGTCCACTGCCGCCAGGTTGGCAGGCTGGCGGATTGGAGGCCAGCGATCCGGCGTGAGCATACGGGCGCCGGCATACGGGCGCCGGCATACGGGCGCCGGCGTACGAGCGCCGGCGTACGAGCGCAGGCATATGGACGCCGGCATACGGACGCAGGCATACGGGCGCAGGCGTACGGGTGCGAGAATATGGGCGCCGGCGCAGGCACCTGCCCCAAGGGCCGCCGCGCATCAAGGCTGGCGCGGCGCCGGCGCCATGGATTCAGCGCATCGCCATCGGGTTGTCACGCGCCGCTTCGATCAAGGCGCCTTCGAGCAGCGATACTTCGTCCTGGGTGAAGGACAGCAACGCATCCTTGTCACCCTCTTGCAGATATACCTGCTTGATCATGGCGGCGCCGCGCCGGCGCAGCGGATGGGCGGCGCTGGGCCCCAGCACCGAGGTGCGCAGGCTGTCGGCCAGCGCCCTTGCCTCCTCGGGACTGCGGCTGTCGATCAGGTTCTGCAACTGGGTGAGCTTGTGGCCCAGGTTGTCGGCCGCATGACTGGCTTCGACGTGCTCGCGCGACGCCGCAAGTTCGTGCTGGCCGTGCGCCGCCATGCCGTCCGCCGCAGGCAGGCCGGCGCGCGACGGCGCCGACGATGGCAGGCCGGGCGCCAGGCCGCCCGGCGACGGGCTGGCAAAGCCTGCCCCGGCCTGCGCCCGCATCTGCCCCCCCATCTCTTCCATCCTCTGCGCCTGCACGGCATCGTCAAGAGCGCCGCCGGGCGCCGGCGCGCCTTCGACTTCGCGCAAGTGCTGGCGCAGCTCGGCCACCTGTTCGCGCAGGCGGCGCGCGGCCTCGGCCTCACCCTGCTGGCCCAGGGTCGAGGCCAGCCGCAACTGCATATTGAGCGTGTCGGGATGGCCGGCCCCAAGGTGCCGCTCGCGCGTGCGCGCCAGCGATTCCTGGATGCTGCGCACCGCCGCCAGGTCGCCCTGGGCGGCCAGGATCTCGGCCAGCGCCTCGCGCGCCGACAGCGTGCCGGCGGCGTCCAGGCCGTCATGCCGTTCGTGGGCCCGCAACACCGACTCGAGGATGCGCCGCGCATTGCCCAGTTCGCCCGTCTCGCCCAGCAGCAGCGCCAGTCGCTGGCCGCAGCGCAGGGTGTCGGCATGCTCGCTGCCCTGGCGCCGGCGACGGGCGTCGAGCACCCGCTCGACCACGATGCGGGCGCGTTCGAGTTCGCGCTGCCGCACCAGGCTGTGCGCGAGGTCTTCGAGGCAGTCGAGCGTGGCCAGGTGCTCGGCGCCGAGCGCGCGTTCGCAGGTGGACACCACCTGCTCGTGCAGCGCCAGCGCCCGCTCGCCCTCTCCCAGCGCGGCCAGCACCCGCGCCAGCTGCGAGCGCGCCGCCAGCGTCTCGGCAGCTTCCGCGCCGGCCTTGCGCGCGCAGGCCTGGACCAGCAGCTCGTAGTGGCGGCGCGCCTCTTGCACGGCGCCGCTGTCGAGCAGGAGCGCGGCCAGCGCGGCGCGGCCCAGGCGCGTGGCCGTGTGGTCGTCGCCGAGCAGGCGCTCGCGCAGGACCAGGCTTTCTTCGAAACAGGCGCGGGCTTCGTCGCGGCGCCGCTCGCGGCGGCACAGCTCGCCCAGGCGGACGAGGCCTTCGGCCAGCTGCGGCGAACCGAGCTCGTCGTCGGCGCCCAGCCGGCGCGCCTGCGCGACTGCAGCGCGCAGGCGCACTTCGGCCAGCGATTGCCAGGGGAAGCGGCCCGGCGCCAGCCATTCGGCCATCAGCGCCGCCTGGCGCGCCAGCGCACGGCGGTCGCCGGCCGGGCCGGCGGTGGACAAGGCGTCGGCCAGCGCCAGCTGGGTCTCGTCGAACCAGCTGTCGAGGTTGACGCGCGACCAGCCATAGCTGGTGCGCAGCAGCGCCTCGAAGCGCGGCTGGTAGCCAGGCAAGCCATGGCGAGCATCGCCGCGCCGCCAGCGCGCATGCGGATCGCTGCGCGCGCCGTCGGCGCTGCAGGCCAGCGGGTAGAACAGCAGCGGACGCTGTTCGTCTTCATGGGTGCAGCGGTAATCGATCGCACGCCGCAACACGCCCTCGATGCCTTCGATGCTGCCCGGCGCGGGCGTGAACAGGCCCACCAGGCGGTCGGGCACGAGGGTCGAGCACACGCTGACGGCGGCCGAGCGGCCGCCGGCGGTGGCGACCAGCACATGGCTGAAATGCTGCGCCAGGCGCGCCGCGAAGCGGCGGAACAGCGCCGGGCAGGCGTCGAACAGGGCCGGGTAGTCAAGCCGGCCGGCGCGTTCGGCATAGCTGCCGTCGAAGCGGCCGGCGCGCAGCAGGTAGAGCGGGCGGCGGCCGTCGGCGCGTTCGAGATAGGCCTGCCAGCCGACGCCGTCGATCACGCGGTCGGCCAGCTCCTCGCCGCGGCCGGAGGTATTGCGCAGGCGGGCGCGGCAGGCCTCGAGGAATTCGAGCAGCCCTGGCCGGACCGCGTCGCCCGCTTCGTCGTCGAATGCATGCGCGCCCGGAAGCGACGCTACGGGTGCGGACGCCGGCCCGGCGACCGGCATGACGGCAAGCGGTTCATGGGCCGGCACGGCGAAATGACGGTGCAGCGCCGGCGCCTCGAGATCCCAGTCGATCACCAGCACCGGCGCCTCGGCGTCCCCACCCGCCAGCTGCAGCGCCAGCGCCGCCAGCACGGCATTGCGCGCCGCGCCGCCCTCGTAGGCATAGAAGCTCGTCACCGCGCCGGGCATGGCCAGCGGCTGGAGCGAGATACCTTGTTGGTCCATATGGCTCCTCATTCTTTTGGAAACATCGGTTCTGGAACATCGCGCCATTCTGGTGGGACAGCGGGAAGCACGAATTGGTTGCAGTCGTGGTCGAGCGGGGTATGCTTTTTTTGACATGCATAATTGGCCGCGATCCGCTTGACCATCTTGTCAATGTCCGGCAAGAAGTCTGGATTCGACATGAGATCGGGCGTGGCCATCGTGTAGTGCGAGAAGTCGACGTAGAAGCGCGCATCGCTGATCTGGGGCGGCAGCGACTCGGGGTGGCGCGTCATGACGACCGGGATGATCAGGCGGCTCGGCAGCGTGTACCACTTGCCGCGCTCGGCTTCGATCAGGCGCATGGCCTCGTACTCGCGCCGCGTGTAGGCGTGGGCCTCGTACTTGGGCGTGTAGATGAGGATCATGCAGACGCTCTCGCACATCGCGCGTGCGATCTTGCGGTCGAGATCGTCGCCGCCGCCCAGCTGCTCGGTATCGATAAACAGTTCGTCTTCGTTGTCGAAGTAGGGTTCGAGATAGCAGCGCAGGGCGTCGGCCAGGGCCGACTTGAAGCGCTGCATCAGCGCGTGCCGGCCGTGGGCATAACTGAAGAAACAACCGTAACGGATTGCCATGCTTGTCCTCTTGTGCTGGGCGCGCGCGGCGTCCACATCCCAAGACTCTAGCGCGCAGCCCCCTGCCGGCTTTGCGGACGGACAAGCGGACACGGGCCTGGCGGGCGAAGAGCCGCTCTCTTTCTTAGGGCATAATTCGCCCCGCCAATAACTCCGCCAATAATCTGTGAGGAAGCAATGAAAGCCGTACGCTGCACCGCTTGGGGACCGCCAGACAGCCTGGTGCTCGACAACTTGCCGGAACCGGTCGCCGGCCCCGGCGACGTCGTGGTGGACGTGAAGGCGGCCGGCGTCAACTTCCCCGACGTGCTGACGGTCCAGGGCAAGTACCAGGTGCGCCCTCCCCTTCCCTTCACGCCGGGCAACGAGTTCGCGGGCGTGGTGCGCGCGGTCGGCGCGGGCGTGGACGGCTTCGTTCCCGGCCAGCGCGTGATCGGCTTCACCCGCACCGGCGCCTTCGCCGAGCAGGCCGTGGCGCCCGCCAGCGCCTTCCTCCCCATGCCCGACGACATGGACTTCGACGTCGCCGCCGCCATCACGCTCACCTACGGCACCTCGTACCACGCGGTCGTCGACCGCGGCGCCTTGCAGCCGGGCGAAACGATGCTGGTGCTGGGTGCGGCCGGCGGCGTCGGACTGGCGGCGATCGAGATCGGCAAGGCCCTCGGCGCGCGCGTGATCGCGGCCGCTTCCAGCGACGAAAAACTGGCGGCGTGCAAGGCGCACGGCGCCGACGCGCTGATCAATTATGAAACCGAGGACCTGCGCGAAGCGATCCGCGCCGCCACCGACGGCAACGGCCCGGAGGTCATCTACGATCCGGTCGGCGGCAAGTACAGCGAGCCGGCCCTGCGTTCGATCGCCTGGCGCGGGCGCCACCTGGTGGTGGGCTTCGCGGCAGGGGAGATCCCGCGCCTGCCGTGGAACCTGATGCTGCTGAAGGGGGCGTCGGTGGTGGGCGTGTTCTGGGGCGACTTCACGCGCAAGGAAAGGGATGCGCACCTGGCGGCGATGGCGCGCATCACCGGCTGGATCGCGGAAGGAACACTGAAACCGCTGGTGTCGCGGCGCTATCGGCTGGCCGAGACCGCGCAGGCGCTGCAGGACATGGCGGCGCGCAAGGTCATCGGCAAGGTCATCATCGCACCCTGATCAGCCGACGTTCTCGCCCGCCTCTTCGACCGGCCGGAAGAACTGGATCACTTCTTCCTGCACCCGGGTGCGCTTGAACGACGGCAGGCTCTGCCAGATGCGGCGGCCGTAGGGCTTGGTGATGATGCGCGGATCGCAGATCATCAGCACCCCGCGGTCGTCGACGTCGCGGATCAGGCGTCCGGCGCCCTGCTTCAGGGTGATGATCGCCTCGGGCAGCTGGTGGTGCATGAAGCCGTTCATGCCCTGCTTTTCCATCACCTCGATGCGCGCGGCCAGCACCGGATCGTCGGGCGGCGCGAACGGCAGCTTGTCGATGATGACCAGCGACAGCGCCTCGCCGCGCACGTCGACGCCTTCCCAGAAGCTCTGGCTGCCGACCAGCACCGCATTGCCGGCATTGCGGAACGAATCGAGCAATTCGGTACGGCCGCGCTCGCCCTGCACGAACAGCGGGAAATCCCAGCCGCGTTCGGCGAACTCCGTACGCAGGCGTTCGGCCACTTTATTGACCGCGCGGATCGTCGTGCACAGGAAGAAGGTGCGGCCACCGGCCGCCTCGATCACCGGCAGGGCGGCATCGACCACGGCGTCGGTGTACACGGCGGCTTGCGGCTCGGGCAGGCCGGTCGGCACGTACAGGATGCCCTGGTTCTGGTAGTCGAACGGGCTGGGCCAGGTCTTGGCCGGCTCGCCCGTCAGTCCCAGCTGGTCGGAAAAGTGTTTGAAATCGTTTTTGACCGCCAGCGTGGCAGAAGTGAAAATCCAGCTGCGCGGCGTACCTTCTCTCTGGCTGGCGAAGATCGGCGCGATCGACAACGGCGTCTTGTGCAACTGCAGCGACGACGAGAAGGCCTCGGCCCACAGCACCGCCTGCTCGTTGGCCGGCGCCTTGTGGTCGGGCTTCCAGGCGTCGAAGGAAGCAGCCAGTTCGTGCGCACGCACGCGGCAGGCTTCGATCGTCTCCGCGCGCGCAGAATGTTCTTCCAGCACCGTGATCATGCCGGCGATCTGTTCTTTCAGATTTTCAAGTGCCGGGAAGAACTGCGAGGTCGGCATGATCTGCGGCAGCGACAGGCGCAGGTTGCCGTCGCCGAAGGACAGGCGCAGGTCGCGCGCGGCCTTTTCGACCACGGTCACGACCTTGGCCCAGTCCGGGCCGCCGCGCACATGGGCCAGGCCCTCGGCCAGCACGTCACGGCACAGTTCCAGTACTTGCGAGGTCGACACCGACTGGCCGAAGAACAGGGTCGCGACGTCGGGCAACTGGTGCGCCTCGTCGAAGATGATGGTATTGGCCGACGGCAGCAGCTCGGCCACGCCGGTATCCTTCAGCGCCACGTCGGCGAAGAACAGGTGGTGGTTGACCACCACCACATCCGCCTGCTGTGCTTCCCTGCGCGCCTTCATGACGAAGCAGTCCTGGTAATACTGGCACTCGGCGCCCATGCAGGTGTCGCGGGTCGACGTGACCAGGTTCCACACGGTGGCGGTCTCCGGCACCTTGGCCAGCTCGGCCTTGTCGCCCGAATTCGTCATCTTGATGAAGCGCGAGATCTCGCGCAGGTGGCCGACGTCGTCGCGCGAGGTCAGGCGCCCGTTCTGCAGGGTGCGCTCGAGATGGAAATGGCAGACATAGTTCGAGCGGCCCTTGAGCAGGGCGACCGAGACCGGCGCGCGCAGGGCCGCGCGCACGGTCGGGATATCGCGCAGGAACAATTGGTCTTGCAAGTTCTTGGTGCCGGTCGAGACGATGGTCTTGCCGCCCCACAGCAGCGCGGGCACCAGGTAGGCGAAGGTCTTGCCCGTGCCGGTGCCGGCCTCGGCCATCAGCACTTGCTGGTCGGCGATGGCCTGGGCGACGGCCTTGGCCATCTCGGTCTGCGACTGGCGCGGTTTGAAGGTGCCGACGGCCGGCGCGAGCGGGCCGCCCGCACCGAACAGGCGGTCGACGTCGGCGTCGTATTTGCCGGCGGGAGCCTGGATTGCCGGGTCTGCGGGAGCAATGGTCTCCACCGCATCCGGAGAAGCAGAAGGTTGGTCGGTCAAAATACGTGGTTTCGTTGGGCCTGTGAATGCATCAGGCGGGGATATCGGGTACCAGCTGCATCTTCAGCAGCGTAATATGATCTTTGAGCTGCAGTTTACGCTTCTTGAGGCGGCGCAGTTGTAACTGGTCGGCATGTCCGTCCGCCGTCAACAGGGAGATGACCGCGTCGAGGTCGCGGTGTTCCACATCGAGTTCGATAATACGGCGCTGGATGTCCTGGACGTCGGTCATGGTGGATGCAGTTACGGGAAAGAATGGCGAAAAGCGCCGGCTAGGACGGGCGCTCGGGATTTTGCACTATTGTTGCTACAAGATTAACTTGCAAGCTGATGGCTTCTCAGTGCATAGTTTAATCGAGGCGGAGGTTGCCGCCAACAAAGATTGGCGTTAGCGTCCTGGAAAACACGGATTTATGACTTCTTACAAGATCGAAGCGGGCACTGCGCAACACATCGGGAACCGCCCCCAGCAGAACGACCGCGCAGCCCTGTTCACCGGCGCCCGCGCCCCCGGCTACGTGCTGGCGGTGCTGTCGGACGGGGTCGCCAGCCCGGCCGGGGCCGACCAGGTGCTGCATACGGCGCGCCAGGTCTTCGACCAATTCAAGCCCGGCGACCGCCCCGGCATCGAACGCCTGGCCCAGCTGCTGCACGAGATGATCAGCGAGACCCACACGGTGATCAAGATGAACGCCGTGGCCACGCAGGCCGAGATCCACGCCAGCTTCGTCGGCCTCTTGATCAGCCCGCACGGCGAAGCGGTCTGGGCCCACGTGGGCGACTCGCGTCTCTACCGCTTCGAGCACGGCAAGTGCGCGGTCCGCACCAGCGATGCCGCCTACGTCGAGCACCTGGTCGCCAGCGACCGCCTGCCGCCGGAGGCGGCGCGCAACCACCGCCGTTCCAAGCTCTTGCTCAATGTATTGGGAAACAGTCGCAAGGAACCCTTCGTCACGACCGGCAGCCACACCGGGCTGGCGGCCGGCGACAGCTTCTTGCTGTGCTCGGACGGCCTCTGGCATTTCTTCACCGACGCCGAATTGGCGGCCGTGACCGCCAGGACGACGCCGCGCCAGGCGTCCGAAATGCTCATCAACAAGGCCACCGAACGCTCGCAAGGCAAAGGCGGCAATTGCACCATGGCCATCGTCAAGCTGGTCAAGCCGGCGCAGGACGGGTCCTCCGCCGGCCCGGGGTGAACGCGCCCTAGTTGGTCGGCGCCGGCCCGTTGCCGTTCGCGCGCCTGGCCTCGTCGGCCGCGCGCTGGGCCGCCTTGGCTTCGCGTTCGGCCACGCGGCGCGCCACTTCCTTCTGGCGCTCTTCCGACTTGCGGCGGCGCTCTTCATAGGCTGCGACATTGGCCGCGCGTTCGGCGGCTTCCTTCTCGGCGTCCGCCGCCCTTTCCTGGGCGCGCTGCTGGCTGCGCACCACGCGCGGTTCGCCTGCCTTGGTGCGCGGCGGCGGCAGCGCGGTGCTGGCCGGCTCCTTCACCGGCGGCGGCTCGGCCGCCAGCTTGGCTTCTTCTTGCGCATAGGCTGCGTCGGCCTCGGCGATCGCCTTGTCGCGCTCCTCGACCTTCAGGCGGCGCAGGTAGCGCGAGGCTTCGATCTCGATCGCGCGCTGCGTCACCAGGGCCGCGCGCCGCACTTCGCGGGCTTCGTCCAGGCAGCGGTTGACGAAGAATTTGTCGTAGCAAACCACTTCGCGCTCGGCGAAGCGCGCCTCGATCGCGGCTCGCTCAAGAGCGACCGCCGCCAGGCGCTGTTCGGCCTGTTCGGGCGACGTGCTCGGCGTTGGCGGCGCTTCTTCCTGCGCCAACTCCGTGTTCGAGCAAGCGCCCAGCAGCAGCGTCAGGGAGATGGTGGCGGCGATTGCGGTGAGGCGCAGCATCGGATGTCTTGTCATGGTGTTCCTTTCGCTCATGCAATGGCGTCGGCCGCGCCGCGCCGTTCGGCGAGCAGGTACTCGCGCGACTGCATCTCGATGATACGCGATACGGTCCGGTGGAATTCGTTCGCCAGCTGGCCCGTGGTGTACAGCTCTTCCGGCTCGACCGCCGCCGACATGATCAGCTTGACCTTGTGGTCATAGAACACGTCGATCAGCCAGGTGAAGCGGCGCGCCTCCGACGACTGGGAGGCCGACATCGCCGGGATGCCGGACAGGATCACGGTGTGGAACTGGCTGGCCAGTTCCAGGTAATCGTTCTGCGAGCGCGGGCCGCCGCACAGGGTGGCGAAATCGAACCAGATCACGCCGCCAGCGCGGCGCAACGCGCGGATCTCGCGCTTTTCGATGGTCACCACCGGCGTTTCGTCGGCGGTATCGGCCACCTTGGCATAGGCGTCGCGCAGCGCCTTGTCGGAGGCTGCGTCGAGCGGCATGTAATAAGCTTCGACCTGCTCCAGCGCGCGCTTGCGGTAATCGTTGCCGGCGTCGACGTTCAGCACATCCAGCTTGTCCTTCAACAGCGCGATGGTGGGCAGCATGCGGTCGCGGTGCAGGCCGTCCGGATACAGGGTCGACGGCTCGTAGTTCGAGGTCATCACGAAGCTGACGCCATTGTCGAACAAGGCCTTGAGCAGGTTGTACAGGATCATCGCATCGGCGATGTCCGAGACGTGGAATTCGTCGAAGCAGATCAGCCGATACTTCTTGGCGATGCGCTTGGCCACCTCGTCGAGCGGATCGGCGACGCCCTTCAGTTCATCCAGCTGGCCATGGACGGCGCGCATGAACTCGTGGAAGTGCAGGCGCGTCTTGCGCACCACCGGCACCACCAGGTAGAACGAATCCATCAGGAAGGATTTGCCGCGCCCCACCCCGCCCCACATGTACACGCCCCTGGGCACGTCGGGCCGGTTGATCAGGCGCTTGAAAGCGGACGACCGCTGGGCCTTGTAGTGGACCCAGTCGTCGTACGCCTGTTGCAGGCGGTCGACCGCCATCTGTTGCGCCGGGTCGGACTTGAAGCCGCGCTCGTTCAGCGCGTGCTGGTAATACTCTTGGACGTTCATATCATTGCCGCTAAGTGTTGCCCAAAAACGCAGGGTGGACGGGTCCCCGTCCACGCGTTCAACCCGTGCGTCCATCGCCACGCAAGTGGCACGGCGCCGTTGGTTGAACGCGTGGACGGCAGAGCCGTCCACCCCACATTGCTACTACTTAAAAATTAAGCGAACGCTTGTCCACCGCCAGCGCGGCTTCCTTGGTCGCTTCCGACAGCGACGGGTGCGCGTGGCAGATGCGGGCGATGTCTTCCGACGAGGCCTTGAACTCCATCGCGACCACGGCTTCCGAGATCAGCTCGGACGCCATCGGACCGACGATGTGCACGCCCAGGATTTCATCGGTCGTGGCATCGGCCAGGAACTTGACCATGCCCGAGGTGTCGCCCAGCGCGCGCGCACGGCCGTTGGCCATGAACGGGAAGGTGCCGGCCTTGTACTGCACGCCTTCTGCCTTCAGCTGCTGTTCGGTCTTGCCGACCCATGCAATCTCTGGCGAGGTGTAGATGACCCAGGGGATGGTGTTGAAGTTCACGTGGCCGTGCTGGCCGGCGATGCGCTCGGCAACCGCCACGCCTTCTTCCTCGGCCTTGTGCGCCAGCATCGGGCCGCGCACGACGTCGCCCACCGCCCACACGCCAGGCAGGCTGGTGCGGCATTCGTCGTCGACCACCACGAAGCCGCGCTCATCCAACTGCAGGCCGACGGTCTCGATGCCGAGGCCGTTGGTGTTCGGCACGCGGCCGATCGAGATGATCAGGCGGTCGAAAGTCGCTTTCTGTTCCGCGCCGGTCGAATCGGCGTATTCGACGGTGACGTCGTTGGCGCCCTTGGTGATCGCGCCGATCTTGCAGCCCAGGTTGATCTTCAGGCCCTGCTTGGTGAACAGCTTGTGGGCTTCCTTGGCGATCTGCTCGTCGACCGCGCCCAGGAAGGTCGGCAGGCCTTCCAGCACCGTGACGTCGGCGCCGACACGGCGCCACACGCTGCCCATTTCCAGGCCGATGACGCCGGCGCCGATCACGCCGAGCTTGCCCGGCACGGCGTCGATCGCCAGTGCGCCGGTGTTCGACAGGATCAGCTTCTCGTCGAATTCAGCGCCTGGCAGCTGGCGTGCGTTCGAACCGGTCGCCACCACCACGTTTTTCGCGGTGATGGTATCGGTGGTCGGGCCCGAAACGTTGATGGTGTAGCCCGCATCGGCCTCGAGCTTGCCGGCGAAGGCGCCGCGGCCGTGGAAGAAGGTGACCTTGTTCTTCTTGAACAGGAACAGGATGCCGTCGTTGTTCTGCTTGACGATGGTGTCCTTGCGCTTGAGCATGGTGCCCAGGTCGAGTTCCAGGCCCGACACCTTGATGCCGTGGTCGGCGAAGGCGTGGCCGGCGTGCTCGAAGTGCTCCGACGATTGCAGCAGCGCTTTCGACGGGATGCAGCCGACGTTGGTGCAGGTGCCGCCCGGGGCAGGCTTGCCGGCGGCGTTGCTCCACTCGTCGATGCAGGCGGTCTTGAAGCCCAGCTGGGCAGCGCGGATGGCGGCGATGTAGCCGCCAGGACCGCCGCCGATCACGACGACGTCAAATTGTTTATCGCTCATTACTTTGATTCCTTTTTATTCTTCCGGAATGAATACCCACAGCAGCAGGTATATCAGGATGCCGAAGCCGAACGTCAGGACGAACAGCACGAAGATCAGGCGCCAGACCCACGATTCGAGACCGTAGGTGCGCGCCAGGCCGCCGCACACGCCGCCCAGCCAGCGGTCGAGCCGCGAACGGCGCAGGCCGCTCAACAGGTCGTCGCGGTGCTGGTCGAAGGAAATCCGCTCGGTGGTTGGCGGTTCCTTGCTGAGGCTGACGGTCGACGCACCCGACAGGATGCGCGCCTTGGCCTGCTCGAACTCGGCATCCGACAGCGCGCCGGCCTGGTGCAGCTCGTGCAGCCGCTTGATTTCGTCTGACAACATGGCGTTCTCCGGCAAACAGCAAGCCGGCGCCGTCATGACGGCGCCGGCACGTGACGAGAATTACAGGTCCAGCAGCAGGCGGGCCGGATCTTCCAGCGCGTCCTTCATCGCGACCAGGCCCAGCACGGCTTCGCGGCCGTCGATGATGCGGTGGTCGTACGACATCGCCAGGTAGTTCATCGGACGGATGACGATCTGGCCGTTCTCGACGACGGCGCGGTCCTTGGTCGCGTGCACGCCCAGGATCGCCGACTGCGGTGGGTTGATGATCGGGGTCGACAGCATCGAGCCGAACACGCCGCCGTTCGAGATCGAGAAGGTACCGCCCGACAGGTCGTCCAGGGTCAGCTTGCCATCCTTGGCTTTCTGGCCGAACTCACCGATCTTCTTCTCGATTTCGGCGATCGACATCTGGTCGGCGTTGCGCAGGATCGGCACCACCAGGCCACGTGGCGAACCGACGGCGATGCCGATGTCGAAGTAGCCGTGGTAGATGATGTCGTTGCCGTCGACCGAGGCGTTCAGGATCGGGTATTTCTTCAGCGCGGCAACGGCGGCCTTGACGAAGAAGGACATGAAGCCCAGCTTGACGCCGTGTTCTTTCTCGAACTTGTCCTTGTACTTGTTACGCAGCTCCATGACCGGAGCCATGTTCACTTCGTTGAAGGTGGTCAGGATGGCGTTGGTCGATTGCGATTGCAGCAGGCGCTCGGCGATACGGGCGCGCAGGCGGCTCATCGGCACGCGCTCTTCAGGGCGGTCGCCCAGGTTGGCCGGTGCAGGAGCAGCGACTTGTTGCAGCGCGGCCTTCGGCGCAGCAGGCGCGGCGGCTGGCGCAGCGCCGGCCGGCTTGTTGCCGACGGCGGCCAGGGCGTCGCCCTTGGTCACGCGGCCGTCGCGGCCCGAGCCTTCGACGTTCGACGCGCTCATATTGTTGTCGGCCAGGATCTTGGCGGCGGCCGGCATGGCGACGCCGGCCTTCGACTGGTCTGCAGCCGGGGCGGCTGCAGGCGCGGCCGAGATCGATGCGTTCGGCGCTGCCGATGGGACGGCCTTGACGGCGATCGGGCTGGTCTGCGCCGATGCTTCGGTATCGATGATTGCGATGACTTCGCCCGCGACGACGGTATCGCCGTCGGCTTTCAGCAGTTGCACGATCACGCCGGCGCTTGGCGCTGGCAGTTCCAGGACCAC
The DNA here is from genome assembly GCF_003143515.1 of Massilia oculi. Classification (NCBI taxonomy): domain Bacteria; kingdom Pseudomonadati; phylum Pseudomonadota; class Betaproteobacteria; order Burkholderiales; family Oxalobacteraceae; genus Massilia; species Massilia oculi. The sequence goes on along the minus strand of NZ_CP029343.1, from coordinate 4,619,108 downwards.
CTTGTCGGTCTCGATGTCGATCATGTTTTCGTCGCGCGACACGGATTCGCCGACTTTCTTGTGCCACGACAGCAGGGTTGCTTCAGCAACGGATTCCGACAGAACAGGTACCTTGACTTCGATTTGTGCCATTTTTTAAAACTCCAGTGATTATTCTTTGCAAGTACCCCCGCGCACGAGACGCGGGAGCGTGGTTTTACTTACCCGGCCATTATTTGGTCAGGAGCCGAACGTGCAATGTTCGGCCCCAACGGTTTATTTGGTCAGGATGAAACCCTTGAGTTTCGAGAACGCGGTCTCCAGCAGTTCTTTTTGCTGTGCGATGTGCTTGTCCGCATAACCCACCGCCGGCGATGCCGACGCGGCGCGACCGGCGTAGGCCAGGCGCTGGCCATCTTCCATGCCTTCGAAGATGTTGTGCTGGATCTGGAACCACGGACCCTGGTTCTGCGGCTCGTCCTGCGCCCACACCACCTCGGTCGCGTTCGGGAACTTCTTGAGTTCGGCGGCGAACGACTTGTGCGGGAACGGGTACATCTGCTCGATACGGATGATCGCGGTGTCGGCGCTGCTGCGTGCCTTGCGTGCGTTGACCAGGTCGTAATACACCTTGCCCGAGCACACGATCACGCGCTTGACCTTGCCTGCGTCGATCTTGTCGTCGCATTCGCCGATGACGGTCTGGAAGCCGCCCTTGGTCAGGTCGGTCAGCGACGAACCGGCGTCCTTGTTACGCAGCAGCGACTTCGGCGTGAAGATCACCAATGGCTTCCTGAACTGGCGCACCATCTGGCGGCGCAGCAGGTGGAAGATCTGGGCAGCCGTGGTCGGCTGGACCACTTGCATATTGTTGTCGGCGCACAGTTGCAGGAAGCGCTCGATACGGGCCGACGAGTGCTCCGGACCCTGGCCTTCGTAGCCGTGCGGCAGCATCATGACCAGGCCCGAGGCGCGGCCCCATTTCACTTCGCCCGAGGCGATGAACTGGTCGATGACGACTTGCGCGCCGTTGACGAAGTCGCCGAACTGGGCTTCCCAGATGGTCAGGGTGTTCGGCTCGGCGGTCGAGAAGCCGTATTCGAAGCCCAGCACTGCTTCTTCGGACAGCACCGAGTCGATCACGGTGAAGTCGGCCTGATTGTCGGAGACATTGGCCAGTGGCAGGTAGATGCCCTGGTCCCAGCGCTCGCGGTTCTGGTCGTGCAGCACGGCGTGGCGGTGCACGAAGGTGCCGCGGCCGGCATCCTGGCCCGACAGGCGGATCGCGTAGCCCGACGCCAGCAGCGAGGCGAAGGCCAGGTGCTCGCCCATGCCCCAGTCGAGGTTCATCTCCCCGCGGCCCATGGCGGCGCGGTCGGCCAGCACCTTGTCGACCAGCGAGTGCGGCTTGAAACCTTCAGGGACCTTGGTGATGCGTTCGGCCAGGCGCTTCAGTTCGGTGACCGGCACGGCGGTGTCGGCGGCGTCGGTCCACTTCTTGTTCAGGAACGGCGCCCAGTCGACGGCGTACTTGCCCTTGAAGTTGGTCAGCACCGGATCGACCGTGTGCTTGCCGGCGTCCATGGCGTCGCGGTAGGCCGCGACCAGCTTGTCGCCGCCGTCGGCTTCGATCGTGCCCTGCGCGGCCAGCTTCTCGGCGTACAGCTTGCGGGTGCCCGGGTGCTTGGCGATCTTCTTGTACATCAGCGGCTGGGTCAGCGCTGGGGTGTCCTGCTCGTTGTGGCCCAGTTTGCGGTAGCAGATGATGTCGACCACGACGTCCTTGCCGAACTCGGCGCGGTAGTCGAGGGCGATCTGGCTGGCCAGCACGACGGCTTCAGGATCGTCGGCGTTCACGTGCAGCACCGGCGCTTCGATCATCTTGACGACGTCCGAGCAGTACAGGGTCGAGCGCGCGTCGCGCGGATCCGACGTGGTGAAGCCGATCTGGTTGTTGATGACGATGTGGACGGTGCCGCCGGTGCCGTAGCCGCGGGTCTGCGCCAGGTTCAGGGTTTCCATGACCACGCCCTGGCCGGCGAACGCAGCGTCGCCGTGCACCAGGATCGGCAGCACTTCCTTGCCCTTCTTGTCGCCGCGACGCATCATGCGCGCCTTGACCGAGCCTTCGACGACCGGGTTGACGATCTCGAGGTGAGAAGGATTAAACGCCAGCGACAGGTGGACCGGACCGCCCGGGGTCGAGATGTCGCTCGAGAAGCCCTGGTGGTATTTCACGTCGCCTGCCGGCAGGTCGTCGGCATGCTTGCCTTCGAATTCTTCGAACAGGTCAGCCGGGCTCTTGCCCAGAGTGTTGACCAGCACGTTCAGGCGGCCGCGGTGGGCCATGCCGATCACGATTTCCTGGATGCCTTTTTCACCAGCGCGCTGGATCACTTCGTCGATCGAGGCGATGAACGATTCGCCGCCTTCCAGCGAGAAACGCTTGGCGCCGACGTACTTGGTGTGCAGGTAGCGCTCCAGGCCTTCGGCCGCGGTCAGGCGCTCGAGGATGTGCTTCTTCTTCTCGGCGCTGAAGGTCGGGGTCGAGCGGATCGATTCCAGGCGCTCTTGCAGCCAGCGCTTTTCGGTCGGATCGCTGATGTACATGAACTCGGCGCCGATCGAACGGGTATAGGTATCACGCAACATGTTCAGGATGTCGCGCAGCGGCGCGGTTTCCTGACCGAAATAGGTGTTGCTGATATTGAAAACGGTGTCGAGATCGGCTTCGGTGAAGCCGTAGAAGGCGGGGTCGAGCTCTGGGAGGGGTGGGCGTTCCTGGCGCTGCAGCGGGTCGAGGTTGGCCCAGCGCGATCCGAGGTAGCGGTAGGCGGCGGTGATCTGGGTGACGGCGACGCGCTTGCGGCCCAGTTCGGAGTCGGCCGAAGCGACGACGGTACGGATCGGGCCCTGCTTGGCGCGTTCCGCGAACGAGGCCACCACCGAGGAGTGCACCACGTCGGGGCGGTTCGAGCCGTCGACTGCCGGCACGTGTTGCATCTGGTCGAAGTAGGCGCGCCAGTTTTCGGGCACCGCCGTCGGATTGTCCAGATAGGCCTCGTACAACTCTTCCACGTACGGGGCATTGCCGCCGAACAGGTAGGAGTTGGCGTTATATTGTTGCATCATTCTTGCTCACCTTTCTTTTCGCGCTTCGCGAGGTTTGGGCGGGTTGTTTAAAACCTTCCGCGACACGGCCTGACCGGTTAGCGGATTGCACTTCAAGACATCAAGTTGTGGGGGAAGGACTGTTCGGTACCAAAATACGTGTGCAAAATCCTGCCAATTTGCGCACATTATTGTAACGCATGATCTTGACCAAGGCAGACCCTGGTCCAAGAAATTATTTATTACAAAATGTGTTTCTCTGTGTCGCACTTTTGGCATTCATCGTGCCGATGAACACATTGCCGAGTTGACCATGTAAATGATAATCGTTATCATTTATGGATGTCTTCTACTGCAACTCCTCTCAAGAACAAATCCGCGACTGAAAGCGCCCTGCCCGGCGCCAGCCGCGCCATGTGGCTCAAGCAGCTGCACCAGTGGCATTGGATCAGTTCGGCCATCTGCCTGATGGCCATGCTGCTGTTCAGCTTTACCGGACTGACCCTGAACAATGCCACCCTGATCGAGGCCAGGCCCGTCGTCACGCGCCTGAAGGCGACGCTCCCCGAGCCGCTGCGGGCCCAGTTGCAGGCCTATGCCGAAGACCACGCCGACGCCGAAGTGCCGCTGCCGAGCGAGATCGCGGACTGGACCAATGCCGCCTTCCCGGTCGACGTGCGCGGCAAGCGCGCCGAATGGAGCGAAGAGGACGCCTACGTCGCCCTGCCCCGCCCCGGCGGCGACGCCTGGCTGCGCATCGCCGTCGACGGCAGCGCCGAATTCGAGAAGACCGACCGCGGCTGGATCTCGTGGCTCAACGATATGCACAAGGGCCGCAACACGGGCGCGGTGTGGAGCTGGTTCATCGACATCTTCGCCATCGCCTGCGTGGTGTTCTGCATTACCGGCTTTTTGATCCTGAAGTACCACGCGGCCAAACGGCCGTCGACCTGGCCAGTGGTCGGATTCGGCATCGTGCTGCCGATCGTGCTGGCCCTCCTGTTCGTCCACTGATCCATCAACCGAGAGAAGACCAAGAATGAAACTGTCCCATTCGCTCGCCCTCACCCTCCCGCTCGCATCCGGCTGGGCCATGGGCGCCGACCTGTCCGTCAAGTTCGACCTGCCGCAGCTGAACGTGGCCGAATACCACAAGCCCTATGTGGCGATCTGGATCGAGAATGCCGACCAGAACGTCGCTTCCAACCTGGCCGTGCTGTACGACCTCAAGATGAAGGACAAGGGCGGCGAGAAATGGGTCAAGGACTTGCGCACCTGGTGGCGCAAGGCGGGCCGCGACGCCACCCTGCCGATCGACGGCGTCAGCGGCGCCACCCGCGCGCCCGGCACCCACACCATGAAGTTCGGCGGCGCCAGATTCGGCATCGACAAGCTGGCGGCCGGCGACTACAAGCTGGTGGTGGAAGCGGCGCGCGAGGCGGGCGGACGCGAAGTGGTCAAGGTGCCGTTCACCTGGACGGGCAAGGGCAAGCTGGCGGCGAACGCGGCGGGCAAGGAAGAGCTGGGCGCCGTGTCGCTCCAGATCCAATAACGACAAGACAATCAGGAGAACCCCATGCAACAGAACACATTCTACAAGGCCGCCATCGTCGGCCTGATGCTCGCCGGCGCCTCAATGACGGCCCAGGCCCACCGCGCCTGGATCCTGCCGAACACCGCCATGGTCGATTCGAAGGAAGCCTGGGTCACGATCGATGCCGCGATCTCGAACGAAGTGTTCGAGTTCAACCACCACCCGCTGCGCCTGGACAACCTGGTGATCACCGATCCGGACGGCGTGCAAGCCAGGGCCGAAGGC